>DATINV010000199.1:0-26274 GCA_035473775.1 Chthoniobacterales bacterium
GCCAAGGAAAAATTTGGCGTTACCTCGCTCACCGAATTACTGCGGGCGGCAATCCGCTGGGAAGATGCGATGCACGTAAAATAGGTAGGGGCGATTGACCTCAATCGCCCGCGGTTGAGATAAACTGCCTCTCACAACGTCGAGCTAACGCCTGCCGGCCGAATGCTGGCTGCCGCCGTCGCCAGGTTCCCGATGGTGACTTTCAGTCGGCAGAAATCTGCCAACTGCTCGAGCACGGCCGTCGGATTGGCCTGCAGCTCTTCAAATTGAAGCCGCCGGTAGTTTTGTGAATTGGCGAGCTGTTCCCCGGCGCGCAGGTACACTTCGACCAGCTCCCGACAATAATTGAGATCGCTGAGATTTGGAGTTGGCGGATCCCCGGCAGCCTGAAATTTCAATTCACGCTCTCGGATACTTTCGGCGGTTGCGATCGGGTCTCGGACAACATGGACAATTTGCGCATCAGCGAAGATCTCCAGCCATGCTGGCGCAAATAAGGTTGTGCGCGGTTCTTTCCAACCCCAGGGAGCGCCAAATTTTAACCGCGAATGAAGCCACCAGCCTTTCGGATTGTTTCGATAACCAAAAATTCGCCCAAAATGCGAAGTGAGACTCGATCGCAGATATTCCGTGCAATCGCGCCGGCCTTCACGCGTCTGAATTTGATTCAAAAACGGCTTGGGATCGTACCAGGCGGCGTCCCGTTGTCGAAGATAGTCGTCGTGCAATCGCTGCAATCCTTTCGGCTCGCGATGACTATCCAGACGTTGGCCGATTTGCAGTCCAACAAGCTCAAGTGCTCGCGCGGTGGCGCTGGTGCCTGAGCGATGCGCGCCGATGATGAGAACAGGCGGCTTCATCAAACGATCAGGCGGTGTAGCCGAAACGCGCGTCCAGATGTTTAAGCGCATCCGCCGCGAACGCCTGGTCTTCCGGAGAAAGATAATCGCGATACCCGCCAACTTTTCCGCGGCGGACCTTGAACGATTCCGGATTTCGCACGTCGGTCGATCGCAGAATTTTGGAATCGAAAACGCCAGCCGTCTCAAGCCGTTGCATATTTCCGAAATCGGAGAATTCGAGCGCGTGTTTGAATGCGCCGGGATCAGGGGAAGTTTCTCCGAGCGTGGCCAGGATCGCGTGAAAATTTTGCTCCGGAGAAGCGCGCAACGATTCGTAATGCAGCAATGTGAAATTTTTGTGGCGCCCGAACTCGGCAAACCAGTCATTCATCGTCCGGATGATTGACATGATTCCGTACCGGCGGTCCCGCATCAGATCGCCTACTTTTTTCTCTTTGATCTGTTGCGGCGTCTCTCTCGTGCGATGGACCAGCTGCATATAAAGGGAGACAAATGCGTCGCGCGGGTCGCGCACGAGCAGGATGACGCGTGCTCGGGCCAATTCGCGGGCGGGCACGAGGTATTTACCGCGGACCCGGTCCCAGAGTTTTGCTTTCATGCGTTGCTCGGCGAAATCGTGCGAGAAAATAAGCTTGGGGATAGTTGGATCGTGATAATGATCCGGTCTAAGCGTGAACGGCCGGCCTGCGCGCTTGCAAAAATACGCGCACAGAAAAGTGCGGACCCACGTCCGCCCACTTTTGGGCACAGAGATTACGATCGCGTCGCCGCCGGAAAGTTCGCGCGCGCGGCTGCTAAAATTCCATCGATGAAACGCGCTCCGCGTTATGGGTGACGGGGAAGCGCTGGGATGTTTTGCAACTTCGCGCAAAACTTTTACGTAACCCTTCGCGAATGTTTCCAACGAGTAGCGCTGCTCGATCAATTCGCGCCCACGGGTTCCGAACAGTTTTCGTTGCTCTGCGTTTGCGATCAGACTCGCGAGTGTTTCCAACCAATCTTCGATGCTCCTGGCCAGAAAACCGTTTTCGCCGTGGGTAATAATCTGACTGTTGACCCCGACATCCGAAGCCACCACGGCGGTTCCGACGCCCATGTATTGCAGAATTTTGTAACCGCACTTACCGCGGGTCCAAACCGAGTCCCACAGCGGCATGATGCCGATGTCGAAACTGGCGAGGGTTGCCTGCTCGGTTTCCAATCGCCACGGTTCATTTTCAACGACCACGCCGTCGAGTTGGAGCGGCTTGTCGCTGATCACCTTCAATTTCAGACCCGGGAAACGCGTGCTCAATAGCTGCAGCGCTGGGTGAATGTGGCGCAGGTAGGGCAATCCATCACTCAGCCCGAGCCAGCCAATCGTTAGGCCAAGACCATCGTGCTGCTCCTTCAATTTGTATTTACTCAAGTCGATTGACGTCGGAAGAATCACCGCACGGCGGCCGGTTGCCTCAGCGAACGAAGCTAGGAAATCGTTTCCCGCGACCACCGCTTCGCAATGCCGCACCGTTCGCAGAAATTTCTTGAACGTCTTCGCGCGCAGCGGGCGCCGATGCTTTTGTTCGCGAAACATTACCGCGTCGTCAAAATCGAATACGATGCGGCGATTGGCTCGTTGTAGAAGGCTCAGTTCGAATTCGTTGAAACCGATCGTTTTGAACAACACAACCACGTCGTGTCTAGCAGCTTCTTTTAGAACCCGCAGCCGCTCCGCCAGACTCGATCGGCGCGCTGGAAGCACGGTGGCGTCGACCCCAAGCCTTTGGTAATGGTCAAGACAATCGCGCAAGCGCAACCGCGTGCTGGGCGCATTACCGTGCTCGACTACGCACAGGACTTTCATCTTAGTTCGGCGGCCACATTTCCAGCGGCATTTTCGATCACGAATTCAAATTCTGCCAGTGCCCCAGCGCCGATGAAGAAAACGCTCCCAGGGCGAGAACAGGATTTTATCGGCCAGCAACCCAATCAGCACAATCACGATCATGATTCCGATAACCTGGTCCATGGCATTCAGCTCACGGCCGTAATGGAGTAAATGTCCGAGTCCAAATCCGGTGAGAATCGTGACATAAATCTCCGCCGCCATCAGGGATCGCCACGCGAACGCCCAGCCTTGCTTCATTCCGCTGATCAAATACGGGAGCGACGCCGGCAGGATGACGCGGACCCATCGGTGAAATGGGCCGGAACCCATCGTGCGTGCCGCGCGTGCGTAGATCGGCGGCAGGGTGCGCACTCCGGTATCGGTCGCGATCACGACCGACCAAACCGTGCCCATGATGACGACGAACAACATCGCGCCTTCGGTTTGGCCGAACCAGAGCAATGCGAGGGGAACCCAGCAGACACTTGGTAGCGTTTGAAGTCCAAGCGCGAGAACGCCGATCGTGTCCTCGAAAAATTTCAACGATGCGGTTAACAAGCCGAGGGGCAGGCCGATGACTAGACCGATGAAATAGCCGATCAGCAAACGCCGCAGCGTGACCAGCGACGCGCTCAGCAAAGTTCCGTCGCGAGCCGCGCTCGTAAGGTAATCCAAAACTGCGCGGGGAGAGGGGAGCAACACCGGCGACCAGATTTGCGCGCGGACGAGCGCAGTCCAAATCATGACCAGCGTGACAAAAAACAAGATTGCCAGTAATGCGCGTTTCACGATGTCGAGGCCGCCGTTTCTTTGTAACCCCTCAACACCGCCGTCAGTTTGGCTGCATGCTGAGCGATTTCGATGCTGTTGAAATCGCGCGGACGCGACAGTTTCACTTCAAAAACATCACGCAAGCGGCCGGGTGTCGGCGACATTACCATCACCCGATCCGCCAAACAGGCGGCTTCACGGACATTGTGGGTGACGAAGATGATTGTCTTGCGCCGTTTTTCCCAGATCCGTTGGATGTCGCCGTAGAGATTTTCGCGCGTCATCGCGTCCAGTGCGGCGAACGGTTCGTCCATCAGGAGCACGCGAGGGTTTGGCGCAAGCGCGCGCGCCAGCGCCACGCGCTGTTTCATTCCACCGGAAAGCTGGTGCACGTTCGCTTCCATGAATTTTTCGAGCCCAACGAGATGCAAAAAAAACTTCGCCACCTCGCGCCTCTCCGAATTGCGCAGACCAGGTTTCAGCTTCAGGCCAAACATTACGTTGCCAAAAACATTCAGCCACGGAAACAGCGCCGATTCCTGAAACATTACCAGACGATGACGGCCAGGATTCTCGACCGGCTGGTTATCTGCGAGGACCTGGCCCTTGTCCGGATGTTCGAGCCCCGCGATGATGTCGAGCAAAGTTGATTTGCCGCAGCCGCTCGGGCCAACGATCACGATGAACTCGCCTTCGGCCACGTCGAACGACACATCATCGAGCGCGTGTACGGTTTGCCGCTTCTGCTGAAACCATTTCGACACATGATCGACAATCAGTTTCGCCGGCGGCGGTCCCTTCAGTTCTTCTTGAAGCGACATTCAAGGACTCTCGAACAACTTAGACAAGTCGGGCGCCGTTTTGATGAATCCGGCGCGCACCGAATTCTGGACAAATTTTTCAACCGATGCGCGAGGGATTTCTGAAGTGAATGCGATCCGTTTCCATCCTGTGGCAATTGTGTCCGGGCTCATGTCGCTGCGCGTTTCCGCCAGCAACTCGGCCTTGATCAATCGTTGCGCCTCATCCGGATTTTTCGCGATCCAATCCGTCAGCTCCATGTGCGCCTGAAGGATTTTTCTGACGAGATCGCGCTGTTGGTTCAAAAACTTCGCCCTGGAAACGAGAATGGTTGTGGCCGTGTCCGTTTCTTCGACGATCACTTTGCCGGCGGCTTCTTTTTCGATGCGCGTCAGCCAGGGTTCGACCGTCCAGACCGCATCGATTTGTTTCCCCTTGAAGAGTCCGAGCTGGTCCGGATTCGCTGTTGGAATAACGGAAGCGTCGCCGCCGAGCTGGGTGATTTTCAAGCCGCCTTCTGTCAGCCAAGCCCGACAGGAAATGTCCTGCGTATTGCCTAACTGAGGCGTCGCGATTTTCTTTCCGCGAAAATCGGCTGGCGCTTTCAAATTCTGGTCCGGCTGCACGATCAATCCGGCTCCGCCATCGGCCGCGCCGGCGATCAAGCGAATCTCCGCGCCGTTCGATTTCGTGTAAGCATTGAGGGCTGGCCCTGGACCGACGTAAGTCAGATCAATCGAATTCGCGAAAATGGCTTCCATCGCGCTCGGCCCGGCGTTGTAAACGAACCATTCGATCTTCGTGTCCGTGCCAAGGCGTTGCTCGAACCAGCCTTTGCCCTGCCGCGATAATGCATGAGCAATCACGCCCTGCGCGTGCGTGATGTTCGAAAAATGGCCGATACGGATCTTCGTTTCGCCCAAAGCGGAACCCGAGATAAGCGCGAAGGCCGCGATCCATGACGCTAGGGCAGGCATCTTCATTGTCAGGCGTGATCTTGCCAGAAAGTTTGCGCCACAACAATCGCCGATCTTGGTTTGCGAATTACTTCAAGGGTCGCGCGACCATAATCCCGGTGTCGCTTCGATAGGTGTGCAGATACGTCGACAGTCGCGAGTCAACCAATACCCGGCCGTAATTGTGCGGAGCCGACGCGTGCATGAAATGCAAAACGCCGTCACTTGTCCGCAGTGCCAGTCCGACGTGCGAGGTGGAAAACAATCGGCCATCGTGGGAAACGATCCCGATGATGTCACCGCTCTGCAGTTTTGGTTCGATCTTGGCCACGCGGTTTTTCGGGATTTGATAAAGCGCCCGGCG
Source organism: Chthoniobacterales bacterium (assembly GCA_035473775.1). Taxonomy (GTDB): domain Bacteria; phylum Verrucomicrobiota; class Verrucomicrobiia; order Chthoniobacterales; family UBA10450; genus AV40. The sequence continues at coordinate 5,623 of DATINV010000199.1, forward strand.
CGAGACATCCGATTCCATCTTTGCCAGCGGGCCGAGCAGCGATTTGTTGGCCGCGAGATACCGGTAATGTCGCCAACCGGAAGTCATTTCATGCGCTGCGTGCGGCACACTGCCGCCGCCGAGCTTGGTCGTCAGATCTTCCACCAGCCCGCGCTTGTTATTGTCGTAGAGCCAATCCTCCAAATAATGCAGACGAGAGAGATATTCGCCGGTGCAAATGCCGCCCCGATAGCGGTCGACCTCGATGTAATGCAGAAAAATTTCCGGCGTCCAGTTCTCCTCCGGTTCGTTCAGCATTCGGGCGAAGGCCAGTGAGGTTTCAAAAAATGTCCAGCAATCGAGTCCGGTGAAATTGACTGAGGGCGACTCGATCCGACTGTCGATCTCCAGAGTATACGATTTATAACGCGTCCCAGTCAGTGCCTGGCCCACGGCGGCGGTTCGTTCGCCGATTGGCAATGATTTCCAATCATTCTCTTTTGCCAGCTTAATCAGACGATGAAATTGCGGCTCGCCCCTGAAAATCGTTTTAAATGGCAATCGCGATTCAAACGCCATCGCCGTCGCACAAATTAGAAATATTGGAAGAATGATCCTTAAAGCCCTCATTGCGTTGGAGACTGAATGCCAAATTTCTACGCGATCAAGTTTTAGTCACTCGATCGCGTAGTGAATATACGCGCGATTTCAGAAATTCTTTCGGTCGTTCGCCTCGAATGGGCTTCATGAAGTAGCGCAGCGAGCGTCGGGTCAGCCGCGGTTCGTAGCCAAATTCGGGCATTAGATCGCGACAGTGCCATTCCACCCATCCGACTTCATCTTCCTGCAGGTCGTTCTTCCAGCGGGTGACCGGCGCAGTGCTAATTTCCGCGAATCGGGTGCCGGCCGCGGAATTTCCTCCCCAAGACCGGCCGACTTTCGTTGGATTCAGCACAACTTCAGGGTCGAAACCGATCTCGAGATAATCACATACTTTTTGCATCGAAGCTTTCGGATCGAGTGTCAGGTCCTCATAGCCGACTACCAATCCGGGAAACTCACCGGCTCGAATTTTCTTTGCCAGTTTCGCGGCCGCGCGCCAGTGCGCGACCACGTAATAAACCGAAAATCGTCGTGTTTTGCGGGTATTCTCGAGTGCGATCTGCGCGGAGAGCAGAGCGCGTGGATCGCGCATTGTTAAAAGCAACTTCGCTTTCGGAAAACGATCAAAAATTTGAGGAACGCAATTGCGGTTCGCCGGAGTTTTTTCCACCCAGCGTTTAATCCGATCCAACGGAACGCTTATGACTTCGGCGTACGCTTCCATCATCAGCACGAGAAGATCGAGTTTTTCGTTCGCTGGATCGAACGCCATGCGCTCGAACGTTTCGAGAAATTTTTGCTTGGGAAATTCAGCATAATCCTGCCGGCCGCGCATCGCTTGAAATCCGAAGAGGACGTTCGTCCACGATTCTTTGGTCAAATAATCGAACTGCGCGCGGCGTCCGCGATCGCGATACTTTGTGAGGACAGTCGGAAAATAGGCGGTGTCCTGGGGCATCACCAGCAGTTCGGGATGGCTGTCGAGCAACGACACTAACAGGGTTGTGCCCGATTTCGCTGCGCCCGCGATGAAACAGGCGCGCTCGTCGAATCGCAAATTTTCGTTCGATGTCATCGTCTGAGGTGGATCGACCGCTCCGCGGGCGATGCTAAATAGTGACGGGCGTTGGCCGTGTGAATTAACATCGAGCTCGGAGAGCTCGATCCACCTTTACTTACGATACTTGGCAATCGATGCCAAATGTGGTCGCTTGCCGCATGTTTTCTACCGGTGACTCATCACCCGTCACCCGTCACCCGTCACTGACAAAGGCGATCGTCGCGGCGAACGCGAAAGACTTACGGTCCGAGTATCGCCAAATCATTTCAAATATTCCCCCCGAAGCCGGCTTCGGGGGAATTTGGGAGAGTGAAATGTTTTTGTTTTTCGCGGCAATAAAACCATTCGCTCCGAAACAAATTCTCGAATCCGGGCGGGCCCGCGGCAAGAGCACGCTAATCCTGGCGCGCTGTTTTCCCGGATCGCACATTCTCAGCGTCGAGTATGAGCGCGAATCAGAGAACGCGCCCGCCGCCGAAGCGAAATTGAGAAATGAACAGAACGTCGAACTGCTTTACGGCGATTCGCGCGAAATCCTGCCGCAACGATTGCAATCCGGCGATGCGATTTTGATCGACGGCCCGAAAGATTTTCGTGCGCTCAAGTTAGCCATCAATTTACTTCGCACCGGAAAACCGTGCGCGGTGTTCATTCACGATTTCCCGCCCAACTCGCCGCAACGAAAATTTGTCGAGCGAAATTGTCCAGGCGCGTTCTTCGGCGACGATCCGCTTTTTCAACAGTTCCAAAGCCTGGACGCCGATCGCGATCCACGCTCAAATCCGGAACGCCGATATGGAACTTTCGTCTGCCTCCTGCCGCCGTTACCAGACTTCGATTTCCTGTCGCGTCTCCGCCTAGTCTTAGCGTCGTAGGGGTCGTTTGATTCGGACCGTCACGACTTATATGGTTCGACCGAGTGCCGAATCCTTTTTCTAGAAAGCGAAAGATCGTTCGCCAGGCCGCCCACGGCGGCCCGAAAAAATCGAAGCGAGTAAAGCTTCGTCCGGGCAGCGATTGGACCAAACGCAATTTTATCACCAGCGTTTGGATTCCATCGCTTTTCACCAAACGTTCCGGAGCTCGAAACGCGCGGCCACTTTTCCCCAAAGTGCAGCCGGGTCAGATTTGTATCACCTGGATTGGGCACGCATCGTTTTTGATCCAAACGCATGAGGCAAATGTCCTGATCGATCCGATCTGGTCGATGTGGCTGAGCGTGATCAAGCGACTCAAGGAACCCGGTTTTAACATTCACCATCTGCCGTCGATCGATTTCGTTCTTGTCACACACGCGCATTTCGACCATCTCGATCGCCGAACGCTCCGAGCGATCGCAGCCGATCAGCCGATCATAGTTCCGCTTGGCGTTGGGCGTCTAGTCCATCGGCTCGGCTTCAACATTGTGCACGAGCTGGACGAATGGCAGACGATCGAACTTGGTCCGGTTCAAGTTTCACTGACGCCGGCGCATCATTGGGGAGCGCGTTTTCTGGCCGATACCCATCGCGGCTTTGGCGGCTTCGTTATCGGTGCGAATGGTCGATCGGTTTTTCATTGTGGCGACACTGCCTATTTCGAGGGATTCAAAGAAATTGGCGAGCGTCACAACATCGAGATCGCGCTCCTACCGATCGGCGCTTACGATCCGCCACTCGCTCGCGAGGTGCACATGAACCCAGAAGAAGCGGTTCGCGCGTTCAACGAGCTCAAAGCCAGAACGCTTGTGCCAATGCATTACGGAACTTTCCGTCTCGGTTACGAGCCGCTGGAAGAACCGCTCGAGCGCTTACGCGAATCGGCACGCGTTCATGGCATTGAGGACAAAGTGCTTGTTATGACCGAGGGAAAACCGGTGGTTTTATAAGAGTGGCCAGTGACAAGTGACGAGTGACCAGCAAGAATCGGGACTCGTGCGAGACCCTTCACTGGTCACTAATCACTGGTCGCTTGCTCGACGAGAGTTTCTCGGCGCGGTGGCAGCAGGATTAGTCGTCGTCGCGTTCTGCTTCGCGCTGCTCTGCCACAATCCGCTGGTCTTTTGGAACGACGATTATGAATTATCGATCCTGCCGGTGTTCTCCGACGTCGCGCGAAGTTGGAGCGAAGGTCATTTCCCGCTGCTCAGTCCCTATTCCTGGGTCTGCAGTAACCTCGCTGGCGAATTTCAATACGGAACGTTTTCGATCTTCGTAAATGCAGTCGTCGTTTTGGTTTGGAAATTTCCGCTGACCTTTCCGCAGCAGGCCGCCGCCTTGTCGATCACGCATTTGGCTGTCCTCGCCGCTGGCGCGTTTTTGCTCGCGCGTGATCGCAAACTCTCTTTCCCGCTGTCGGTTTTTGTCGCGCTGATTGCGGCGGTGAATGGTTGGATCATTTGCTGGGGTGCAACCGATTGGTTCGGCGCGCTCGCCGCGTTTACTTGGTTACCATGGGCCTGGTGGGGACTTGAGCGCGCGCTGGATCAGCAACGATCTCGTTGGCGATTTCTTTGGCCGTCGCCGTTCGTTTATCTGCTCGTCACCGGTGGATTTCCTTACACGGTCTTAATGTCGGTGCTTTTGATCGCAGGGCTCGCGATCAAATCATGGTTCGAAACCCAGAGTTGGAGATCAAGTTTGCCGCTGCTAAGCGGCGCCGCGCTTGGATTTGGATTATCGGCGCCGGCATGGCTGGCGATCTTCGACTACGTATACGGTTCCGAGCGCGCCTTGCAATCAGCCGGAGGCCATTGGCAGTGGATTGTACCGTGGCGCGCGTTACCGGCGTTTATTGTGCCGTGTTGGACGGTGAATTGGGCGGACTTCTCGACGCGCTATCTTCCACACCCTGGAACCGAGCTGGCTTGTGGACTCGCCGCGCCAGCGGCGCTCGTCGCTGGATTTATTCGTGGGCCCAGCACGTTGCTGCGGCGATTGAAGTGGGAGCTCCTGTTGCTCTTATTCTTGCTCTTGCTCTGTATGGTTCCGATGGCGGGGCTTTTTCGTTGGAGCTTTCGCTGGCTGCCTTTTTTTCATCTCACGCTCGCACTTTGCGCCGCAGAAGCGTTGCAACGCCGGCCGCGTTTAGCGGTCGGTTCTACCGCCTTTCTGCTTTTGATTGTCGTCACCATTCCGATGTCGATCTTCAGTACCGGTGGCACGAATGGCGCGACTCTGACCTGGGTTTATTTTCAGGTCGCCGCGATCTGGGCGTTGTTCGAATTATTTTTGCCGATTGCCAAAGTGCGCGAATGGGCGCCCCCGGCTGCAACGTTTTCGCTTCTGCTCGCGACTTACATTTGCATTTCACCCAACTGTGGGGTGCCGAAATACAATTTGAGTCAGGACCTGCTGAAATCCGAATCGCTCGACCCGGCCCGTCTTTATTTTAGCGTTTATCAGCCGCCGGAAACGAATGATCGCGTCGAAAAGAAACCGCAGCCGATTGGTCAACTGGTTAGGCCGGGAAGCACGTCAATGTGGGCCGGTTTGCATTTCCTAAACGGTTACAGTCCAATCCTGTCCGCTGGAGTTCCGCGGGAATTTGATTTCCGCATTCACGGCGAGATCAATCTCCACGAAGCCGAATATCTTCTCTGGGACCTATCGAACCCAGATGAACTGCTCGCGCAGCTTGGGGTCGACGGAATTGTTGTCGCCTGGGATTCCGGAGTAAATCCGGCGCTCGGCGCCGATTGGGAACTGGTAGAGTCGACCGAAGAGGCTGCTGTTTATCATCGCATCGGCCCGCCGCTGCAACGGGTTCGCTCCGTTGCTCAGATTGATTTCCGGCCTAACGAATCGTTCGCTACCGCGACGATTTCGGGAATCGCCGACACGCGCAACCACGTCGTTGCGCAGGTGGATGTTCCAGCAGGCGGCCCGCCGGCGCTTCTGACTTTTTCACGCCCGTATTTTCGTGGTTATCAAGCGAAGATCGGAAACCGGGCGCTTGGTGTCGACTCCTATCACGGATTATTTCCAGTGGTCGAGGTTCCTGCCGGCGCGCACGGTCGATTAAGTTTGATCTATCGACCGTGGTGGCTGCTTGCAGGCGGCACATTGTCGGTTTTCTGCGCGGCGATCTGGTTGTTCGGAATTTTTAAGGCCACGCGCATGCGCGCAGCATGAAACGGTTTCTCTCGTCGACCACGACTCTCGCTCGCTGCGAATTCGTCGTCGCGATCGTGCTGACGCTCGCTTTAATCGGATTCCACATTGTTTTCATGTTTCACGCGGGACCGCTTTGGCGTGACGAAATCAGCAGTCTAACCCTCGCGACGAAGCCGACGCTTTCCGAATCCTGGCATTCGCTAAAATTCGATCCATTTCCCGCATTCTATTTTTTCCTTTTGCGAGGCTGGAACGCTGTCGGATTCGGCCACAGCGATCTCGGTTTGCGTTTTCTAGGTCTCCTAATCGGCGTTTCGTTGATCGTCGCACTTTGGATTGCCAGTTATCTCAGCGACGAGTCTCCACCGCTCTGGCCGCTCGCGTTATGCGCTCTTAACCCGCTCACGCTTGAAGCGGGCGACTCGCTCCGTCCTTATGGGATCGGCTTGATTTGGATCGTGCTCGCTTTTGGGTTCGTCGCGCGGATTCTTTTCGGCGGCCCAACGAAAACGATCGGTCTTTGCACTTTGTTCGCGGCCGTGCTGAGCGTTCAATCCAATTTTACCAATGCGTTAATGTTTTTTTCGATTGGGACGGGTGCGATTGTCGTCCTACTAACAAAACGCGCGTGGTCTAAAATATTTATCATACTCGGGATTGGCGCGGTCGCCGCAATTTCGTTGATTCCGTATTTACCGATTCTCTCAGGAACCAGCGACTGGTCGAAAATTCTGGCCGGCAAGAATGACATCGCCAGTGTCAGTTCAGTCGCGCGTGACGCGATCGCAAATTCTGGCGCAGTCGCAGAATGGACCTGGCTCACGCTGATTTGCGCGATCATCATCTTCGCGATTTTTGTAACGCTTATCCGAAATCCGTCGGCTGCCGATTTTCTGCGGGATCGAAGCATTTTTGGGGCGATCGTTTTGGTACTCGCCGCGGCCAGCATGGTCGGATTTCTCTGCGCGGCGAAGTATCTTGTTTTTCCGCGCTATTTCCTGGCAGTCCCCGCCATTGGAGCGCTTTGCATCAACATTTTTTGGAATGCGATTCCGAATCAGATCGCTATCCGAACGCTCGGCTTTTGTCTGGCCTTGATCGTTGCAATCACATCGCTACGCCCATTGTCCGAACGCGCGCGAATGCGGATGACGAATTGCGACGAGATCACCGCCACGCTCGAACAGCGTGCGACCGCTAGTGATTTCATCATTGTGACCTCGCCTCTCTACGGGATCAGCTTCCAGCGTTATTATCACGGCCAAACAAACTGGACGACGCTTCCGCCGATTGGAGATTTAACCCTTCACCGCTGGGATTTGGTGAAGCAAGCGATGACGCAGCCTGATCCGGTGCCAGAGCTGGTTTCGCGCGCGCAAATTGTTCTTCAGGGTCACAAAGTTTTTCTGGTCGGCAAACTCGGACCCGCGCCAGCGACCGAGCACGAACCGTTGGCGCCCGCGCCTCAAAGTCAGTTCGCCTGGCAAATGGAAGCGTACACCGGTCAGTGGAAGTCGGAGTTGACCTACTGGTTCGAGCATCACGCGCTGCACGGAACAAACCTGCCCGTCGATGAAAACGCATTGGTCAGTCCGCTCGAGCAGCTAGGACTGTTTGAAATCTCAGGCCTGCGCGAGCCGTAGGTTGAGAATCAAGGTTTCGTTGTTCTAATACACGTCGCGCTTGTAGCGCTTATCGGCTTTGAGTCTTTCGACGTAGGCGTTGGCTTCTTCCGGCGATTTACCGCCACGCTCCTGCACGATTGTTCGAAGTGCGGCATCGACATCCTTCGCCATTCGCTTGGCGTCGCCACAAACGAAGAACTGCGCACCGTCGCCATCGATCCATTTCCAAATCTCAGCCGCGTTCTCCAGCATCCGATGTTGCACGTAAATCTTGTGAGCTTGATCGCGGGAAAAGGCGCAATCCAAGCGGGTGAGAATTCCATCCTGTTTCATTTGATGAAAGTCCTCACGATACGCGTAGTCGCATTTCTCGCGTTGCGCGCCGAAGAAGAGCCAGTTCTTGCCCTTATCACCGCGCGCCTGCCGTTCCTGCAAGAATGCCCGGAACGGCGCGATACCGGTGCCCGGGCCGACCATGATCAGCGGAATGTTTCCGTCTTCGGGCATGTGAAAATGTTTCGCCGAGCTTGGAAAAACCGGGACCGGAACATGGTCCGCCCGCTCGGCCATAAACGCGGAGCAAACACCCTTGCGCACGCGCCCGCGGCTTTCGTATTTAACAACATCAACGATGAAGTGCACCGAGTCGGGGAAAACGCGCAGACTTGAGGCGACCGAATACAAACGCGGCTGCAACTTTGTCAGCAGGGCGACAAATTCCTCCGGAGTGAACTTTGCCGACGGGTGATCCATTAAGAAATCGATCGCTTCTGCGCCCCAAAGATAATTGTCCAGATCATGCTTTCGGTTTGGGTGCAGAAGTTCCTTCAGCATTGGCGCAGCTGAAGCGCGTTCTGCGATCGCTCTCAAGAACTTCGGCGTCGGCTGAGTAATGGAATAATCACGCAATAATGCTTCGCGAAGCGGCTTGGTTGTTTTTGCGGCCGTCACCGGCTCGTCGCCTTTTGCGCCGAGCGCGTGAATGATTTCATCGACCAGCGAAGGATCGTTGGTCGGATAAACGGCGACGGAATCGCCGGGCTCGAAACTCAATCCCCAGTTGGTGAGGTCGATCTCGAAATGGCGCGTGTCCTTTTCCGAATCCCGGGTGCTTAACCGCCGGTTAACAACCAACTTTCCCGGAAACGGATTTTGCCGCGTCCATTGGGACGATTGCTTTAGCGGAGCGGAAACTTCGGACATACCAGGAATGAGGAATGACTAATGACGAATTAAGCCCGAATGACAAATGATTCCTTTGTCGGCCAAACCGTCACAGACCGCCGCTACAGAAAAAGCTTATCCGTCGTTGCCGATTGCGAGTGTCGGACAAACTTCCATTGAGCGCTGGGCCGCGGCGGTTTCAGCATCGCCTTCGGGTTGTTTGGCAAAATAAGCAGCCGTCTCGTCGTCGTTCACTTTGAGAAGATTTGGTGCTTCTTCGAGACAGGTGCGGCACATCGTGCAGGTGGTATCGACGTACCACGCCCCGGCTACGTTCAACGACTGTTTGCTATTATTGTCCGCCACGGCTGGGTTGTACTAAATCAAAACGTCCTACGCAATCTCTTTGCCTGAAAATGTCCAAGGCGATTCGCTCGGATCAATTTTTGTTCCGTGGCACCCGTTTGACCTACGTGAAGTTTCCGCGCGATCCCGGCTTGTAGATCGACGCGGCGAATCTAGAATCACGCGGGCGTGCGCGACTTCGAATCGGCGCGCTCATGCATGCCTAACGAATACGAATCGCCGATCGGTGACCGCCCGGAGATTTGCGGCGCAGTCGTGCCGCCAGCACCGAGGCACGATCCTTACGCTGCATTTCGTTCGCGCGGTTTTCGATTTTTCACGACCGGCAATTTACTTTCGATAATCGGTCGGCAGATGCTCGCGGTCGCGGTGGAATGGGAGATTTACCGGCGAACCCACTCCGCTACTGCACTTGGTTTGGTCGGGCTCGTTTTTGCGCTCGCGATTGTTGGCCTCTCCCTACCGGCGGGACATCTGGCTGATAGGATTAGCCGGAAACAAATCATTCTTGTCGCGCAGATTTTCAGCGCGATCACATCCGCGTTACTCGCGCTCGTGTCCTGGCAGCATCTTGCGATTCCGCAATACGCGATCCTGCGCTCGTGCAATCGCGGCCTGACGACAATCGCTGGCGTTTTCGAGAGACACGATCAGACATTTCACTTTAATGACGCTTCAATTCCGATCATTTATCTTTTGCTTTTTCTTGGCTCAATTGCTCGAACATTTTCCTGGGCCGCTCGGAGTTCATTTTTTCCAACGCTGGTGTCGCGGGACGCATTTTCGAACGCAATAACTTGGAACAGTAGTGTTTTTCAGATTGGATCGGTTGTGGGTCCCGCGCTGAGCGGTTTTGTCGTTGCTCATCAAGGTTTTCCGATCGTCTATGCAATCGACGCAATCACTTCGACATTGTTCTTCTTGATGATATTGCCGATTCCGCGCGCGCCACAGGCGCGGGAAGGCAAAGAGCAAAGCACCTGGCGGAGCTTGGCGGCTGGGATGAAATTCGTTTTCAGTAAGAGAGTGATCCTCGCCACGATCACTCTCGATCTTTTCGCGGTGTTGTTGGGCGGTTCGGTCGCGCTCCTACCGATCTTCGCCGATCAAGTCCTCCATTGTGGTCCGGTGGGTCTTGGTTGGATGCGCGCCGCGCCAGCGATTGGTGCGTTTGCAATCGCGTTGGTCGTCGCTTATCTGCCGCCCATGCGACAAGCCGGTAAGTTGTTGCTCTGGTGCGTCGCGGGATTCGGAGCCGCAACGATTGTCTTCGGCTTATCGAAAGCGTTTTGGCTTTCGTTGCTGATGCTTTTTATCGCCGGCGCAGTCGACAGCGTGAGTGTGATTATTCGCGGTTCGATTGTTCAATTGGTTACGCCGGACGAAATGCGGGGCCGAGTTTCCTCGGTGAATAATATTTTCATCGGGACCTCAAACGAATTCGGCGCGCTGGAATCGGGATTAACCGCCGCGTTGTTCGGTCCGATGATTTCGGTCGTGGCTGGGGGAATCGGAACGATTCTAGTCGTGCTCGGCGCAGCCTGGAAATGGCCGGAAATCCGAAAGATTGGCGCGCTCGATCGAAATTTGAAGTAACGATTGAGTAATGAAAGTCGCGGCTGCTCAAATTTCCTGTGTGCTCGGAGATCTCAACGCGAATATCAATAAGGTTCGCGACTTTGTGGAGCGGGCGAAAGGTTCAGGCGCCGAGCTGATTGCTTTTCCGGAGATGATCGACACCGGCTACTCAATGCCCGTGATCCAAAAACACGCCAAACCGTGGAAAGAAGGTGCAGTCCCCAAACTTCAAGACATCGCGAAGGAAAATTCGATCGCGATTGTCGCAGGAATTTCGGATCGCGAAGGCGATGCGATTTTCAACGCGCAGGTTTTCGTAAACGCGAGTGGGGGAGTGCTGGGAAAGTATCGCAAGACTCACCTCGTCACGGCCGCGCCGCTCGACGAGCGCATTTGCTTTTCGCCGGGAAACGAGTTCGTCGCGTGCAAACTGGTCGATTTCAAAATCGGTTTGAGCATTTGCTACGATCTGCGCTTTCCGGAAATGGCTCGCACGCTTGCGGTAAAGCACGACGCGAATGTGATCGTAAATTCATCCGCTTGGCCGGTTGTGCGGGCGGAACATTTGCGAATTCTCACGCTTGCGCGCGCGGTCGAAAATCAAAGCTACTTTATCATCGCCAATCGCGTCGGCACGGACGATGGCGTCACGTTGTGCGGCGGTTCGGTAATTGTCGATCCAGCCGGAAAAATTCTGGCGGCGGCACCGGCCGGCCGAGAGGAATTAATTCAAGCCGAAATTTCGACGCAAGTGATTGCCGATGTCCGCAAACGAGTCCCAGCGTTTGCCCACCGCCGCGGTGAGCTGTACAACGTGAACTGAAGCGGCCGATTACCGTCGTGTACTCGATTTATTATTAAGATGAAAATTAAACCTATCTGCTTCGCTCTCATGCTTGCGCTGGCTTTTTCAGGCGTTAGTCGGGCTGAAGAGGAAAATTCTACGCCGCAACAAGTGTTCGACGGAATGAAACAGAGCTTTCAAGCGGACAAAGCGAAGGGCGTTCACGCCAAATATCAGTGGATCCTGAGCGGTCCAAATGGCGGCAATTGGTGGTTCGATGTTGAAGACGGAAAGTTTATGACGGGCAAAGGGAAGATCGACAATCCCACGGTCACGTTCATCACCAGTGACAACGATTGGGTGGCGATGTGCAACGGAAAGCTAAAAGGCACATGGGCCTTCATGACTGGACGTTTGAAAGTCCACGGCCCGCAGTCCGTGGCTCGAAAACTGGACGAGATTTTCCCTTAAAACTTCGCTTCCACCGCTAATCGGACGTAGGGAGCTGGATCAGTCTTCACTGAGGCTTCGGCGCGGAAGAAATCAAACTCGCGTCTGATCGTGCAGCCGACATCGAGGGTAATATCAAACGGTTTAAAATGGGAATACGTTGCTTGAACGCCTGCTCGATCTTCGCTGTACTGCACAACTGGATTGTGGACCTGAAGCTTGGGCGCGGGCGTGATCACGTCATCGGTTCGATAGCTTTCATAGTAAAGATTTCCCGCGATCCGAAATTCCCAGTCGTCATTTGGATTGTAAACTAATGCCGGTTTCGGGAAGACGCCTTCGAGCCGCAGATGATCGGTGAAAAGCCAGATGATTCCGCCACCCGGCGCAGCGATAGGATTTGAGTTGAGCGAACCGCCGGCGCCAATGACGCCGAAAATTTTGTCTTTCTTCAACGGAAACGAAACCCAAACTTTCCAGGGAATATCAAACGCATCCCCGTTGGCGTGATCCTCAAAATACAGGCCTGGTTCGAGATCAATGCCCGCGCCAGCATGGTCATGGACAATGTATTCGTAAGCGATCAAAGCGTGAAAAGTCTGCAAATGGTCGGGCAAACCGTTATTGCCACCTAATACCACACCGCCTGGTCCGAAATGATTGTCCCCGTTGTCGCCGCCGAAATCGAAACGCTCATATTCGGCGCCGATCCGTAAATACCAGTTCCCGGTAATCAAAAACCGGTGGGCATAGCTGATGTCGTTGTAGATGGAGTCACTATCGCCAAACCGGCCGCTATATTTCTGGTAATCGCTGCTCGCCGTGTAAGTCGTCTCGTAATCGAAGATCTCCGTGGAATTTTTGTTTTCATCCTGGGCGGGCGATGGAGCTGGCTGCATTTCCAGCGCAGGCCCGGCAAGGGCGGAGAGAGCGGCGCAGAAGCTAACGGTCAGGACGAGGGTAAGGCGATTCATAGGTTAAGAAGGCGGTTTTAGGTTGTCGATGTTATATATGCGTCCGCCGGCCAAGCTCGGTGTATCTCATTTTTGATTGGGCAGCAAGCGGTGATTGAGTCATGGTCGGTTTTAGTCGAATTGCCCTTGGCGCGCATTATGTCTCCGATGTTCTGGCGGGAATATTTTTCAGTATGACATGGCTGACAATTTGTTTGCTTGCTGCGCGCCCGTTGCGACAACTCGCGTTGCGCCTTGGTCGCGCCGCCGCCTAACTCTGTCGTCTAAGCTGCTCTCGGCTATCCACTCGCGCACTCAGCCGCGTTCCGTGTTAGCATCCAACGCCGCCTTGTCGGGCTGCGTTTTTTGTTCTGAATGAAAGCTCCAAGCAAAGTTCGTATAACTTTTTACCTGCTCGGATTTGCCGGAGCGGCGCTATTCACCGGTTTGTTGATCCGGGAAGGCGCCGTGCAAGTCGGTTCCGCAATCGCGACCGCAGGCTGGGCACTCTTGGCCATCATCGCTTACCATTTTTTGGTCCCAGTGTTTCTCGATTCGCTCGCTTGGTGGGTGTTGTTTCCGAAACCTGAGCGACCGCGGCTTCGGAGAATTTATTGGATGCGCTGGATCGGCGAATCGGTTAGCACACTTGTGCCTTCGGCTGCTGTTGGTGGCGATATTGTTCGCGCGCGTCTGGCGGCGATCCACGGCACTCCTGTTGCCACTGCCGCTGCAACCGTGCTGGTCGATCTTACTCTCGGTGTCTTCACCCAGGCGGCGTTCACCTTGTTGGGCGTTGTCCTTCTGGTGAATGCGACCGGCCAGAGGAATTTCGTTGGCCCAGCAATCATTGGAACAATTGTCGGCATCGCCGCGGTCGGCGGTTTTTATTTTGTGCAACGCCGCGGGATGTTTGGTTTTCTCGCCCGAATGGTTGCGAAATTGGCGAACTCGCCGGAGTGGCACTCATTGATCCAGAGCGGCACGGCTCTCGATGAAATGGTGGGATCGATTTACGCGCGTCGGCGGGCTGCATTGGCCTGTTGCGGATTCACGATTCTCTCGCTGATTTTGAATTCGGGCGAAATTTATATCGCGCTGTGGGCGTTGCATCTTCACGCCACCGTCGCAAACGCAATCATTCTGCAAAGTATGGCGCTGACGATTCGGTCCGTTGCGTTTCCGGTTCCGGGTGGGATTGGTGCCCAGGAAAGCGGTTACGTTCTCGTCGGCAATCTTCTGGGGATTCCAGGAGAGACGGCTTTCGCTCTTTCTTTGATAGCAAGAGTTCGAGAACTCGGCTTTGGAATACCGGGTCTCTTCACCTGGCAGTTGATTGAAGGACGACATTTGCTCGGCGAGCGAACCGCTGTCGTGCCTTCGTGAAGTTTCAATTTTCACTATCGGGCTGCTTAAATTTTCAACACATCGCTTCTGCTAGGGGCCATCTTCATGAGAGGACCATCAGACCTGACCTACAAACACTCCTCTCGATTCGCTCTAATTGCGGAGGGACCAAAGGCAACGGTTCGACGGGATCCGGCTCATGGGAGGTTGCGGCCAACCCTATCCCGAACGGCTCACGGCATTGTGTTCTGTAACATATGTCGGGGTTGGCATAATTTGGGGACGGCGGCAAAGTCGATTACACAGGCTCCTTCGCCTACCTGACAGCCTTTCAGAGCAAAGGCGTAACGGCGTCTACCGGTAAGTTTATTCTCTACAAAATCGTAGAGAACCCATAAGGTCTAACGAAATCAAGTTCAGTCCTGCGAGGGATCGCACCATTGCGCGCCGACGCGTGGATTGGCGAGGTTCCGAAACAAATCCGGAAGTGCGTGTCGATAACTCATGAATGGCGCTCGTTCGCCTGGATTCTTGGGTAGAAGCATCGATTTGAATTGAGGCAACGCCGTATGTGGCAATCCGGCATTTTGATGATGCACGCCATGATAAGGTTCATGGAGAAGCGTGTAGGCAAACACACGTCCCATCCAGCTTTTCGGGATAATGCTCCGGGTGGAACTGTTCGCTGTGTTGCCCGTCAGACCGACGTGTTCGATGTACTTGCGCCAACTTTGGAGATTCGCAGCGATCACTCCCGGGACGAGATACATCCATAAAAAATATTTCCAAACGCCCCAAAACGCGACGACTCCAATCACAACGGTCCAGACCACGGCTGCCAACGCAATTTCCATCCAAATCTTTCGCCTCACCTTTGGACTGCGGATGGATGAGTTTCGACCAAAGAAAATTCGCAAGAAAAGCAACGGCGTGTAGACGACGCCGAGAGTAAGCTCGAAAAACGCGGCGAGGCATCGTTTCCAGCGCGGTGAGTTCGGCAAAACAAATGGCCAGAGTTCGGCGTCGCGTTCGGTTGAAAGATGGACGTGATGGGATTGATGGACCACGCGATAAAGCGTGAAAGGCAGAAAACTGAAAATGCCGATAATTACACCATCAATTTCGTTCAAGCGCCTGCTCCGTCGGAGCAACCCGTGAATCGCCTCATGCAGTCCGATCACCAGTCCGTGCATAAAATGCGCGAGGACCAGCGCCGAAAGCACCATGAGCCAGAACCATCCCATTCGCACGCCGACCCACATTGAAGTTTCGGCCAGGGCGAGCGAGATCACGAGGCTCTGGAACGCGATGCTACTGACCTCATGTTCATCGTGTTGTTCGGCCAGTCCCTCGGCACTGATTGCGATGTTCATGAATTTAACTCGCTATCGCAGCGGTCCGCCCCTCCGGCAGACAGCAAACATTTTCCAAGACCCTTTGAAATAAGCCATCCAATTCTTCAATCTCGCTTTGGGAAAACAGGCTCTCCCGGAACAACCAGACCACTTCGAGTATATCGCCCTGTTGGGTAATCTCGCAACCGAGGTCAAATCGTGGCGTCCCAGTCGAGCGCATTTTGAGCTTGAGCGACAATCCGCGAATTTCCACGTCGGGAACTGGATGATTTTGTAAAGCGAACCGCACTTCAAAGACCGGGTTTTTTGCCGGAGTCGGACCTTCGTTCAACGCTCGGACAAGTTCTGCGAAGGGCATCGCGTTTGCAAACGAATCGACGGTCGTTTGGTGGACAATTCGCAGGTGCTCGGAAAATGGTCGTTTGCGTTCAACCTGCCCGCGCAGGGGCACGACGCCCGAAAAATACCCCATCGTGTCGCGGACGTCTTGGCTGGTTCGATTCGCCACCGGAGTCCCAACGACGATGTCATCTTCACCGGTCCAGCGTGATAACGCGATTTGGAAGGCCGCGAGTAGCGTACTAAATAAAGTAGCACCATTGCGACGCGCGAGTTCACGCACTGCTGAACAGATATCGGCTCCTAAATAAAGGACCAGCCGGCGTGGAACAAACACGATGCTAGACTGATCTGTGCCAGACCAGAGACGGCGTGTTCCCGCAAGCTGTGATTTCCAAAAAGTGATGCGCGACTCAAGCTCCGGGACCTGCCAAAACGCCCGCTCCGCCGCACCCCACGCGAAATAAGATGTTGGAAGCGGGCCGAGTTCCTTCCGCGTGCCGACGAATTCCTGCATGTAGGCCGCGCTAATATCCTGCACGAAAACGCCAAGCGTCCAGCCATCAGCTATGGCGTGATGAATGGCAAAGACAAAGGCCTGGTCGTCCGCTGCCCGGCGCAGAACTTCGACGCGGTAAAGAGGACCTTGCAACAAGTCGAACGGCTTATAAAAAGTCTCGAGCGCCAGTTCCTCGATTTCTTCAGGTTTTGTTTGCGGTGAAACATCGCGAAATTTTATCTCCGCCTCGCTTTGCTTTCGGACCATCTGGATCGGTCCATTTTTTCCCGGCAAAAAAGAAAGGCGAAGAACTTCCTGGCGATTGACTACTCGCTGAAGAGAGGCCGCCGAATCTCGCGGAGACATCTCGCCTCGCACATTGATGATGCAGCAAATGTGGTTCGATACGTCTGTGACCGGCGCCGGTGAAGCTTCCCACAATTCGCGCTGCGGAAAGGTCAGTGGATGGAGCTGCGCTTCTCCGCTTTCAAGCCATCGTTTGAAACGGTCCCGTTTTTCCTCAGACATGTGGGGTTGACTCAAGCTGAGGGCTTTCGTCATCACCGAGAAATTGTTCGATTTCTTCACCTGAGAGCGCTTCGAGATCGACCTCGGTTGCAGTGATCACAGGCTTTGCCTCCACCCCCGCTTCGGCCGGCGATTTGGCAGATCCGGCACCCCCAATTTGGCCGGCGATCAAAGTTGCGATTTGGCCAATTGTGCGCGCGCGCATCAGACTGGTCGGCGGAAGAGCAACGCCAGTTGCGAGTTCGAGTGAATTTTCAATCTCGACTCCCATCAGCGAATCGAGACCCAGGTCAGTGAGCGGTTGGTCCTCTCGCAGAGTGTCCGGCTTCACTCGTAAGACGGCGCCAACCACATCGCGCACAGCTTGTGCGATGACAGCTTCCTTTTCGTTTGCCGGCGCAGCTTCAATCTTATTGCGCCAATCACTCGTCGCACCACTGGGTTGCTCACTCTGCATCGAAGCGATCACTCGCTTAAACAAGCCGCTCTCTTGCATTCCACGGAAGAAGGTTTTCCACTTCGCCCAATCGATACGGAGGGCAGAGACCTGTGTGGTTCCTGCGCGCAACGAGGACTCAAGAACGGATATGACTTCAGCCGGGGAAAGTCCCGTCGTGCCCTGCTTCGCCAGAAATTCGGCGACTCGTGTGTTGCGCGCGACGTAGCCTTCCTCACCAAGCACGCCCCAATTTATGGTCAGCGCCGGAAGACCTAGCGCGCGGCGGTGATGAGCGAGCGAATCAAGAAACGCGTTTGCGGCGCTGTAATTACCCTGCGCGGGGTTGCCGAAGATCGCCGACATCGACGAGAACATGACAAAGCAATCGAGCAACATTTCACGTGTCCCTCGATGAAGCCACCACGCACCCAATGCTTTCGGACCGATGACGCTTGCCATTCTTTCCCGAGTCAACGCAGCCAGCGGTGCGTCATCGATGACCATGGCCAGATGAAAGATACCGCGCAGCGGCTGGCCAAGAGAACGGACCTCTCCGAGCAACCGAGTGACGTCGTGATGGGAGCTAGCATCAGCTTTCACGATCTGAACAGTCGTTCCACGATCGCGCAGCGTTTGCACGAAAGCTTCAGCCTCGGGCGTCTGTGCGCCGCTGCGACTTGTTAGGACGAGATACCGAGCACCGGACTTCACGAGCCAATTCGCAAGGACTTTGCCGAACCCGCCGAATGCGCCGGTAATGAGATAGCAACCATCCGATTTGATTTCGAACTTCGGAACTAGTGGCTCGCCTCTTCGCGGCACAAACGGTTCTGAAAATGACACCACGACCTTTCCTATGTGCTTGCCACTGGCCATTAATCGAAAAGCCGCATCGACGGAGTTCGCAGGAAAAACGCGGAACGGCAGCGGAAGTAGAACAGATCGCTCAACCAGATCCGTCAGTTCGCCAAGCATTTGCCGCGTTAACGATTCATCGCCGGCAAATACAGAGTCCATGGCGACGACATGGAATGAGGCATTGCGCCGCAGTGGCCAAAGCGGAATGCGCGAGTTTTGATAAATGTCACGTTTGCCGATTTCAATGAATCGGCCGCCGTCGGCCAGGCACGAGAGACCCATCGGAATTGCTTCTCCAGCGAGCGCATTGAGGACGACGTCAACACCGCGACGGCCGGTCAGGTCCATGATCGCTTCGGCAAAATCGCCGCGTCGCGAATCGATTACGTGTTTGACGCCTAGAGTTTGAAGCAGAGCGCGCTTGGTCGCGCTTCCGGCGCTGGCAATCACTTCGGCACCCAGGTGATGCGCAATCTGAATTGCGGCCATGCCAACGCCACCCGCACCGGCGTGAATCAGCACGCGTTCGCCTGACTTCAGTCGCGCGACATTCTTCAGCGCATACCATGAGGTCAGAAAAACGACCGGCAACGTCGCCGCTTCCTCAAACGAAAGATTCCCCGGAATTCGACGAACGTCGCAGCTGCGCGCGATGGTTTGAGTCGCGAGGCCGAAGATGGCGAGGCCGAAAACGCGATCGCCGCGTTTTACATGAGTCACGTTCGCGCCGACGGCTGAAATGATGCCGCTCACTTCGTCGCCAAAGATGCGAGCGTCCGGCGCTTCGCCCGGGTAAAGCGCCAGCGCTTTGAGCACATCGCGGAAATTCATCCCCGCGGCTTTGACATCGATGATGACTTCTTCTTCACGGCACGGTGGCTGCACGAAAGGAGCAAAATTCAGAGTGTCGAGTTGGCCGCGTTCACGCGATTCGAGACGCAAGGGCACGGCAGGATCAAGTAATTGTATGGTTCGCGGACGTCCACGATCCAGTCGTTGCGCGTAGCGAGCTTCGCCGCGAAAAGCGACTTCGCGTTCCTGATCGGTCCGCAGCAGTTCTGCCCACAACAACTTGTCGTCAGCCTCCGACGCGATCGGCGGTAAATCGATGCCACGACAAGCGTAATTGGGATGTTCGCCCCAGATCACGCGGAACAAACCAATCGCGGGCGATTGAGCGACCGTGGTCGGCCGGACCTCCCGACCGACGGCTTGCGCGCCGCGGGTAACTAAATCGATCCGAAGTTTGTCGGTGGGCCATTTGGCTTCGAGCGCCTGCGCCAAATGAAGTAGCGCGTCAGTGCCAAAGAGAGCGCCTTCATCGAGCTGGGTGTCGAGATTCCAAAAGTAAACGATCCGCTCCGGTTTGGCATCCCCGCTGTACTTTGCAAAAAGTTGATGCCAATCCTCGGGCACTTCTGCGCGAATGCGGAACGTCTCATCATCCAAAGCGTCAAACGAACTTCCACGACGAACGGTTCGGCACGCGGCGCCAGTCGCGCGGAGGCGATCAATTAATTTGCGTGCAACGCCGCTCTCATCTTCAAAAATGAGCCACGATATTTCTTCCGACGACGAGTCGCCGAGCTCAACCGGGGCGGCTGCTTGCCACTCTTTCCGTGCGAAGACGGTGAACATGTTTTCCGGATCGGCGCCGATCAGGCTCGGCTGCGAGGTCGTTTCAACAAAACCCGTTTCACGCAAAAGGGATTCCCATCGCAATCGCGCGAGCAGCGGATGGGCAGATCGCAAATCGCGATCAGTGAATCGCCACCATCCTTTAGTCAGACTGAAAACGGCTTCCGCCCAAATGTGTGGCGTGCCGTGCTCCATGAAAATAAGCGAACCACCGGGCGCGAGCAGGTCGTGCAAATTGCGCAACGTCGATCGCACGTCGGCGACTGCATGAAGCACGTTCGTGCCAATAATTAAATCGAATGAGCCAAGTTCAAATCCCTGTTCGGTAGCTGGCTTTTCAAGATCGAAGATTTTCGTCTCGACTTCCGGAAATGCGGCCAGCTTTTGCATGGCACCCGGGAAAAACCCAGCCGATATATCGCTGAAAACATAGTTGTGGAGACCGCGCTCGAGGACCGGAAGAACCTGCGCGCTTAGAGCCCCGGTGCCCGCACCCACTTCGAGAATGCGTAATCCACGGCCTTCCGGCAAAGCACGGGCCGTTTCCTGCACAGCGGCAGCAATTGCCGCAAGCCAGTGACTGCTGAGTAAACCGCTGCCGTAGAATTGGTCCAGCAATTCCGTGCCCGTCCCTGCGAAAAGTACTTCCACCGCATCCTTTTCTCCGCGCAGGACCGGACCGAGCTCGGCGCAACTTCCAGCAACGAGTAAAGCTTCAGGAAGATGCCCGGGATGTCGATTAACGAATGAACGCTGCGCTTGGAGCGCAGAGTTGACAGAATCCGTGAACGCTGAAGTTGGCCGGTAACCAGAGTCATCTTTTTCCAGCAATCCGCGCTTTTCCAGTTTCAACATCAGTTGTTCGAAGCCCGGCTGCATCGTCGGATCAACGCGCAACGATTCGGCAGTGAAAATTTTCCCGGTCTCGACTCCCATGTTGCGAAGACCGTCGCAGAGAAGTGCCGCGGCGAGATCGTCTTGATCGCTGACCGC
>DATINV010000200.1:0-4559 GCA_035473775.1 Chthoniobacterales bacterium
TGCGAATGCTGTCAGGTTTGCTGATATCCATCAGCAAACAAGTGACGGGTGACGTGTGACGAGTGACATGATCGGAGGCGAAAGCAGCAGCTTCTTTGTTCAGCTTGTCGGCGGCAGCTTTCCCAGCCCTTTCATCCCGCGCGCCGAGGAACACGCGAAATCCCTCGCGACGTAGTTGCCGCGCAACTTCAAAACCGATTCCTTTGTTAGCGCCGGTGACGAGCGCGACCCGTGGTTGTCTTGCCATCCAGAACTATCGCTCAGGAACGCAGGAAGGCAGGAAATGATTGATGGTTAAGGCGGGAGGTTAGGGCAGCCGCCCTACCTTAGTTCAAACCACGAATCGACACTAATTCACACGAATCCGAACAGGACCTCATCAGATTTTTAATTCGTGTCTATTCGTGTCCATTAGTGGTTAAGAGCCGAAACCGGCTGCCGCCCCAGTCTCGTCACTTATCACATGCATGCCCGCCGAAGCCTTGGCGTAGGAGGGTCACTTGTCACTTCCCTGCCTTGTCCGGCGCGGCCTAACTAACCGAGTGGCGAACGCATTGACATGCGCCTGCGTTCTGGTCAGACTCGCGCGTAACGCCAAAAATTGTGGCGAGTTGAAAGAGAGGTAACCCCTATGCCGAAAAGAAAACGATCCGCGGGAAAGAAAAGAGCCGGACAAGTATCCGATCAACAGTTGATAAAGGATTCCAAAAAGGCGCTCAGGCAAGCACAGCGAGCACTGG
Source organism: Chthoniobacterales bacterium (assembly GCA_035473775.1). Classification (GTDB taxonomy): domain Bacteria; phylum Verrucomicrobiota; class Verrucomicrobiia; order Chthoniobacterales; family UBA10450; genus AV40. The sequence goes on from DATINV010000200.1 coordinate 741, forward strand.
AATCGGAATTGAAAACAGTCAAAAGTTACATCAAGGACCTGGACGGACACAATTCGTTCACCAGATTCTAGTCGAAGGGCCAGCGAAAGAGACTAGGCAACGACGCCATGATCAGGCGCGGCGTGCGGTTGCGACGGACGCGCAACTTGTTGGTCTATTGGCAGAATGGCGCGCTGCAGATTTCCAATTTCGGGAGCGGCCACACCGTAAGGGGACGGCCGATCACCTGCGAACTGCTCGATTTCTTCGATGACTGGAAAACCCCGAAGCAAGCGAGCGATCATTTTTCAAGCTACCCGCGAGAGAGCGTCAAGTTCGCTCTGTCACAATTACTAAAACATGGCCTGTTAGTGCGGAGCAATTCGCCGGCGGCGGATTTTGATCAGAAACTCGCCGAGCAATGGTCGAGTTGGCTTCCGGAAGGAAGTTTTCACTTTATCACCAAAGACGCGCACTACGTGAAACGGACACGGAGTGTTGCGGAATGGAAAGCTCTTTTGCCCAAAGGGCGCCGCCCGGCAATTTTCAAGTCCCTACCGAACGCGAAAAAAATTTCTCTGCCGAAAATGGGACTGCCGGATTCGGAATTCGCCCAGGTTTTGCTCAAGCGGAAAACGCATCGGAAATTTTCGGCGCGAAAGTTGTCGCTGGAGACCGTATCTCAACTTCTTTCGCTGGTTTGGGGCGTGCGCGGTTATCTTTACTCGCCGGTCTTCGGTCGATTGATTCACAAGACCAGTCCGTCGGGCGGCGCGCGTCATCCGGGCGAGGTTTATCTGATGGCTTTACGAGTAAAAGGCCTGCGCCGCGGCTTGTATCATTACCATCCCAAGCGCCATGCGCTGGAGATGATCACCGCCGGCGCCACTCCACAAAAAGCAAAACTGTATTGTGGGCATCAAAGTTACACTCGATCGGCCGCGGCGTTATTCCTGATGACTGCGGTATTTGCGCGAACGATGTGGAAGTATCCGAAGGGACGCGCTTATCGGGTCGTGCTGTTGGACGCAGGCCATTTGGGCCAGACCTTTTGTTTGGTCGCCACCTGGCTCGGGCTGGCGCCTTTTTGCACAGCGGCCTTGAGTGACAAAGCGATTGAAAAAGATCTCAAGATTGACGGGGTAAGCGAATCGGTCCTTTACGTGGCAGGAGTTGGGATGCGGCGGCGTGTTAGGCCAGATCTTTAACCACCGATGGACACGAAGAGACACTAATCACTTTCGTCCTCGTGTACATACCCGTCGCTCAACTTCTCAACAACTCAGCGATGCTGCTCTGCAGCAATCTACATTCTGGGAACAATATCCGCGCACTAGCGGGAGCGTAACGGCTCAACCATTTTTTGGAGCGAGCGAAGACACGATTTTCTCAAATCGCGGGTCGCCTCGCAACGAATCCCAGAAGGGCTGAAGCTTGAGGAGACCATAACTCAAACCGCTTGGCCCGCGTTCAATCGTCGCTATCTGTTGAATCGCCAGATCCTTTTCGCCCGTCCAGGTGTAGATTTGCGCGAGATTAACCGCGGAGGCGGCGCCATCGATCGCGTCCCGAGAAATCGGGAGAAGTTCGCAGGCGCGACGTCCTTCCCTTAGAGCATCATCCTTTCGACCAAGCGCGGCGTCGATTAGGCCTAACAAACTAAGAGCACCGGCAAAGTCGGGCTGCTTCGCGACCGTGTTCGCGACTTCGCTGCGAGCTGCGGCAAACGCGGATTGAGCTTTCGCTTCGTCACCGTTCAGACGAGCGATCACGCCTTCCCAATAGCTGTGTGGAATGTGCGTGCCGTTACTCACTTCGCCATCGATGGGAAAGCTTTTCAGCGAGCGCTCTGCTGAAGCTGGATTGCGTTGACAGACGGTAACGGACGGCCAGTCGATCTCCGAAGTAATGATCGCGTGTTCCGAAGACAAAGCCTCCAATGTTGTCAGGTAGGGGTTGAGATCTGCTTTGGAATTAAATGCGACAAGAGCGCGTGAAATGCGAGTCAATGGATCTCCAGGAACGATTGCCAGAACGCGGTCCCAGATTTGCGCCTCTTCGCGGTAGCGGCGTTGTGGCTGATAGGTTAGGGCCAACTGCTGCAACAAGAACAAATTTCGCGGATCCAAGTCGAGCGCCTGTTCCAGGTCATGTGTCGCCTGCTCCCAGTGGCCTTCGCGGCGATTCATGAAGCCGGCATATTGAAACACTTCAGGATTGTTGGGTAACGCGTCCCGCGCGATGAGAAGCTCTCGCCGGGCATTCTCGAAATCGCGAAGGCCGAAGTAATAATATGTAGCCAAGGCGAGATGAGCTTCTCCGGATTGCGGCTGAAGATGAATTGCCCTCTCCACCGCAGCATGGGCCAGATCGAGACGTGTCGGGCTCCGATCATAGCCTTGCCTAAAAATCGCACCGTGTGTCTTTCCTAACAGACACCAGGCGAGAAGAAAGTTTGGGTCTCGGGTGACAGCTTCGTTTAACAGCCGCGCCGCTTCCGGAAGCTTTTCCTTGCCATGAACCGGGTCCGATGAGTCCGCCCAGAGCGCCTGGGCCTGGACATAAAAATGAAAAGCCGTCAGATCAGTGGTGGGTGGATTGGCGATGTCCGCTCTCTCGCTGGGAGAAATCTTGGCTTGAAGTTGATCAGCAATGTTTTGGGCAATTTCACTCTGGATGGCAAAAACATCGGCTAGGTCCCGGTCATAGGTCCGTGCCCAAAGATGGACATCATTGCGCGCATCGATCAGTTGGGCGTTTACTCGAATTTTGTTCGCCACTCGTTGAACGCTGCCTTCAAGCACGCGGGCCACGCCGAGTTGTTGCGCGATCTGGCGCAAGTTTCGGGTGGCGGTGTCGCGATATTGCATCACGCTGGTGCGACTAATTACCTTCAGATCGGCAATCTTTGCCAAATCGGTAAGAATCTCGTCTTGCACGCCATCGGCAAAAAAAGCGTTTGCCGGATCTGCACTCAAGTTTTCGAATGGCAGAACAGCGATGCTCTTATTTCCGTTCGCCGGTGCGGGGGATCGGGACCGCCCAAAGAATGAATAGAGCGTCCAAGTTGCCAACAGAACCACAACCAACAAGACTCCGATTGCTGCGTACCTCGAGCGACGAGAACGAATGAAAATGTCGAGCGTCGAGGTGAAGCCGGTCTTCTTGGTCGACGCCGCTTTGATTTGTTCCGGCGGATTCGGATTACCCAAATCAGGTGTGTAAAGGTTAACGATTCCGACCTTCGCTCCATGTTTAATTTCGACTTCACCCAAATCATGCAAGTGCGCCTGCCATTTTGGATCTTCCAGGAGATCGGTTGCAACGCGGCGAGTCATTAGGATGTGTCCCGCATCACCGAGATTCATGAGCCGTTGGGCAACGTTAATGGCGACACCGGCAACATTTGGTCGGTCGTTGACATCCTTCACTCGATCGACTGGGCCGCTGTGAATTCCCATTCGGAGGCCAAGCTGCGGCCTGGTCTTCAAGGACTCTGCAATTTCCATGGCGCAATGAACCGGCTCTTCCGGAGTTCGGAAGAAAACGAGCGCCATTCCATCGCCGGTTGGAATCGAAATCAGTTGACCGGCGCCGTTGCTTTTTCGGAACTGCGGCGTTTTTCGCACGATCTGATTGAGTTCATGCACAACGTCGCGTTGCTCGTTAACCAACAATTTTGAATAGCCGACAACATCGACAAACAGCACGTGCGCTGTTTGGAGATGGAGCGTTGACTTTGACATGGTCGCCATGACGGCGGGCTCCCACTGGGCGAGCTAGTTTACCGCGAGCGCATCCAGCCCGTCGAGGCGAAACAAATTGGTTGAGGGGTTGAGA
>DATINV010000201.1:0-12409 GCA_035473775.1 Chthoniobacterales bacterium
TGGTTGTTAGGCCGGCCTGAAGTCCGAGTTTTTGCCGCACCGATTCCTTATCCAGGCGTTTTAGTTCCGTTCGAATCGGCGTCCCCGTGATTTCTGTTCGCACTTTTGGAAAAAATTGCGCCGCCTCTTTGAAACCGAGCAGCACGGCACCAACCATTTTCGCCGCGAGGCGGTTGGCCTTGCCCGGAATCGCGTTCGACTCGTGAACCAGCGTGGAAATGCCGCGCATCCGTCCGGCGAGAATCGGCGCGGTCGAAGTGAATCCGCCCATGCCGAGCACAATCTGGGGCTTGAATCTTTGGTAGATCGATCGGCAGAGAGAAAGGCTTTCGGTAAAGCGCCTAACAAATCCGAAGATTCTGGGCGATAAAACCGAAGGGAAACCTACGGTTGGCAGTTTTTCGAACCGAAACTGAGATCGCGTGGAAAGCGCGAGGCTGTCGATCTCTTTTTCGGAAACGAACAAGAGGACTTCGTGGCCGCGTTGCCGCAAAACTTCCGCGACGGCGATTCCCGGAAACAGGTGTCCACCCGTGCCGCCGCATGCGATGATTGCGTTCATTCGTTAAATCCGTGGAGTTATCCGCAGCTGGAGCGCAGTACGTTTCTTGTTGGACGGTTCCAGAACGGCCTGGCGATAAATGTTAAGAAGTAAACCAACGCCGAACAGACAGGCGGCAAGATTCGAACCGCCATAGCTGATGAACGGAAGCGGCAGGCCTTTGTTTGGCAGAAGTGACGTCGTCACCCCAATGTTCACCGCGGCCTGGAGGGCAAGCAATGAAACGATTCCAGTCGCGGTGAGTAATCCAAAGCGGTCTTTGGCATGCAACGCAATGACGATTCCGCAAACGATCACCACCACGAAAAGGAAAACCACCAGCAAACTGATTCGCAGTCCGAGCTCTTCGCCGATCATTGGAAAAATGAAATCGGTGTGGGCGTAGGGCAGGTAGAGCATTTTTTGACGGCCGTTACCGAGCCCGAGTCCGTCCATTCCACCGCTGCCCCATGCGATCAAGGCCTGCATCTGCTGCAATCCGGCGTCTTCCTTGTAGCGCTCCAGATCCGTGAATGCGACCAGCCGATCCATGCGCGCGTGGGTGGCGCCCACAAAAATTACACTGCTGCCGAGGACCGCGAGCAAGCCGAGCAGGATCGGATTCGTTCCGGCAACGAACATGATTACGAACGAGGTCATGCCGATCAGCGCGGTTGTTCCGAGATCGACTTCAAACAAGATCAGCGCGAGCAACGCGGCGACGATTGCCAACGGTATCGCAAACCCAAATAGCGGATGGCCGGCTACTTTTTCGTAACGGGCGAACCACCAGGCTAAAAAGAATACAGCAGCAAGTTTCGCGATCTCAGATGGCTGAAAACTCACCGGGCCAAGGCCGAGCCAGCGTCGCGAGCCGTTAATCCGCATTCCGAAGTGCGGAACGTAACAAAATGCGAGCGTGATCACCGCGATTCCGAGCCAGATCCACCAGGTCCGTTGCCAGAAATGGTAATCAACCATTGCGGCGGCGACGCAGCCGGCCAATCCAATTCCAAGCCAGGCTGACTGGCGCTTCAGGAAAAACAATGCGTCGCCATGACTGTCGCGGGCAAAAGCGCTGGTGCTAAAAAGCATGACGATCCCAATGACCAGGAGGCCCAGGACCGCCAGAAACAGAAGGTAAGCGCTTTTGCGACGCATCGGATCTACAATTACTCGTTCTTTTTCGCGGACTTGGCCGGGATCAAAAGTTTCTGACCAATCTTTAACTTACGCGGATCATCGATGTGATTGAGCGCGACCAGGTCGTCGTACGGGACCTTGAACTTTTTCGCGATCGTCACCGGATTATCGCCTTTCGCCACAACATAGGTTTTTCCCGAATCAGAGACCTTGATTTGCGTTTTGGTGCTGACCTTGGCCGGCGCGGTTGAACTCGCGGCTGTCGCTTGCGGTTTTGTTTCCACCGGGGCAACTGCCACGGTGCTCGACGATGGTGATGACGGAAGCGTTGATTGATGTGTCTTGATCGCGTTGAAGGCAATAATTCCCGCGACGGCGACAACGTGCAGCAGAAGCACGATCAGCAACGCGCGCGACAGTTTCATACTCGGCTCGGCCAGATCGTCGTAACCGGCTGTGACCGCACCGATGCGGAGCGGGCGTCGCACGGCGGTGGCGCGAAGTTTTTTTCGTCTGAACTTGAGCAGGTTAGGCATTTTGAACTTTCTTTTCATTGAGGGAGGGCTTGGACCAGGGCGCGAAATTGGTCGCCTCGGTCCGCATAACTTTTAAACATGTCGAAAGAGGAGGTGCCCGGGGAGAAGAGCACGACTTCGCCCGGCTTCGCGACGGCACGCGCGCGCTCAACGGCCGCGGCCAGCGTTGTCGCGAACTCGGTTTTAACCGCGCCGTCCCAATCGCGCGCAATTTGTTTCGCCATTTCGCCAATCAAAATCGTTGTCCGAACTTTTTCTTCCACGAGATCGCGCATTGGCTGGTAGTTGAATCCTTTGTCTTTTCCGCCCGCGATCAGAACGACCGTTTTGCTTTGCGCTTGGAGCGCTTTCTCCATCGCGTCCAGGTTCGTCGCCTTAGAATCGTTGATATAGTCCACCCCGTCGATTTGCCGGACGAACTCGCAACGGTGCGGCTGAGGCTCATAGGCCGACAACGGTGGAACCATTTGTTCAAACGAGAGTCCGCGTTCGTGACCGGCGGCGAGCGTGGCCATCAGGTTCTCGATATTGTGCGAGCCGCGCAATTTCGTTTGGCTCATTCGCAACACTGGTTGGTTTTGAAAAAGGATCGCGCCCTCGGACAAACGAAAGTCCGCCCGGTTGGTGTAAGCGCTGAAGGTGATTTTGCGTGCGCGCATGTCCGGCAAATTTTCGCCGGCATTTACAATTGCGATGTCATCGGCAGTTTGGTTCTCGAACAGTCGCAATTTGGCCGCGCGATACTCGGCGACGGAGCGATAACGATCGAGATGATCGGGCGCAAAGTTTAACCAGAGCGCGATCGACGGATGAAACGTTTTGATTGTTTCGAGTTGGAACGAGCTGACCTCGACCGTGAGCACATCGTATTTAATACTTTCGCGTGCGACTTCAGAGAGCGGTTTACCGATGTTGCCGCAGGCAATCGTTTTCTGCCCGCACTGGTTCAACATTTGGGCGAGCATTTCGGTCGTAGTGGTTTTGCCATTGGTCCCGGTGATCGCAATGACTGGGGTTTTGCACGATTGCCAACCCAGCTCGAGCTCTCCTATGATTTCAGTTCCGCGCGACCAAAAGTTGCGGCCAAGCGTTGACCCGGGATCGATTCCCGGACTGGCCACAACGAAGTCGAATTTGTCCGCGTTGCGGTCGGCGTCCGCTCCGCAAATCACACGGATGCCTTGAGCGCGCAGATTATCGAGTGTCGAGCGTAGCAGTTTCTTTTCTTCGGCGCTGTCGAGCACGCTGACCTTCGCTCCTTCGGCTTGTAACAAAAGCGCCGCGGCCGCGCCGCTCAAACCGGCTCCGAGCACTGCCACGTTTTGGTTCGAGTAACGCAAATTGCTACCTCAACTTCAAAGTGGCCAGACCAAGGAGCGCAAAGATTCCGGACAGAATCCAGAAACGCACGATCACGGTGTTTTCTTTCCAACCGGCAAGCTCGAAATGGTGATGGATTGGCGACATGGCGAAGATGCGTTTTCCAGTGAGCTTGAAACTCAAGACTTGAAGAATGACGGAGACCGCTTCGATCACGAACACGCCGCCGACGACAATAAGCAGCAATTCTTGTTTGCAGCAGATCGCCACGACGCCGAGCATGCCGCCAATCGCGAGCGATCCGGTGTCGCCCATGAAAACCTTAGCCGGATGGCAATTGAACCACAGAAACCCGAGGCCGGCCCCCACCATCGCCGCACAAACGACCGTCAGTTCGGCCGTGAACGGATAAAATGGGACCTGCAAGTATTCCGCCAACCGGAAATTTCCGGCGATGTAAGAGAGGAACGCGTAATCGAAGGCGACTGTGACCGTGCAACCCGTTGCCAGCCCATCGAGACCGTCGGTAAGATTCACCGCGTTGGAGCAGCCGACGATCACCAGGCCGAAAAAGAAAAACGTGAACCAACTCATGTTGGCAACGACGGGAGCTTTGACGAACGGGACGAACAGCTCACGCGCCTGCACTTCGAGCAGCGGGCTGGTCAGAAAAACGGCGGTAATGATTCCGGCCAAAGTGAATTGGAAGATCAGTTTGATTCGGCCATTGACTCCGGAGGTATTTTTCTTCGTGACTTTGAGGTAATCGTCGGCGAAGCCGAGCAGGCCGAGATAAATCATCGCGAAGAGCGCAAGCCAGACGAACCGGTTATCCGGGCGCGCCCAAAGTACACTCGAAATAAAGACCGTTCCGATAATCAACACTCCGCCCATGGTTGGCGTGCCTGCTTTGACGCCGTGCAGTTCGGCGAGCCGATGGACCTCGGAGGCTTGTCGGATCGGCTGGCCGAGCTTGAGCGCGACCAAAACCCGAATCACCCAGTTTCCGAACAACAACGATAGCCCAAACGCGGTAATCGCGGCGGCGACGGCGCGGAAGGTGACGTAAAAGAAAACATTGAAGCCGCCAAACTGCTCGCTCAGCCGATGAAGGAAATACATCATATCTAGTGACGGGTAACGGGCGACGGGTGACGAGAGAAGTGCTCAATCACTTCTTCTGTTCGGGCGAGACGACTGCCTTTGATCAACACGAGATCGCCAGGCTCCGCGATCTCCGACAACAAATCGGCGGCCTCCGCTGTCGATCCTACGGCGTCGCTCTTTTCCAACCCGGCCTTCTTCGCAGCTTTGGCAATGACGTCACCCTTTTCGCCGATGCCGATCAATTGATCCACGCCAAGCGCGGCGGCCTCCTGACCGACTTCTTCGTGGCCGCGTTGCGTTTCCGCGCCCAATTCACGCATCTCCCCCAGGACCGCGATCCGTTTTCCATCGGCGCCGAGTTCGATCAATGTGCGCAAGGCGGCTTTCACTGAATCGGGGTTCGCGTTGTAACTGTCATCGAGAAATTGCACCCCGTTCACTTCCTTAATTTGCAAACGGGCTTTGGTTAGAGGCGCGATGGCTAGACCGATCGCGCATTCCTCCAGTGGAACGCCGAAAACGCGGCCGGCAGCGATGGCGAGCAAGGCGTTTTGCACCATATGCAAACCCGGGACGGATAGCTGCGCGCGGCAACGATGCGCGCCTTCCAAGATAGTGAACTCGGAGCCGCTCGATGTTTGTTCGACGTCCGTCGCGCGAAGAACTCCGTTATTGATGCCGGCAAAGACCACCCGGGCGCGGCTTCGCTTGGCGATTCCTTCGCTGAATGGATCATCGGCGTTAAGAATCACGGTCCCATCGCTGCCAACTGCTTCGGCCAACGCGCCTTTTTCCTGCGCGATCGCTTCGCGGCTGCCCATGAATTCGATATGGGCGACGCCGATGTTCGTGATGATTGCGGCGTCGGGCGCGGAAATTTCCGCGAGCGGCGCGACTTCGCCGGGATGATTCATGCCGATTTCCCAAACGGCGACTTCATCTTTCGATGTCGCTTCCAAGATTGTGCGGGGGAGGCCGACGTGATTGTTGAAATTGCCCTGCGTCTTGGTGACGCGAAATTTTCGGCCCAGCACCGACGCAGCGAAGTCTTTCGTGCTGGTTTTGCCGTTGCTGCCGGTGATGGCGAGAACTTTGAGCGGAAGGGATCTTCGATAATTCGCGGCCAGGTTTTGGTAGGCGAGCAAGGTGTCGTTCGCGCGGAGGATCGCACACCTACTAGAAGCGGGTCCTTTCCACTTATCGTCGACAATCGCGCCGGCACCACCGCCTTTGGCAACCTCTTCGATGAACTTGTGGCCGTCGAAATTTTCACCGCGCAAAGCGACGAATAACTCGCCACTCTTAATACTTCGTGAATCGGTGCTGATTCTTTCGACGGAAACGTTCCCGTCGCCGCTTTCCAACTTCGCTTCAGCCAGTTTCGCAATCTGTGAGAGGGACAGCGGGTTCATTTAAATTCCATCGGATGGTTTTCGATCGCGCGTCGCGCCACTTGAATGTCTTCAAACGGCACGGTGTGATCGGCAAACTCCTGGTAATTCTCGTGACCTTTGCCCGCGATCAATACGATGTCACGCGATTGGGCGTGCTCAACGGCGCGGGAGATTGCCGCCGCGCGATCGGTGATTTTTTCGAAATGACTGCCGCGAAAACCTTTCTCGACGTCGGCGATGATCTCGTCTGGATCTTCCTTGCGCGGATTGTCGGACGTGATGATGGCGTAATCGGCATTTTGGTCGACCACCTGTCCCATCAATGGCCGTTTTTCGCGATCACGGTTTCCTCCGCACCCGAAAACAATAATCAAGCGTCGCGGTCCGAGTTCGCGGAGAGTTTTGATCACGTTCAGTAATGCATCGGGCGTGTGCGCGTAATCGACAAAAACCTGGAATTGGCGCTTGGCCGGGACCATTTCCAGCCGGCCGGGAACCTGTGGCGATTTAGCTAGGCTGAGAACGGCTTCGCGCAAGCCGACTCCGAGCGCATTGGCGGCGGCGAGCGCGGCGACCGAATTGGCGACGTTGAACCGGCCGATCAACGGGACCCGGACGAGATAACTTTTTCCGCGGGCGTCGAGTTGATACGAGGTGCCACCAAATTCCATTCGGTAATTGGACGCACGGAAGTCAGCGTTCAGTCCGGTGCCGAAAGTTACGATTGAAACCTTGCTGCTTGTCGCGCCGTGGATCCGAGCCGGACTGGCATTCCGCGAAGGCGAACTGATTTTTGCGACTAACTTCTGGCCGTAGCGATCGTCGATGTTGATGATCGCGACCGGTTTTTTCTTCCGGTCCTGTTTGGCGAGCTGTTCGAACAATTTCGCTTTTGCTTCGAAATAATTCTCCATTGTGCGGTGATAATCGAGATGGTCTTGAGTGAGATTGGTAAAAATAGCGGCATCCCATTCGATATCGCGGACGCGTTCCTGCGCCAAGGCGTGGGATGAAACTTCCATCGCAGCAGCGCGACAACCGGCGTCTCGCATTTGCGCCAGCAATTCCTGAAGATCGAGCGACTCCGGAGTGGTGCGGGCTGCCGGCAAAACGCGTTCTCCGATTTCGTAGCGGACGGTCCCGAGCAATCCGCAGCGGGTGCCAGCCTTCTCGCAAATGTGTTTAATCAGGAACGTCGTTGTCGTTTTACCGTTGGTGCCCGTAACTCCGGCGAGCTTTAGTTTACGCGCGGGATAATTGAAGAATCGCGCCGCAAGATCCGGCATTGCCGCCCGCGTGTTTTCAACGACAACGCACGTGGCCCGCGAATTCTTTTCTGGCTGCTCAGTGACGATCACCGTGGCGCCTTTTTCAATGGCCTGCCCGATGAAGTTGTGGCCATCGCTTTTTTCGCCCCGCAATGCCACGAATAGCCCATCCCTCTGCACACGGCGCGAGTCATACGCGATGCTTTCCACCGCGCGATCAACTGGGCCGATGATTTCGCGAAGGGGAAGCGAGGCGAGAAGAGTTTTGAGCTGCATGAGGGTCCGTCATTTTTGAGCCAACGAGTCAATGGCGCGAAGAACTGGTTAAGGCAACTCGCTCCACGGGGATGGCTTTGCGGATCTCCTCATGCGGCTCAAGGTCGAGATAACGCGCCGCCTTTTCGGCGATATGTGAAAAAATAGGACCGGCAACCGTCCCGCCATAATTTTGTTCAGGCTTGGTCTGGGCATCGTCCAGCACGACTAGGCCGACGAACTGTGGGTTTTCCGCCGGCAAATAACCGCAGAACGAAACAACTTCCTTGCCTTTTTCGTAACCGCCGTGTGGTCCCACTTTTTGGGCTGTGCCAGTTTTTCCGGCGATTACAAACCCCGGCACCGCTGCGGCGGCCGCGGTTCCGCGGTCGCTAACCACCCCGCGCAGCGCAGTTCCGAGCTGATTGGCAGTCTGTGGTGAAACGACCTGGCGAAGCACAATCGGCTTTAAGGTACTGATCGTTTTGCCATCACTTGTGGTGATCGACTTCACAATGCGGGGAGTCATTAACTTGCCGCCATTGGCGATCGCGCACATCGCCGTCGCCATTTGCAGCGGGGTCACGCCGATTTCATGGCCCATTGGAATGTGGGTGATGGAAATCTTGCTCCACGCTTGGGGTGATCGAATCAAACCGGGAATTTCGCCGGGGAGTTCCACGCCGGTCCGATCACCGAAGCCAAAACGCCGGATGTATTCGTAGAATTTTTGGTCGCCCAGTGTGACGGCGAGTTTTGCCGCGCCGATGTTGCTCGATTTCACTAGAATGTCTTTGACGCTAAGATCGCCAAACGCGGCGTGGTCGTGCAACGGCGTGCCGCCATAGTTCCATACGCCATTCTCGCAAAAAATGTAAGAATCGAGGCTGAACTTATGCTCGTTGAGTGCGGCTGCGGCGGTTACAATCTTGAACGTCGAGCCGGGTTCCATCATGTCGCAGATCGCGCGGTTCTTCATTTGTTCCGGCTTAGCGTCGGACCGCTTGTTTAAATCAAACGCCGGCCGGTTGGCCATGGCCAGGATTTCACCGGTCTGCGGGCGCATCAGAATAATGGTGGCTTTCTTCGGCGAATACTCGCGCATCGCGGCATCGATCTCGTTCTCGACAATGTTCTGCAGATTTAGATCGACAGTAAGATGGACCTGGTAACCGTTGCGGGGCGCGCGCTCCTGACCGCGATACTGCACGATCTCCTGGCCGGCCCGGTTGTGCTCGATGTAACGGAAACCGTCCTGTCCGTGCAAATATTCATCGAGCGAACCTTCCACCCCCTGGATTCCCTTGTGCTCGAAATCTGTAAAACCGATCACGTGACAAAGCATGACGCCGTTCGGATAAATTCGAGTAGCGTCCCGCTCGAAGTAAATGCCGCGAAGATTCTTCGCGCGCAGTTTTCCCCGTAATGAATCGGCATTCGCTTTCGCGACTTCGCGCTTTAAGACGATGTAGCGCCGGTCGCTGTGAAGCTTTTCTGAAACCTCACCGCGCGGAAGCTGCAGTTCATTGCTGACCAGGGCGACCGTTGCATCGACGTCGGTGAGTCGACTTGCGTCGGCAACGACCGTTTCGACCGGAACGTTGTGGGCCAGGACTTCGTTGTTCGTGTCGAGGATCGTTCCGCGCTCGGCGAAAATCGGCTGTTTGATGACGTGCTTTTCAGCCGCGAGTCCGGCGTACTCGTCGTGCTTGATCATTTGCAGATAGATCAAGCGAAACGAAAACAGGCTGAAGAGAAGAATGAAGCCAAGACAGATAATTGCGCATCTTGTTCGGCTGTTCCATTTCATCTCGCGCTCCGCGGGTTCGAGACCGGCTGAATCGCGTCGTCGGGATTTCGATTCGGAATAGTCAGGCGGACAATGTTGTGCTCGGCGATCGGAATCATTTTGAGATAACCTTCCTTTAATCGCCGTTGCAGCGCGGCGCGCGAGGTGAGGGCGGCGACCTGCGCGCTAGCCACTTCATTTTGCATTTTCAGATTGGTCACTTCGGTCTCGAGCGCTTTCTTCCGATCACCAAGATGGTAGAGCTGAAGCGAAAGATACACGTAGCAGAGTCCGGTCAGGGCAAGAAATCCGGTGAGAACGATCCAACGCGCGAGCGATGCCGCGTTGACTTCGTTCCAATTGCGTCGCGACCTGCTCATCGGATTTTTTCCGCTACCCGCAACTTTGCGCTCCGTGAACGCGGATTCATGCGACGCTCGTTTTCACCGGGCTCAACCGGCTTGTCGGTGATTGGCCGTAAATCGTAATTCGGATTACGCCGCGGTTCCGGCCACTCCGGGCGGTCGAGCCATTCCCGGCTGTGATCGCGAATGAAGTTCTTTACGATTCGATCTTCCAGGGAATGGAACGTGATCACCGCGATGCGTGCCCCGGGCTCGAGTCTTGCGGTCAAAACGCTCAATCCCTTTTCGAGCGCGCCAAGTTCATCGTTCACTTCCATGCGCAAGGCCTGAAATGCCTGAGTAGCTGGGTGCCGGCGACCGTGACGCCCCACGACTTTCTCGATCGCGCGGACGAGTTGAAGCGTTTCCGTGAACGGCGTGTCCTTGCGCATCTTTACAATCAAGCTGGCAATTCGGCGCGCGGCCGGCTCTTCGCCAAGGTCGCGAAAAATACGGGTCAGTTCCTCTTCGCTATAGGTGTTTACGATTTGTGCCGCAGTGATCATCGAACCGGGATCCATCCGCATGTCGAGCGGGCCGTTGCGCATCATGCTGAACCCGCGATTGGCGTTTTCCAGTTGGCGCGAGGAAACCCCGATGTCGAGAATTGCGCCGCCGATTTTTTGAATTCCGAGTCCGTCGAGAATTTTGTCCGAATCGCGAAAATTTCCCTGCCGCAGGGTGACTCGGCCGCCGTAGGGAGTGAGTTGCTCGCGTGCTTCCGCGATTGCGTCAGGATCTTGATCGAGCGCGAGAATGTCGGCCCCAGTTTTCAGGATCGCTTCGGAGTGTCCGCCGCCGCCGGCTGTTCCATCAACAACGAGCGAGCCGGGATGCGGTGCGAGCAATTCGACCGCTTCTGCGGCCAGGACCGGACGATGGTAGGTGAAATCTTCCATTTGCTGCGGCTCCTCTTCCAGAACGAGCGGCCCGGTGGCAAACCAAACCGGACGCTCAAATAATAATGCATTCATATGCGGATTGATCACAAACCAATGACGTTGGCGACGTGTTGGTATGTCGGCGTCTCTTCTTCTTGCGCTTTTTTCCGTTTCTGCGTGTTCCAAATTTCAAAGCGACCGCGACCACCGATGAGCACGACTTCGTTTTTTAGTCCCAGTTTCTGGCAAAGATCGACCGGCAGAACAAGGCGGCCTTGTTTGTCAGCGGTGGCGTGCTGGGCTCGGGCATGAAGTTGCCGGAAGAAAACGCGGCGGTCGCGCGCAGAAACGCTGGAGTCGGCTTCGGCGGCTGCGCTCATACGAGAAAATTCTTCAGGCGGCATGACCAAAAGAAATTGATGAGTCGCTTCTGCCAGAATGATGAACTCTTCGGCAGAACCGCGGCGCCAGCGTGCTGGAATGGTAATCCGATTCTTCTCGTCGATGAAGTGACGAAATTCGCCGGCGTAGAAGCGTTGTTCAGGCGTGTCCATTGGCGGGTGGAGAAATGTTCCATTCTAACCCACTTTTCCCCACTTTTAACCACCTTCCATGCCAAGCGTCAACAACAATTAATTAGCCGGTGAGAAAGTCCGTCCGAGCCAGCCTACTGGCCAGGGACGGTTTTGTTATAAATAATAAGATCCTGGGAACCATCAAAGTCGCACAACCCTCACGAACGGGGCAGCTCGCCCTAGCTTGCCCGATTCCCGAAAAGGGTCTAAAAGAATAGCCCCCATGATTGATTACATCCAAAAGGGCGGTCTGCTCATGTGGCCGATCCTGGCCTGCAGCATCGTCGCCATCGCTGTGTTCATGGAGCGATGGTTCTACTTGCATCGCGCCACCATTCACGTCGGCGAGTTTTTGAAAGGCGTTTCGAATTTAATCCAACGCCGGAATTTCGCGGAAGCGCTTCACGAAACAGCTGGCACGCCCGGCCCGGTGGCCCGCGTGATCCATGCCGCCATCCTTCGTCACGACATGCCGCGGTCCGAACTGCGCGAGATCGTGCAGGAAGCGGGGCAACTGGAAGTGCCGAAGCTGGAGAGGTTTCTCGGCGTGCTCGCGACCCTCGCTTTTCTGGCACCGTTACTCGGCCTCCTCGGAACCGTTTCGGGAATGATTGAGGCTTTTGGCACAATCGCGGCGCACGGCGGTTATGCCACGGTGACTGAACTTTCGGGCGGCATCTACAAAAGTTTACTCACTACTGCGGCCGGGCTTGTGGTCGCGGCTCCGACTTTTGTCGGCTACAGCTATCTCTCCGCCCGCGTAAACACGATGCTTCATGAAATGGAACGCGCCGGCATTGAGATCGTTCACATGTTGAAGGACAGCGAAGCGCTCACCGGAATCATTAGTTTTCAGCAAGGCGCGGAAACGATGCCGAGCTCGCGTGAAGTGCGTCGCGATCGTTGATTTTCTAACCACGAATTGACCAGCCTTCACCGATTACGGCTTGGCAAGCACGAATAGACACAAACTAAGAGGACGCGAAGGCGAGGTCGGAATTTGGGTGGATTCTTGCGTGGTTAAATTTTCTCGTCGATGAAACTGAGCCGCACCAAGCAATACAATTTTGGCTGGCTCGTCCTTTTTCCGCTGATCGATGTCGTGTTCCTGCTCATTTTCTTCACGCTCTTGAGCTCGAACTTCATTTTGCAACCCGGCGTTGCAGTGTCCGCGCCAGCCACTCCCTTTTTGCTCG
>DATINV010000202.1:0-6318 GCA_035473775.1 Chthoniobacterales bacterium
ACAAACAGCACGTGCGCTGTTTGGAGATGGAGCGTTGACTTTGACATGGTCGCCATGACGGCGGGCTCCCACTGGGCGAGCTAGTTTACCGCGAGCGCATCCAGCCCGTCGAGGCGAAACAAATTGGTTGAGGGGTTGAGAGGTTGAGACGAGGCGATCGCAAACCTTGCAGACGAGACGCTTGCCGCCACAGCCGCCTTTTCCTGGATTCCTGGGTTTCCTGATTGATTTTTCTGTTTTTCCTAATCCCAAACGCCGAGCGTGCGCAGTTGGGCGGTGACCTTGCCTGCCCAGTTCTTGTTCGAAGTCGGACAAGCGGGACTCGGATGCAGAATCTGGCCAATGCGCGTCGACGAGTCTGCAAAGATGGACGTCGCACGCTTGGCGGCGAAGTCGCCCACGCCAATGAGCCATTCGGGCTCGAGAACGCTGACAATTTCCCGGAGATGATCATCGCAGGCGACGAATAATTTCTCGCGCTCGCGCGGTGGAAGCTTGTCCGGCGTGCGGTTGCGGCCACTCTTTTCCACAAAAGCGAGCGGACAATAATTTATCACGATGTGCTCGCGGAAAAATCTGTCCGCGGTCCCGAAGCGTTTCGCGAACAATCCCCACAATCGTTCGCCGCTAATTTCGCTGCGGTGACAGTCGAACCCGAGCACGGGCCGCTTTGGATTTTCTTTACGGGGCCGATTAATTTTTGCGGTAATGCCGAGCCAATCGCGCACGGCGGCGATTTGCCCGAACGGAATTCCGGTCTGGGCCATGCCGAACGGCCCGGGATTCATTCCGAGAAAAATCACCCGCTTCGTGCTGTTGCCGTAGCGGCGTAGATAAAGTTCATGCGCGCGCCACGCGTAATCGAGGGGGTTGTAAATGTGGGTCACCGGCGCGGCGAACTTCAACTTGCCGACGACAACGCCAAGTCGTCCCGCGGAGGCAATCAGTGATTCACTAACGCTCATTCACTCAAGTGACCTGTGACAAGTGACGAGCGACAAGTGTTAAGTTAATCGCGGACAACGCGGATCAATAAGCAGTTTAGGTGTTGAGTCGTTGAGAGGTTGAGAAGAAGCGGGGGAACCGCTGTGGAATTGCAGTCAACGGCTCAACTTTCTCAACAACTCAACCTCTCAACTCCTTCTCGTCACTTGTCGCTATTAATGAGTTTTTGAAAACGCGGATCTTTGCGTAGTGGGTCCCACAGCGGATCTGTACGGAGATCGCCGAGGGTTTCGCCGTTAGGCACTTCGAGTAGATGCGGTAAAGCAGCGATCGCCGAATCGACATCGCCAAATTGCGCCTGAGCAATCGCAAGAGTGCTTTCGGCGAAAGGTTTAGATAGGGCATCGGTGGCGAAATCGGCGACCGCCTGTCGTCCCTGGGCCAAGGCCTTGTCCTTTTCGCCAAGACCGGCATAGGCCCAGACGAGGAAGCACGGCAGTTGTCGCGCATCAACGGGGACGACTGAGTCGGGCGTCGGTTTCATCGCCGCGACAGCGCGGGTAAAGGTGGCGCGAGCTTCGTCGTTTTTGCCGACCAACTTTTGACACAAACCCAGGAACACTATGTCTCGGGGATCGTTCGCGATTGTCGGAGAGGCGTGTTGCTGAAGCTGAGCGATTGCTTCGTCGAACCGTCTCTCGCGGTAGAGCTGCAATGCTCTCTGGATGACGATGCCCTGCTCTTGCGAATCTGCGGGAGCTTTTGCCAAAATCTCGGAGGCCTCCTTGAGCTGTCCTTGTCCCTGGAAGATTCCTGCCTTGGAGGTGATGGCGTTCTCGTTCCCGGGCGAAATCTCCAAAACGCGATCGAGAGTTTTCTGTGCCTCATCGAAATGACGGACGCTACTGAAGTTGTCGGCCAAAGTTAAAAGAATGCCGATGTTGCGCGGATCCAGTTGCGCCGCCGCTTGATAATGTTTTTGGGCGGCGTCAATCTGGCCGAGGCGCCGTTCAAGGTGGGCCATCTGTTCGAGCACGTAGGCACTGTTCGGCAAACGCTTAAGCGCTTCTTCGTACGATTTGAGCGCACCTTGAAAATCGCGTAACACCCGGTATCGATAAACACCTTGGGCGAGCCAGGCTTCACCGAGCTCGGGTTGAAGCGACATTGCCCGATCCGCTTCCTCTTTCACGGTCGCTCCGCTGTTTATCGCCGGATCAACACCATTGAAGAAGAGCTGGCTGCGGCCTATGGAAACTCGCGCCCAGGCCAATGCGAATTGAGGATCAAGCTCGGTCGCTTTGGCATAAAGCGGAACGACCGACTTGGTTGTTTCGAGGGTGGAGGCGTCGTCAATCGCGACTGCGTGGAGGTAAGCATCGTAGGCAGCGGCGTTTTGAGTCGGCTTCTCGGCAATGGCTTTTTGCTCAGCGCCGGACAGCTTGGTCTTGAGCTGGTCGGCAATGGCGCTGGCCACTTCGCCTTCCACCCCAAAAACATCGTCGAGTTTGCGATTGTAACTTTCCGCCCAGAGATGTTCGTCTGTTGCCGCGCGAATCAACTGGACATTCACGTGCACCGCGTTAGCGACTTTCTGCACGCTGCCTTCGAGCAAATTCGCCACGCCTAATTGCCTGCCGACGTCGCGCAGGTTGTCCGGCGTGCTTTTGTATTTTTGGGTCGAGGTGCGCGAGATGACCTTGAGCGCGGCGATTTTTGAAAGCCGAGTGAGAATTTCATCCTGGATTCCGTCCGTGAAATAAGCGTTGTCGGGATCGCGGCTGAGATTTTCAAACGGAAGCACGGCAACGCTCTTTTCTATGATGGGCGCTGAAACCATTGACGCCGGCTCGACTCTCTGGGCCACTCTTCGAAAAGTGGTCCGGGTCGTAACAAACAGAACTGTCGCACCGATCACGACCAGAGCACCAAGGCCCATCGCGACGAGTGAATAACGCCGGCGGCTCGATGCCGTCGCCGACGGCCCGGTGGGGGCGTCCGCTTTTGTGAATCTGTTCGGCAACGCCGAATTGCCAATTTCGTGATTGTAGAAGTTTACCAACTGCAATCGCTCACCGTGCTTCACTTCGCATTCGCCAAGATCGTGAAGATACGGGTGCCATTGATCGTATTGCTCGAGGTCTTCAGCAGCGTGCTTCGAAACAAGGATGTGGCCGGCGTCGCCGCAATCCATCACGCGTTGAGCGATGTTGATTCCGGCTCCGGCAATATTGGCCTGCTCGTTTAGGTCAGTGACTTCGTTGACCGGTCCGCTGTGAATACCCATGCGGACGCGAACATCCGGATGGCTCCGTAAGGCCTTCGCAATTTCGACCGCGCACAGAACCGGACCTTCCAAATTGCGAAAGACAAGCGCACCACCGTCCCCAGTTGGCAAGCGCAGAAGTTTTCCCTCCGCGTCGGCCACGCGAAACTGATCGGTGTTGCGAACAATTTCGCGCAACATCTGAATCTGTGCGCTTTGCTCCGTAGTCCGCAGCTTGGAATAGCCCACGATGTCGATGAAGAGCACATGCGCGATTTCGAGCCGCAGCTTTGGTTTTTGATCTTCCGCCATGCCTTTTACAGAACTACGAGTTTCAGGATTTCAGAGAGGATCTAATATGCTAACTCGCCGGAAATTAACGACAAGAAATCGCTCGAATAAGATGCTAACCGCGGATCACGCACAGTGACCCGTAACCAGCCTTCGCGCAAGGCTATGGCTTGGCAAACAAGTGACGGAGTGACAAGTGGTAGTTCGTCAGGGAGATTACTTTTCGGCATGAATCACGACACATCGCTTGGAAGCTCGGGTATCCGAAAAGTCATTATTGGCCTGCTGATCCTGCTCTCTTTCTGTCTGGTCGCGATCGTGATCACAGGCGTTACCAGCGTGATTTCGCTGGCGGATAGAATTCATCCGATGGCGGGTAACGTTGCATTCTGGACGATTGTCCTGGCGGCGGCTGGCGCAGCGCTCTATTTCGCGATCGCCTACTCGAGACTTCCAAGCGCGCTAATTCCGCCCGACGAAACCTCCGGGCCAAAACACGAGGCCTACTTGGAAGCACTCCGCGTTCGCCTCGCGATAAATCCGCGAATACGAGGGCTGTCTGTCTCCACTGACGAGGAGCTAGAAAGCGCGCTCGCAATTTTATCGGCCGAAGCGGACTTGGTTGTGCGCAAGACGGCAAGCACGGTTTTTCTGACCACGGCGCTGATGCAAAACGGGCGACTCGATGCGCTGATTCTGTTGTTCACCCAAATCCAAATGGTCACTCGGGTGGCGCGAATTTATGTGCAACGACCATCGCCGCGCGAGTTGGTCCGACTCTATGTAAATGTGGCCGGCACGGCGTTCATCGCCAGCGGACTCGAATCGCTCGACCTGGGTGAAATGGTCGCCCCGCTGGCAACGTCGGTTGTGCCTGCACTAAAAGGCGGAATTCCGGGACTGAGCGGAATTTCGGCGCTGCTGGTGAAATGCGTTTCCAACGGCGCGGCCAACGCCTTCCTCACTCTCCGGGTCGGCGAAGTTGCGCGACGCTACTGCGAACTCACTTCGCATAGTTCGCCCGAACTGATTCGCAAATCAGCGACCGCTGCTGCCGTTCAACATCTGGGCCGGATCGTGCGCGAGAATGGCGCGCTGGTGGTGCGGAAAATTTGGGAAAGCACCGGCCGCGCGTTGATCGACGGCGGCCTTTCCAAGGCGGAAGACATCGCTGCAGCCACGCGTGACTTATTCGGCCGAATTTCTCCCTGGCGAACGAAGGAAGAAGAGAAAGAAGTGACGTGTGACTGGTGACAAGTCAGATCCCTGACGACGATCGCGGAACGATTCGATGCCGGAGTTGTAGGAACGGGCGCTCAACGGCGAAGAACAAAGCAGTGGCAGCCAGGTAAACGCAAATCTCAACGCCGATGAGCGCGGTTGTCGATGTAAGTGCGATGTCGTGGCTCAAACAAAATTCCGAGACGGCGTGAATCACGAGTTTTTGAACGAGATATGCGCTATAAGCAATACTGGCGATGAAGGCGACGCCCGGAATTCTTATCCGACTAAGAAATGATCGTGGGCTAATCGAGCAAACGAGCAGAGCGGTGAAACCAACCGCGAGCAGTGGAAATTGCGAGACCGCAGCCGAAACCGACAGATAATCGCCTTCCCCAAGCCACAACGCGTAAAGGACCAACCCGAGTCCGGGGAGCCAGAGCCAAATCGCAAAATCCATCAACCGATTCCACCAACTTGGCCGAAACTTTTCGATCGCGGCCAGAGCAACTCCGAACACCAGCGGATCGAGTCGGGTCCAGGTTGGATAATAAATCCATACTTGGAACCCACGGAAAGAAACACCGACGTCGGCCGCCGGATTTTGATACGCGAGAAATGATCGCAAAAGGATACCGCCGAAAAATATCGCGCACGGAACGATGATCGCGGCGCGCGGCCAACGACTTATGAGAAGTAAAATGAACGGGAGCGCGAGATAGAATTGATCTTCAACCGCGAGCGACCAGGCGTGCGAGAAAGCGGTGCCGCCATGCAGCCCGATATTTTGGACGGAGAGAAAAAATTTCCACCACGGCGTTGTTGGGGAATACTCGCGCCACGACGGCACAAAAATGTAGATCGCGAGGATCGCGAAATAGGCCGGCATGATCCGCAACGCGCGCCGGGCGAAGAAGCGTTTGAGATTAATCGAATCGCCACGCGCAAGGGATGCAAGCAGTTGGCCGCCGATCAAGTAACCACTGAGAGCAAAGAAAAGATCGACCCCGATCCAACCCCAGCGATCGACTCGGCCGGGCATTGGAAAATCCATGATGCCGGCGTGATAGATGACGACCGCGAGAATCGCGAGCGCGCGAAGAAGATCCAGGCCAGGCTGGCGCTCGCGATCTTGAAAACGCGGATCAACAGAAAGTGACGAGTGTCGATCCATTCAGTGCGTTTTAAGAAATCAGAAAGTAGAAGTTACAAAAGAGAAAGCGGTAAAGGTTAATCGAGAATTGAACGGGATTGAGACAAAAGAATAGAGAGCGCATAAGTCATAGTTCGGGATTGATTGCCAAATCTTTCTCCGAATCTTTAAAACCCCCGGACGATCGCTCTGGCTCGGAACCCGTCACTCGTCACTCGTCACTCGTCACTCGTCACTTCTTATATTTTGAGATGAGGTGGTCGATGTAAGTGCTGTAGGTTTCGGCGAGTGACGCGCTTTCGATGAAGAGAATGTTTTCAGCATTGAATTCGGCGCTCCGGGAAAAATTATAGGAACCGGTTATGACGGTGTCGTCCACCACCAGGACTTTGTTGTGCATGAAATCGTGGACGCTGGTCGGAGTGTAGGGCGTGGAATTCTT
>DATINV010000203.1:0-2796 GCA_035473775.1 Chthoniobacterales bacterium
CGCCTAACGAGTCGCGAACCGACCGCCGTCGCCGGAACCGAGATTGTCGTAAACGGCGGAAAAATCGACATCGTCCGCGATGGCGGCGAAGCGCCCGGCACTCAAGTGGAAGTGCGTTCGATTTTTTACAACGTTCCCGCCCGCCGCAAATTCTTGCGCGCCGAAAACACCGAGAGCCGCAACATCGAACATCAGTTGCATTTGCAAGCAATCGGCCATCCCCAAGTCGCGTTCACTTTTGCCCGTGACGAGCGAACGGTTTTTCAACTTCCGGCGACCACAACGCTGGCCGATCGAATCCGCGATCTTCACGGCAAGGATTTGTTGGACCAGCTTCTTGCCATCGACGACTGGGCTTCTGGTCAGGTTCGAATCAGCGGTTTGATCGGGCGTGCCGGTCTGAGCCGGCAAACCCGTTCCCAATTGCTGGTGTTTGCAAACGGGCGCGCGATTGAGAGTCCGGTGATTACCAGCGCGATTCGCGAAGGTTATCACACCGCGCTGATGAAAGGTCAGTATCCGGTGACGTTTCTGTTTCTCGAGGTCGATCCCGGCGCCGTCGATGTGAATGTCCATCCCGCGAAACGAGAGGTGCGGTTTCGCGATCCCAATGGAATCCGCGAAGCGGTTGTGCAAGCGATCCAACAAACACTCGCCGGTGGCCGTGCCGAGTGGCAGGAGAAGTTCCGAGGGCCGGTCCCGGCAACTGGAGGGACGACCGGAGTTCATCCTGAGCTTGTCGAACGGGCGTCGTCCCAATTTGAACAAGGTGGAAGTCCGCCCTGTGAGTTGCCGCAATTCGAGAAAGAGTTCGGATTGCGCGGTGAGCGCGGGGTTGAATTTACGCCGGCTGCGATCGCACCCAATGTTTCAGGTAGCGGCGGTTCACCGAACCGCCAGGCGATTGAGATCAATCGCCCCTACCAGCAGTTCCAAATTATCGGCGTGCTCAACAAACTCTACGTCTTAATGGAGAACGCCGACGGCCTCGTGCTTGTCGATCAGCACGCCGCCCACGAACGAATTTTATTCGAGGAATTGCGGCGACGCATGGAAGAGCAGGGGGTTCCGTCGCAAAAGTTGCTCATCTCGCAAACATTCGAGTTGCCGCCCCGCGATGCCGATTGGATCGAACAAAACGTAGGGGTCCTGCAGAAAATGGGAATCGGAATTGAGAGTTTCGGACCGAATACGTTCAGGATCGACAGTCTTCCCGGATTCTTGAACGTGACCGATGGTGCGCAATTCATGCGCAAAGTAATCGACGATCTCAAGAGCGCGAGCGATCGGACTTCGCCGTTGCGTTTGGGCGAGGAGATAATTGCCAAGACGGTTTGCCGTCACGCGGTGAAGGCGAACGACCCGTTGCGGTATCTGGAAGTGGAAAAGTTGATTCAGGACCTGCTTGATTGCGAGTTGCCTTACTGTTGTCCGCACGGCCGGCCGACCATGATCCAGATTTCAAACGCCGAACTGGAAAAAAAATTTGGCCGCAAGGTGTAGGCACCGCGTCGCCTCTCTCTGATATGTTTTCGACAAGCGCCGTTCGCGCTGTCGCTTATTTTCAACGCCTCGGTCAAGCGACAAATCTTGAATGCTTAAAGCATTCAAGTTAGAGTCGAGGTATGAATTCAAAGCAAACGCTGCTCGAAGTCTTGTTTCCGAAAACTCGAGCTGAGATATTGAGATTGCTGTTCGGGACAAAAAGACGGCCGCGATACATTCGCGAAATGATGGGGGACAGCAGCATGGCACTCCGAAGCATTCAGGACGAGTTACACAGACTCAAGGCGATCGGGGTTGTCGTGAGTCACTCCGATGGATTCCGCCGATTTTTCGCCGCTAACACTGCTCATCCGTTATTTCGCGAAATCACGAGGATTGCCGAATTGAGTGAACGGCTTCCGCAGGCAAAGTCCTCGGACTTCATTCGGCCGTCACGGACCCGCAAGCGGAGACTACCTCGCATCAAGATACGCGAGCGACCGAATCGAGAGCCTCACTGGGGGTTACGAACGAATCGCTCTTTCAAACCTTGAATGCTTTAAGCATTCAAGATGGGTGAAGCTAACTAAACATGTGGTAACAACTTGAATGCTTAGAGCATTCAATGGGAATTGGGGTCCTTCACGATGGGTGGTGGCGGGACTCTGTGCCAGGTGTGCTAGAATGGCGGGAAGGTGATGGAGCTACGAAAGATAAATGTACTTGGCGTCCCGGTGGCGTGCGTGACTTACGATTCGGCGCTGGAGATTGTTCAGAAACTCGCGCGGGAATCGCACCCGACGGCGGTTTGTCCCGCGAACACGCACATTCTGGCCGAGAGCTGCAATTCGTGAGTGTGCTAGGATGGTCAGCGGCAGATGCAGATTGAGAAAGTAAATGTCCTCGGCGTTGGAATTAGCGTTCTTGATCAGGATCGCGCGCGAGAATTCCTTTTCGACGCGGTGAAAAAGAATCAGCGAGGGTATGTAACCGTGACCGGAGTCCACGGGGTAAGCGAAGCGCAAGCTGATCCAGAACTAATGGCGATCTTTAATAATGCATTACTGGTCACGCCGGATGGGATGCCGATGGTATGGATGGGAAGATTGCAAAAGCATCCATCGATCAAGCGGGTTTACGGGCCAGATTTGATGTTGAACATTTGCGCGCACTCCGTCGCTAATGGGTCCTCACATTTCCTTTATGGCGGAGGACCTGGGGTGGCCGAAGAGTTGAGGAGATACCTTGAGGCACGTTATCCAGGCTTACAGATTGTGGGCACTTACACGCCGCCCTTCCGGGCGCTAAACG
>DATINV010000204.1:0-8577 GCA_035473775.1 Chthoniobacterales bacterium
CGAGTGTCGGCAAACCATTGGGAAGTTTGCTTTGCAAAATAAAATCCAAGCCCGGCTGTTCCGTTTTTTCATCGATATCTTCCGCGCGATGCCACGGATCGGTCGACGAGGTGTAAGTGATTGTTTGCCCGGCATGGTCCGCGCGGTGTTTGACCTGGTCGGCAAATCGATTCTTGGCGTCGATCGTGCCAAGGTCGATTTCGCGAATAGCAAATCCTAACAGGTCGCGGACGTCACTCGATGTCCGATTGGTGGCCCGGCCGGAGCTTTTACTCAGCGATATCCGAATGAACCGGACCGACCGCGTCCCGTTGTCGAGTCTGATCGTTTCGTCTCCGCCATGTCCGTGCCCAATTGAGCCATGTGGAAAGGAACGCCAGTTATCTTTTTCGTCGGGATGCAAATGCATCGGGTCTCGACCAGTCCAATACTCCACCGCGTAGTCGGTAGCATAAGGCTCGGCCCAATGAATGCAGATTGAGTTGACTGGTTTTGGACTACCCAGATCTACTACCACCCATTGCTTCCGACGTTCGTTAGGTTCCCCCGTGAAATATTCGTCCAGGTACGGATTACTTTTCCAGAATGAAGCCGAATCGCCATCAGTTAAACGCGAATAACCATCATTGTTAGCCTGATCAATGGTGTTACCACGGCGCGGAAGACGGTAACCATACGAAACATCGATTGGTTCGCCCAGAGAGCTGTCAGAAGTCCAATAACCACATTGATGAGCTGGGTCGCTCCAACTTCCGCGCGTGTTCCAGTGCCATGCTTCACCGGCTAACTCGGTCCGAAGACGATAGGTCAACGGTCCCAGTCCGGCCGAGAGCATCAGGTTAATATTTTTGGGCGAGAGCATTCGTGCGTACTCGTTTTTCTCATGCCCATCAACCCCAGCGCCGATGTCTTGAGTTGGCACGCAAGTGTTCACGTGCCGGTCGGCCAGGACGTTTGCAGACACGGCAAATGGCTTATCCGGCGCTTGGCCACGCAATTGAATGTTTCCCGAAAACAATAGAGCGACCAAAATCAGGATGCTGGACAGATATCCAGGTCCTGAGCAACTTGAGTTACCAATGCGTGGCGCGCGATTGTCGATTGCGATTCTTTTCTTCACCGGACTGGTGCTTGCTTTAGCCGGATGTAATCGGCGTCGAGACACCAAGATCGATCAGAACACTCCGGTCGAGGTAGTCGTTCCCGAACACGGCGCTTATACCGGCGCGTTTGTGGATTTTGGCGAGGAAGAGGACGATGTCAGTCTTGAGACGATCGAAGATTTCGAAAAGCTGGTCGGCAAACATCAAGCGATTATTGCATCGTCCAGCTATTGGGGGGAACAAGACTTTCCGACCAGAAACTTGAATGTGATCTGGCGACACGGCTCGCTTCCGCTGGTCTTTTGGTCGCCCTGGGACAAGCCGTATGAAGAAAATCGCGGACCTGATCGATTCAGTTTGTTGAAAATCATCGACGGAACTTGGGACACGTATATTGATAAGTGGGCTGATGAAGCCAAGGCGTTTGGCAAACCGATGATAGTCGATTTTGCGAACGAAATGAATGGCGAGTGGTTTCCGTGGTCGGGACAATATTACGGGGGTTCGCAATGGATGCCGGACCGCAAAAACTGGCTCGGACCCGAGACTTTCAAGGCTGCCTACCGGCATGTGGTCGACCGGGTGCGGGCGCGCGGGGCCACCAATATCAAATGGCTTTTTCATACCAATAACTACGCCTATCCGATGGAGACTTGGAATTTTGCGCCCTCGTATTACCCCGGTTCTGATTATGTCGATTGGTTAGGGCTGAGTGTTTATGGCCAGCAATTCAGAGACGAGCCGAACCCGGACATCCCATCACTGGTCGACTGGCCTTATCAGGAAATGTGCGGGCTCGACCCGAAAAAGCCGATCATGATTACAGAGTGGGCGACCGGCGAGTTTCCTTATCCTCCGAACCAGCCGGGGCTTCATAAACCGGAGTGGATCAAACAAGGTTTGGATTTGTTTCGGACGCGTTATCCGCGAATAAAAGCGGCCGTCTACTGGCACGAACGCTGGCAAAATGAAGACCAATCCTACAGTAACTTGCGCGTGAATTCGTCGGTGGAATCGCTCGAGGCTTATCGAAACGGCATTGGAAACCGCTACTGGTTGGGCAACCTGATCCTGCGCGCGCTGCCGAAAGGTAAGGGCGATTGATCTCAATCGCCCGCTCTCGAGATAAACGCGTAGCGCCTGGCTACCATCAGTGCCAAATCGCCAGGATTCCGCCGATCGCGATACAGCCAACGACGTGGTGACTCGCATCGATCAACCAGACCTTGAACGGCCTTGATTCCCACAAGTATTGGACCGTCAGCGCGGTTGCGGAAAAACCGAGGCCAACGCCGGCGCCCAGTTTGAGGCCGTAACCGAGCTCAGTAATTCCGGTTCGGGCAATCAGCCGCGCCATGATCGCGGCGGCCACGAAATTGCAGAGGAAGTTGCCGATCATTTTCGCGCCCATGCCACCGCGTTGGAGTCTTATTCCATGTTGCTCGATGCCCGCGGCCCAGATTTTTCCGAACAGCGCCATGTACCAAACCGCGCCGATGATCCAGTAGACCGCCGCTGCACAAATTACTGCTATCCAGTTCATTGCCATCCAGTTCATGGGGCCGTTGTCTCAATCGGCTGCTGCCAAAGCAAGAAAAAATCTGCCGCCCCTAGACAAAAACAGCAGTTGGCGGCGTCCTGATTATAAAAGACCGTGATTAGGTCATGCAGAATGTCGCCACCGATGAAAATTGGAAAACTTGTTTTTCTCAGCTCGCACCTGGCCTGGTGCTTTTTGCCCGGCAATGGACTCGTTCGGCGGCTGACGCGGAAGACGTTGTCCAGGAAGCTTTCGTCAAGTTCTGGCGACGGAACCATGACATCGCGAATCGCGGGCTGCTTTACGCGACTGTCCGCTCGGTCGCACTCGATCTTCTCCGCCGGGACAGCCGCCGGGCGCGTCGGGAGGCGACTGCTTTTTCCGACGCCGATCAATCAGTGCAGCCGGCCTTTGAAGTTAACGACGATTCGCAGCGAGCATTGGTCGCCGCACTCGATCTTCTGCCTGACGAGCAGCGGGAGGTGCTGGTAATGAAGATTTGGAACGATCTCACGTTTGCCGAAATCGGAAGCGCTCTTGAAATTTCGCAGAACACGGCGGCATCACGGTATCGCTACGCGCTGGCTGCATTGAAAAAGCACTTACCATCCACGTGAACGATTTTTCAGAACTCGAAGATCAGTTGCGCAAATTGCGGCCGGTCCAGCCGTCGCCGGAATTGGCCACCCGAATCGAGCGCGCGCTGGCCGAGCCCGAGACATCGAGTTCAACAGCCGGCCTGTTGTCGCGTGAGCGCCATTTTCATTTCAATTGGCTTTCAATTGGACTTGGCCTCGCCGCCGCGACTGCGCTTGTTCTTTTGGCGTTTGTTCAGCTTCACCAACCGGCCAAACAAACGCCGACGGTCGCATCGACGAAGATCTTGCCGCCCGTCACACCTTCCACTGCGCAGCTTGTTCCCGCAGGTTTGACTCAAGTGGTCTATCACACGCGTGATGAGGGAGTGCATTTTCCCGGCAATTCTGATCAACCGATGCGTCGGGTGCGTTCGCATACTCGCGAGACGCTGCAGTGGCGTAATCCAAAAACGGGCGCCACTCTGCGCATTACTTACCCGACCGAACAGATTTCACTGCACCCGGTATCCGGACAATGAACTTCAAACACATCACCATTATGAAAACAAAATCCATCATCACTATTGCTGCGATCGTGCTCCTGCCGATTGCTGCATTCACCCAACCCAATCCACCGCCGCCACCGCCTCCGCCAGGAACGCCGCCCACCGGCCCGGTTGGTCCCGGTAATGAACGGGATCGCCATGAGAAAAAAGTTCCGGTGACTTATCTCGGCGTCGAAACTTCGGATGTGCCGAGAGTCGTCAGCGAACAACTCGGTTTACCGCGAGGTTTCGGTTTGGTGGTTGATTATGTCGTGCCGGATGGTCCCGCTGCCGCGGCCGGCGTTCAACAGAACGATATCCTCAGAATGCTGAATGATCAGATCCTGACCGAGCCAGACCAGCTTTCGAAACTGATTCGCAGTTTTTCGGAGGGCACAACGGTTACGCTGACCGTGTTGCGGAAAGGCAAGGAAGAGAAGATCGGCGTGAAACTGTCCAAGAAAGAAGTGTCGGAACGTTCGGACATGGGGCGCGGCCACAACCCCCATTTCAACTTCAACTTTAACGGCCACGACTGGAGCGAGTTCGGAATGGGGGATCTCAAGGAACAGATGGAGCACTTGAAAGAACAACTGAAGGAACAATTGGGCGATACTAATAATGGAGTTATTCACGACGCGATCATGACCGCGCAGGCCGAAGCGCAGCGAGCCCTGGCTCAACAACGTAAGGACATGGATCAGCAACGCCGGGACGTCGAACAGCAGCGACGTGATATGCAACAACAGTTGCGTGATCAGGCGCAGCGCGTCCGGGATGAAGCCCATCGGGTGCGGGATGAAGCTCGCCGCGCCGCCGGAATCACCGTTAATCAGAACAGGGATGGCGGAATGAGCACAACCAAGATCGACATCGGCAAAGCGCAGATTGTTTTTTCCGACGACAAAGGCGAACTGCGGGTCGAGAAGATTGATGGCAAGAAAGTGCTGACCGCGAAGGACCCGAAGGGACTGCTGCAATTCAGCGGGCCGGTCGAAACGAAGGAAGATCTGGACAAAGTCCCGGCGGAAGTCCGTCAGCGTTACGAGAATTTGCAGACCAAGGATCTGCCGGCGGTGATTTCGGAGCATCAATCCGAAATGGATAACGATAACGATGCCGACGACTCAGATGATGATAATAGCAACGCCGAAATCCAATCGATGAATCAGATTTCGACTTCGCACTTCGGCAACAGCGCAGGTTTTATCAAACTTTAAGTTCGAAAGTTTCCTCGAGTTCGGACAGCGAGACTCCGCCGAGCGCCTTAGCCTGGTTCCGCCAGAACGCTCGGCGGAGTTTTGTTTTTCTTGTCGGTCTTGCGCGTGACGATATAACGTCGCGCGATGGCCGAGGAAAAATCAGAGAGCGCGAGCGCCGCCCCGGCTCAATCGGAGGTTAACAAAGGCGTCTGGCTGGAGGCGAGCGGCGAGAGGTTCCCAATCCAGGGAAATTCGTCGATTGGACGTTCTCCGAAAAATCTAATCATCATTGAATCGCCAAAAGTTTCGCGCCGTCACGCCTTAATCAATGTTCAGAATGTTGGCGAGTTTTGGCTGATCGATCTCGGCAGCAGCAATGGAACTTTCCTAAACGGCCGGCGTTTGCATCAACCGGTTCGGCTTTGCGACCAGGATCAAATCATCATCGGCGACCGGCTTTTTATATTCCATCAGCCTGAAGAGATCACCGACGATTACCGAACAACGTTCGCCGAGCGCACCATCCGCGAGATCGCGAACGTGTCGTGCTGGTTACTCGTGGCGGACATTGAGAACTTTACGCCGCTCAGTCGGAGTCTGACGAGTGATCGGTTGGCCACGCTAATTGGTGGCTGGGTCGCTGCCTGCAAAGAAATCATCGAGGCGCACGACGGCATGATCGACAAATATCTTGGCGACGGATTTTTGGCCTATTGGCGCGGTGATCCGAAGATGGCAAAAGACATTGCCGATGCCATTGAAAAACTGAAAGGAGCGCAGGCAAAGAACGAGCCGCGTTTTCGGCTGGCATTGCATTTCGGACTTGTCGCGATCGGTGGGGTGCCGTCGATGGGCGAGGAGAGTTTGATGGGCAAGGAAGTGAACTTCGTTTTCCGAATGGAAAAACTGGCCGGCTCGTTAGGCATTTCCGTTCTGACGAGCGCGGCGGGGCAATCGAAATTAAAATCACTGATGAAATTCGAACCCGCCGGCGCGCATGACCTCAAAGGCTTTGAAGGCAATAACGAGTTCTTCAGTTGCTGAAGACCGAGTTAGAAATTTCAGCTTTAGTGAACCTTCTCAAAGGTTTCGGAAGATAACCCGGACGGCTAGCCGTTCACGGCGGCGAAAGCTGCGCCGTGTACACCTTCCCGTCGGCATGGGACTCGTAGGATCCACTGCGACCATCATCGGAAAAGTGCAAGGCGAATGATTCGGGTTCCCATTTTACTCTTGCCGATTTGGAAATGACTTCATTCGTAACCGCTCGGAGGATCCCGCCGTCCCAAATCCCGGTGAACTTCACGACTACATCTCCGCTTTTTGAACTTTCGGTCATCCTGCCAGATGTGCGATCCGCGTTGAAGGTGATCGTTAAAGGAGTGCCGGTGGAAGTGGTTCCTTTGTAAACTGGCCGAAGTGTCGCACCCTTGCTAGATCCGAGTTGCCGCGCGATTAAGTTGGCGAAATATATTTTTCCTTCCGCGTTGCATTCGTAGGTCGCAGTTTTTCCATCGCCGGAAAACTGAAGGGTGAACGCTTCAGGTTCCCATCGAATGCCGTTTGGTTTGGAAACAACTTCGCTGGTCACGGCCCGCAAGGCATCTCCGTCCCAAACGCCAGTGTATTTCACGACTAGTTCGCCTCGCTTGCCCGTCTGACTCATCGTTCCCGATCTCAGATCGCTCGAAGGCGTGATCGTCACGGGAACAGAATATCCGGCTTGTCCCCTGATAGCGATGGTGCCGGTATAAGCTGAGCTCGGAATCACTTTCGCTTGGTTCAGCGGGCTGGGTGTCTCGACCGGCTTGATCTGCTTGAGCGCGATTGTTCCCAGGTCGGTGGTCTGGTTTTCTCTAATGTCGATTTGCTGTTCGACTGCTTGGTAACCGCTCAATTCAACGCGCAATGGATATCTGCCCGGTTTAACCTGACGGAAGGTTGCCGGACTACGTTGTTGTTTGTTGTCGATCGTGATCGTTGCACCCGATGGTGTCGTTTTAATGACAGCCAAGCCGAATGCTGGCGGCGCAATCGTCGGCGCGGATGGCGGCGCAGCCGGAATTGGAGGTGCAAGCGGCGCCGGAGCGGATGTCGATCTCTCAGCGGAGGGTTTCTGGATTTTTTGAAAAATGAACCAACCGCCCGCCACGAGCATCGACAGCACGATAACGGCGGCGACAACACCGATCCATTTTTTCGAGTATCCCTCGGCATTTGATTTGCGTTTGGCCCGTCGCGTTTTGGGAGATGGAACCAAAAGCATCTTCGCGATTTCGCTGACTGATTGCGGCCGCTTGGCCGGATCTTTGGCCAGACACCGCCGCACGACGTCTTCCCAAACTTCATCCACGGGTTCATCTCCGTTGATTTCGAAGTCTTTCCGCCGTTGGGTCATTGTGGGTGGAACTTTTTCGCGAATTTGTCGATCGACATTGCCGGAGTAGAACGGCGGTTTACTCGTGAGAAGCTCATAAACGCTCGCGCCCAGCGAATAGACATCATCGAGGTGATTCCCGCGCTCGCCGTCGAGTTGTTGCGGACTCATATAAAGTAGAGTCCCACTCTTGCCGCGATCCATGGTCAGCATGCTCATCGAATCGCTCAGGCTTCTGGCAATCCCAAAGTCGGCGACTTTAAGATCGCCGCGCTGATTTACCATCAGGTTGGAGGGCTTCAAATCGCGATGCACGATGCGCGCGTGATTGTGCGCGTAATCAAGTGCGTCACAGAGCTCGCTGATCCATTCCTTTAACTCCTCCGGTTCGAAAACTTTGTGCGCTTTGTCAGCCCGCAAATTCGAAAGAGTGTCGCCGTCGACATATTCCATCGAGATGCAGCCGTTGGTTTCGTCGTGAATGAAATCGTAAATACGCACGATATTTTTGTGCGTGAGTTCAAGGCTCCGCCGCGTTTCACGCTTCAAATCGCTCAAGACCGCTCGGTCATGAATGATCAAATCGGGAAGAAATTTCAAGGCGACCTCGCGCTCGAGCTCGTCATCGCGGGCCAGCCAGACAATGCCCATGCCACCGCGGCCGAGCGTGCGCTTGAGGGTGTAGCGGCGGAACAGCTTCTGTCCGCTGGCGAATTCTCGTACTGTCGCGTCCGACCCGTTTCCGGGGGCGTCGTTAGTCACAACGAATCAGCTTAGCAAATTCAGCCAAATAAATTAAAGGGGAAACTCTGGAGCCGGACCGAGTTTTCCTTGTCGATCCTAAGCGAGCGGCTCTATTTAACGCGGGCCTCAAGGATCGACATGTTTACCCGCATTTTTGTTTTCAGTGCGATTTTCTCGTTCGCGAATTTTTCGCACGCCCAAACCGCAACGCCGGCGACCTCTTCATCGCCCTCGCTGGAGCAACGAGTCTCGGATCTCGAAGCTTACGTGAACAATTCCGCGCGCGGTTCTGATTCAACCAACGCTAAAATAAGTTCGAGCATTTCCGGTCCGGGACCGGGACATAACGCCTGGATGATGACTTCGTCGGCGCTGGTGCTTTTTATGACGCTGCCCGGCCTGGCCCTTTTTTACGGCGGACTGGTCAGGCAAAAAAACGTGCTCTCAGTTTTGGCCCAATGCCTCGGTATCGCCGGGTTGGTCGCGAT
>DATINV010000205.1:0-8848 GCA_035473775.1 Chthoniobacterales bacterium
GTCGCGGACACGGTGCCGAAAACGATGAAAGCCATCGTCGCGCACGAGTACGGCGGCCCGGAGAAATTGAAACTGGAAGAAGTCCCAGTTCCGCAGCCGAAAGACACCGAAGTCCTTGTTCGCGTGATTGCGAGCGGCGTGAATCCGGCCGACCCGCTCATTCTCAGCGGCAAATTCGCGGACAGATTTGGAACCCATCTCCCACTGATTCTCGGATACGACATGGCGGGAGTGGTCGTGAAAGCTGGGAAACAAGTCAAAGCGCTCAAAGTCGGAGATCCCGTTTTTGCCTACCTGCTCTTCGGAGGCGGATGGGCCGAATACTGCGTTACCAACGAAAGCGAAGCGACCCGCAAACCGAATTCACTCAGTTTTACCGACTCTGCTGCAGTTCCTCTTGCCGCTCTAACTGCGTTTCAGGCGCTGGCTGACTTTGGAAACCTTCAAGAGGGACAAACTGCTCTGATCCATGGCGGTTCAGGCGGGGTAGGAAGTTTTGCGATCCAGATTGCCAAAGCGCGCGGCGCCAAAGTGATCGCTACTGCGTCGACGGCGAACCAGGATTTGCTCAAGCAACTCGGCGCCGACGTCGCGGTGGATTACACGAAACAGAAATTCGAAGATGTGGCTCACAATGTGAATGTGGTGCTCGATACGGTCGGCGGTGACACTCTTGCGAGATCATACGGCGTAGTAAAAAAAGACGGAAACCTGGTAACAATCGTATCGAAATGCGACGACCAGCAGGTCAAAAAGCGGGCAATTGCCTGCAAGTCGCTTTCGTCTCACCCCGACCCGGCCGACCTCGGGGCGATCAGAAACTTGATCGAAGCGGGCAAGGTTAAACCCATCGTTTCGCAAGTTTTGCCTTTGAGTGAGGCAGCCAAGGCCACCGCGCAAGCCGAGACTCATCACACTCGCGGAAAGATTGTCCTAAAGATTGCGGACGAACCAAAGACCTAGAATTCCGACATGAAGAAATTAGTCATTCTTCTTTTCATCCTCGGTGCCATCCATGTTCATGCTGAGAAAATCTCGCTGGTCGGTGCCACGGTGATTAATCCGGCGGATGGAAAAGTCCTGCCCAATGCAACCGTCATAATCGATGGGGACAAAATCGAGCGCGTTGCGATTGGCAAACAGGAAGCGACGGCGCTCGGCAAGCAGATCGATTGCGCGGGTAAATTCATTTTGCCGGGATACATCGACACCCATGTCCACTTTTTCCAATCGGCCGATTTGTTTACCCGACCGGACGCCGCCGACTTCAACAGCATTCGCCCGTACAAGGACGAAGTGGCATGGATCAAATCGCACTTAGACGACGTCTTCGCGCGCTACCTCCGTTGCGGAATTACCAGCGTCGTCGATGTCGGCGGGCCAATGTGGAATTTTGAAGTCCGCCAGAAAGCCAGCGAGACCCAAAAGGCGCCGCGGGTCGCCGTAGCCGGACCGTTGATCTCCAGTGTTTCGCGCGAAAAACTCGATCTGGGCGATCCACCGATCGTAAAGATCGACACGCCCGATCAGGCGCGGGAGTTCGTGCGCAAACTCGTCGAGAAAAAGCCCGATCTGGTGAAGATCTGGTACATTGTCGACAAGGACCATCCTGTTGATTCGTTTCGTCCGATTGTTCGCGCGACGATTGAAGAAAGCCACGCAAACAAAATTCGTGTTGCCGTTCACGCAACCGAACTGGAAACGGCGCGCGCGGCGGTCGAAGAAGGCGCCGATGTGCTCGTCCACAGCGTGACCGACAAACCGGTCGACGATGCGTTCGTGAACCTTCTAAAGGACCGGCACACAATTCTATGTCCGACGCTGGTAGTCTTCGAGCGCTACGGTCGCGTGTTTTCGCATCAGCTGAATTTCACTCCGGAAGAGCAAAAATGGGGAAATCCTGAAGTAATCGCATCGCTCGACGTCACCAAGATCCCTCAGGACAAATTACCAGACCGCGAGAAACAAGCGCTCTCCGATCAGAAAACAACGATGGATAGGATCAACAAAGTCTACGAAGTGGCGCTGCCGAACTTGAAAAAATTGGAAGACGCCGGCGTGACGATCGCCGCCGGAACCGACGCCGGAAACATCGGAACAATTCACGGTCCGGCGTTGTTCCGCGAGTTTCAGCTGATGAAGCAGGCAGGTCTGACCAACATGCAGATTCTGCAATGCGCGACGACAAATGCTGCAAAACTTTTCGGCGGCGAGACGGGCGCGCATATCGGCAGGCTGGACAATGGGTGTTTGGCCGATCTGGTGGTCTTGAAATCCAATCCTGCGGACGACATCGCGAACGCCTCAGACATCGAGACTGTCATTAAGAACGGCGTGACGTATCCGGCGGACTCGATTTTGCGCTGAAATCGCGAAAAGCGTTGAACCCGCGGGCCGAGTGTAGATTCTAGTCGCCTATGCACTTGAATCGCTGGTTGCTCATTGCTGCACTATCACTTCCGCTAATTACCCAAACCACGGCGGCCGAGACAGATACTCAAACTCTCAAGAAGCCGGTCACCGACGAATACCAAGGGGTCAAAGTCCAGGACGATTATCAGTGGCTGGAGAAAGACGATGACCCAGAGGTAAAAAGCTGGTCGGACGCGCAAAATCAAAAGACCCGCGCTTACATTGACAAGTTGCCCGACCGGGCCGCGATCGAGAAGCAACTCACGGATTGGTACGCGAAGACCTCGCCGAGTTATTCCGGACTGGTTTCGCGGCCGGGGATTCTGTTCGCAATGAAGTTCCAGCCGCCAAAGCAGCAACCGATGTTGGTCACACTTGGTTCCGCAGACGATTTGAAATCGGAGAAAATCGTGCTCGATCCAAACACACTCGATGCAAAGGGTACGACTGCCATCGACTGGTTCGCGCCTTCGCGCGACGGAAAACTTGTGGCCATCTCACTTTCGCAGGGTGGTAGCGAAGATGGAACGCTTCACATTTACGAAACAGCAAGCGGCAAAGCGCTGCCAGATTCGATTGCACATGTTCAATATCCGACCGCCGGTGGTAGTGCCGCCTGGAATGCGGATGGCACTGGGATTTATTACACGCGATTTCCCCGCCAGGGCGAGAAGCCGGACGCCGACCTAAATTTTTATCAACAAGTCTATTTTCACAAACTGGGAACAACCGACACCGAAGACGCGTATTCAATCGGCAAAGACTTCCCGCGGATCGCCGAGGTCAAACTCGAGAGCTCGCACGATGGGAAATACATCGTGGCGACTGTCGCAAATGGCGATGGCGGAGATTTTGCACATTACTTGCTCGGGCCGGATAGGGAGTGGAAGCAGCTGACCCAATTCAGCGACCAGATTAAAGCCGCGCGTCTTGGGCGCGACAATGCGCTCTATTTGCTTTCCCGCGCTGATGCGCCGCGTGGAAAAATTTTGCGAGTGCCGTTGGATAATCCGACGCTGGCAAGTGCGACGACAATCGTGCCAGCGAGCGATGCCGTGATTCAGTTCATCGAACCAACGGGAAATGCGTTGTACCTAGCGGACTTGCTGGGCGGGCCATCTCAGATTCGACGGTTTGATCTGGATGGCAAAAACGCCCGCGTGATCGCGATCCCGAACATCTCTGCGGTGTCGGAAATGGAATCGCTGGAAGATAATTCACTTCTTTTCCGTGACGTCAGCTTCACCGAACCCGCTGCCTGGTTCCACATTGTGGACGCGACTAAGCCTCCCATGAAAACCGCTCTGGTGAACACCTCGCCCGTGTCGTTTGCGGACATCGAGGTCACTCGCGAGCTAGCGACGTCGAAAGACGGCACGAAGATTCCGCTAAATATTGTTCGCAAAAAGGGAACGAAGCAGGACGGAAACAATCCGGCATTGCTCTACGGCTACGGCGGTTATGGAATCAGCATGTCTCCGCGTTTTGATTTCACCGGCCGACTCTGGTTCGATCGCGGCGGCGTCTATATCGTTGCCAACATCCGGGGCGGTGGCGAGTTCGGGGAGGAATGGCACAAAGCGGGCAACCTCACCAGAAAGCAAAACGTGTTCGATGATTTTGCTGCCGCTGCGAAATATTTGATCGACCAAAAGTGGACGCGGCCGGAAAAACTTGCCCTGGTCGGCGGAAGCAATGGCGGCCTGCTAATGGGCGCGCTGATCACGCAGCATCCGGAGTTGATGCGGGCGGTGGTTTCGTTCGTTGGAATTTACGACATGCTGCGGGTTGAGCTCGCGCCGAACGGTGCCTTCAACGTAACCGAGTTCGGGACGGTGAAAGATCCCGAGCAATTCAAAGCCCTTTACGCCTACTCGCCGTATCATCACGTGGTTGATGGAACAAAATATCCTTCGATCCTGTTCATGACGGGAGCCAACGACGGTCGCGTCGCGCCCTATCATTCGCGCAAAATGACTGCCAGATTGGATGAAGCGAACAAGTCGGCGAATCCGATCCTGTTGCGAACAAGTTCAAGCGCCGGCCACGGTATCGGCACCGCTTTGAGCGAACGAATCAAACAACAGGCGGATGAATATTCGTTTCTGTTCGCCCAGTTGGGAGCGTCAAAAAAGTGACTTGATTATCGGGCGCAATAACGTCGCCGGCCGCGACACGACGCGACGAAACACTACTTATTGCCGGCGCCGCCGCCGCCGCCACCACCGCTGTGAGGTGTGCCTGTGGGCGTGGGCGAAGGAGTTGGTGTCGTTGCGGGTGTGGGAGTCGGTGAAGACAACGCTGCAGAATGAGCGGTGTAAATGTAGTTGTTCGATTGCCAGGTTGAGCCGTGGAGCGAGGAAAGACGCACGTAAACTTTAGCACCGGTTATTGGAAGATTTCCAACCGTCACCGATCGGGCGCTGGTCTTTCCAGAATTGTAGATGTTCGACAGACCAGGAGATGTTCCTATCCAAAGCTTGTAGAAACTGGCGCTGCCCGCGCTCCAACCAAAAGTTGCTTGTTGTCCCGGAAATGTAGACCCGGGCACCGGGCTAATCATCTGTGCAATACCCTGGCCGGGAGTGGCTGTAGGAATGGGAGTTGATGTCGGTGTGGGCGTGGGCGTTGGTGAAGGGGCGGCCTCAGGAACAATGCTTGTGATCCAGGACAACCTCTGCGCGATCCGGATGGAATAAAAACCGGAAGCGACCGGCACGCTTCCACCAACAACGTAACCCACTGTTGAATCAAACAATCCGCGCATGTCGAACAAAGCGGCATAAAACGTTGGGGCGCCGGGATCGTTCGCGAATGGCCCTTCGACTGCATAATGAATGCCGATGAGCTTCCAGTTGCCATTGTCGTTAGTGAAAGCCGCGCCGCCGGAATCTCCCGTAGAAAGGTCAGCTTCATTCGGTCCGGCGACCTGATGAAACGTGCAGTAAAGATAAACGCCCAGGACTTGGTCTACCTGGCTTTCGCCCCAACGTTGAACGCCGTCACTTGTTCCCCACGACCAGCCCCGGATAATTCCGGATTCCAAAACCGGATTGCCCCGCTGGGTGCCGCGACCAAACACGACAATGCTCCGACCTGGTTCATCCGACCGAGCGTAGAGGGGCGCGTAAGCGGGAAATGTTTCAGCGACTTCAAAAATGCGAAGATCGCTCTGATTATCGTCGAACCATTGCAGAACGGTGTAGTTCGCGCCGCGGTAAACAAACGTGTTCGAAGGAACGCCGATATGTTGAACAGTGATAAAGTGATGCGGATCAATTGGCGTCCCTAAGAAGGACCCAAAGCTCCCTTCAAACTGCCAGCCACTGCCGGCCAGAAGCCCCGTCGGTTCGGTCGTATTCTGAGTCGGATCTCCGGTCGATAACAGGATAACTGCCGGAGCCAACGAAAAGGTGATTAGAAAGAAGCCCGTGACCAGGAGACGCCACAAGACGCGCGAAAATTGACAATCATCAAGAACAAACGCCGAGCGAAGTCGAGCCATTGTCACTTCGTAGTGCAAGTTGCTTGCCGAAAAACGCCAACCTTGGAAGAAAATTTCGGAAATCGACGCAGGGGGTTGCGTTGGACCTGCCCCGACCCTCGGTTGAACCGTGAAATCGCGCGATTTCCGCGGATTCGGACGTGAACTTCACCTGAATTAGCTTATCCTGCGCGCGCGCAGATGCCGCGGAACAACAATTTAAAGAAGATCCTCCTCATCGGCTCCGGTCCAATCGTGATCGGGCAGGGCTGCGAATTTGATTATTCCGGTGTCCAAGCCTGCAAAGCATTGCGCGAAGAGGGTTATCAAGTCGTGCTGGTGAACTCGAATCCGGCTACGATCATGACCGACCCGGAATTCGCGGACCGTACATATATAGAGCCGATCACGCCGGAAGTTATTGAAGCGATTATCGAGCGCGAAAAGCCGGACGCGATTCTACCAACGATGGGCGGGCAGACCGCGCTGAATGCCGCGATGGAGCTCAATCGCAACGGTGCGCTCACCCGTCACAAAGTGAAATTGATCGGCGCCAGCGCGAAAGCCATTGCCAAGGGGGAAGATCGGCAACTCTTCAAGGAGGCAATGTTGCGCATCGGGCTCGACGTTCCGCGGTCAGGCGTGGCCCATTCGATCGCCGATGCGCATAAGATCTCCAAACAAATCGGTAGTTTTCCCCTCATCATTCGCCCAGCATTTACCCTCGGTGGCAGCGGTGGAGGCATCGCTTACAACCCGGATGATCTCACCGAGATCGCTGGTCGAGGGCTCGCCATGTCGCCGGTCAACGAAGTGTTGATCGAGGAGTCGCTCGTTGGCTGGAAGGAATTCGAGATGGAAGTGATGCGCGACCGGATGGACAACTGCGTCGTCGTTTGTTCGATCGAGAATTTCGATCCAATGGGTGTACACACGGGCGACTCAATCACAGTCGCGCCGGTCCAAACCTTGACCGACAAGGAATATCAAATGATGCGCGACGCGTCGTTCGCGGTCATTCGCGAGATTGGGGTCGAAACCGGCGGTTCGAACATTCAGTTCGCGGTCCATCCCGACAACGGCCGAATGGTTGTGATCGAGATGAACCCGCGTGTCTCGCGTTCGAGTGCCCTCGCATCGAAGGCGACCGGATTTCCGATCGCGAAAATCGCCGCCAAACTGGCAGTCGGTTACACCCTCGATGAGATCAAGAACGATATCACGCGAGAGACACCGGCCTGCTTCGAGCCGACAATCGATTATTGCGTCGTCAAAGTCCCGCGATTCACGTTCGAAAAATTCCCGCAGGCCGATCCGACATTGACCACCCAGATGAAATCTGTCGGCGAAGCAATGGCAATCGGCCGGACATTCAAGGAATCGCTCCAAAAAGCATTGCGTTCCCTTGAGATCAAACGCTTCGGCTTGATCGGCGACGGCGCGGACAAAGATATCGATCTTGAAGCGTTGCGTTTGAAACTCGCGATTCCGAACGCGGAGCGGGT
Source organism: Chthoniobacterales bacterium (assembly GCA_035473775.1). GTDB lineage: Bacteria > Verrucomicrobiota > Verrucomicrobiia > Chthoniobacterales > UBA10450 > AV40. The sequence continues at coordinate 7,402 of DATINV010000205.1, forward strand.
GTTCTACATCGGGCAAGCCTTCGCCAAAGGCGCGTTGATCGACGAAGTCTTCGACCTCACCAAGATCGACAAATGGTTCTTGCGCAATATTGCGGAGATCGTGACCGAAGCGAAGTGCTTGAAAGAGAAAACGCTGCTGCGGAGCAAGAAGCTTGGATTTTCGGATCGACAACTCGCGATGGCCAACGGCGCCGACGAAGCAAAAGTTCGGGCAAAGCGCATCGCCGAGAAAGTCATCCCGACCTATCGCCTGGTTGACACCTGCGCGGCAGAATTCGAAGCCTACACGCCTTACTATTATTCGACTTACGGCGACGAGAACGAGCGCCGCGAAAGTAAGAAACGCAAAGTAATGATTCTCGGGGGCGGCCCGAACCGAATCGGACAGGGGATTGAGTTTGATTATTGCTGCGTGCATGCGGCATTCGCACTCCGCGAGCTCGGGTACGAAACAATCATGGTGAACTCGAACCCGGAAACGGTTTCCACCGATTACGACACCAGCGACAAACTCTACTTCGAGCCACTTACCCTGGAGGACGTACTTAATATATATGACCAGGAGAAGCCGGACGGCGTCGTCGTGCAGTTTGGCGGGCAAACCCCGCTCAATCTGGCTAATGGTTTAAAAGCGGCCGGCGTTCCAATTCTCGGCACGCAGCCGAAGAGTATCGAGACGGCCGAAGACCGGAAGTTGTTCGCCGCGATGCTGGACAAGCTCGGACTTCGGCAAACGCCCAGCGGTTCCGCGGTCAGCACCGACGAAGCGGTAAAGATCGCGACCAAGATCGGCTATCCGGTGCTCGTTAGGCCGAGTTTCGTGCTTGGTGGGCGAGCGATGGAACTCGTTTACAACGAACCGGACCTCCGGCGCTACATGGCAAACGCGATCGAAGTAACGCCCGACCGTCCGGTGCTGGTCGATCGCTTTCTCGAAGACGCGATCGAAGTGGACGTGGATTGCATTTGCGACGGTGAAACAACGGTGATCGGCGCGATCATGGAGCACATCGAAGAAGCCGGGATCCACAGCGGTGACAGCGCATGTGTGATTCCAACATTCTCGCTGTCGCAAAAAGTTCTCGACGAGATTTCGTCCGCCACTAGAGCGATGGCGCAAGAGTTAAACGTGCGCGGATTGATGAACGTGCAGTTCGCGGTCAAAGGCGAAGACGTTTACGTGCTGGAAGTTAACCCACGCGCCTCCCGCACGGTCCCGTTCGTGAGCAAGGCAATCGGCATTCCGCTGGCGAAGTTCGCGGCCAAAATCATGGCAGGCAAAACGTTGCGTGAGCTCGAGTTTACCAAGGAAATCCTGCCGAAACATTTTTCGGTGAAAGAAGCTGTTTTCCCATTTCTCCGCTATCAGGGAACGGACATTTCGTTAGGCCCAGAAATGAAATCAACCGGCGAAGTCATGGGAATGGATGTCGATCTCGGACTTGCC
>DATINV010000206.1:0-30631 GCA_035473775.1 Chthoniobacterales bacterium
GTCGAATGCCCAGACGATTGTAATCACTCTTTCCAATGTGAGTAATGGCACAAGCACAGGGAACGTTTCTGTGGCGATGGGTGTACTTGCAGGCGACACAACTGCAAATGGGGCAGTCAATTCGAGTGACGTCGCACAAACGCAGTCGCAATCGGGCCAGCCTGTGACTTCAAGCAATTTCCGTCAGGATGTGACCGTAAACGGCGTTATCAACAGTTCCGATATCGGCTTCGTTCAGTCTCAATCAGGTACCGCATTGCCTTAAAGGTTCCTTAATCCGTCGCTCGAAATCACTACTCCTAGAACCGTCGGAACCAGGAATAGGGAAAGACATCCCCCGGACAATCAGTCGCCCAACGCGGCGGATTTATTTCCCGATGCGGTTTCACGATCGGATAATGATCGCCGACTTTTCCGCAACGTTGGCGAAGATAACGAATCAATTCTTCGCAACAATCGAGCTGCGCGCGAGTCGGTTGATCGCGATTGAAATCGCCAACCAAGCAAATTCCGAGGGCGATGTTGTTCAAATAATCGCTGTGGACGTGCCCGCCATTGATTTGTCGCCGCCAACGATCTCCCACTTCAACCTGACCGTTGCCGGTCGAAGTGCCGTTGCCGATCACAAAATGATAAGCGAGGCCGTTCTGCATCCGCCGAAAATGGCGATGGTAATAATCAAACGCCGCCGCATTGCCCTGGCGAGTGCCGCTGTTGTGCACAACAATGTATTGCCAGCGACCGCGCGTCACCGGGGCGCGGTCAATTTGACTGCGGACCGAAGCGGTCAAATAACGATAGCCCGCGCCGCCTTTGCTGCTTCCTCCTCCGCCGCCGCCAAACAATCGTGCCCAAAAGCCTTTCGGCTTTTCGTAGCCGTATTTCTCAATCGTCAATTGTTCCGGTTCTTGAACGGGAGCGGCCGGTGCCGCCAGCGCAGACTTCGCTCGGGGCACGGGCGGCGGTTGAGCACTTGGGCTCGGAACGGCTGCCGTAGGCGGTGGCGTGGTTGCTCGCCGGATTTCCGGGGTTTCAGATGGTTTCGCCGCGTTTCTCTTTTTTGGGGTCGATGTTTTTTCCGGATTTGTTTTCTTTTTCTTCTTTCCCTTTGCCGAAGCTTCTTTCGCGGGAGATTTCTTCGGTTTTGGATGCGTAGCCGCTTCTGGAGTTTCCTTTGGCGTCGCTGAGGTTTCGGATTCTTTGCTCGATGATTTCTTGGGCTTTGATCTTGGCGTCGCCTCCGGGGTTTCGCTCGGCTTTGATGACGCTTCCGGCTCCTCCCCTGGGGATTTTTTCGCTTTCGGCTTTTTCTTTGGCGACGGCGAGGGGGAGGTCGCTTTCTTTTTGTTGCGGGGCGACGCTGTCGGTTTGGGTGAAAGTGTCGGCGTCTTCTCACTGCCCGACGAGTCAACCGCCTTTGCCTTGAGAATCGGTTTGCCTTCGTCTGTTTGCTGCGCTTGAGAGACGAAGACGGCAATAAGCGCGCTGAGCGCAAACGAAGTTGTCATCCAGACCCGCGAGCGAACCACTGAGCGCAGCGTAACAGACTGTTTCGCGCGATCAACCGGGCAAAACGAGATCACGCCGGTTGAACAGACGCTGCTTCCGTTTCGATTTTACGGTGACGCTCCCGCTCGCGACGGAGAATCGCATTCAATTTTCCGCCCAAGAGCAGAAACAAACAGGTGAGATACATCCAGGTCAGCAAAATGATAATCGACGCCAGCGCGAGGTAGGTTGCGTCGTACCGGCTGTAACGCGCGACGTAGAGTTGGAACAATTTCGTAACGGTGATCCAGCCGATAGAGAAAAAGATCGCTCCGGGAAGTGCCTGCCGGATCGTGAGGTAATTTTCCGGCGTCAGAAGGTAGAGGACGAGCGCAAGTCCAATCAACGATATCAAGGTGAGCGGCAGATTCAGGTAAGTGACCCACAATTGAAGCGGAACTTTGAGTTGAAAATTTACTTCCGCGACGCCGGCCAGCGTTTCCCCAAACACAACCGCGTTAAAGCAAATCAGGATAACGATCCCAAACCAAAAGAGGAGCAGGAACGAAATGACGTATTTCGACCACCAATTGCGCGGCTCCTGCACTCCATAAGTGTGGCTCAGCGCTTTGGAGATCGTCGCGATAAAGATCGTGCCGCAATAAATTCCAAGCAGAATTCCGGCGTTGGCGATAAATCCGCTCGAACCCGTTACGACAACGCTGGCCGCGGCCACGTCCAGAATGTCCTGAACTTTAGGATCGGGCGGCAAAAAGCTTTTCAGGATGCCAAAGATTCCGTGTAACTTCGCGGGATCTGTCCCAAACAGGCCGAGCAAATGCCACAGGAACAAAAGTACAGGCGCGAGCGCGATCAAAAGGGTGTAGGCCATCTGGGCGGCAAGACCGGTGGTATTATCGGTCGCCGTTTCCCAGATCAGCCGGCGAAAAACTCGCCAGATCGCGTGCAGGAATTTCACGCGGACAAGTTTACTTTGCCGACCGGAAATATCCATTAAACTCGTTCCAACGCTTTAGTCGGAGCCCTCACCTCTATCCTTTCCCTGAGGGAGAGGAAGTCGCGAAGCGACAGGTGAGGGTGATTGTTTCGGCCTAACGAACAATGAAAAGAATTTTGATCCTCACCGCCGGTTTTGGTGAGGGGCACAATAGCGCCGCGCGCGGCGTCCGCGCCGGGCTTGCCCGAGTGGCGCCGAAAGTAGAGGTCGAGCTGCGCGATCTCTTTCCCGAAACCTTCGGCGTATTCAACGAAATTGTCCGACGCGCTTACTTAACTCTCATCAATCGTTGGCCCCGCTCATGGCGCTATGTTTATGACTGGCTCGATCGCAAAAAAGATTTCGAGCAGAGATTCCAAAAATTCCGCGGTTTGAAAAAAAACCTGGGACGCTTGCTCGACCGATTTCAACCGGATGTCGTCGTATCGACCTTTCCGGCTTATCCCTATTTGCTGAAGCAAATCCTGGGAAACGATCGCGGGTGCAAGAATGTCGCAATCGTGACCGACTCGATCACCGTCAATGCAATCTGGTATCGCGCTCCCGCCGATTACTTCCTCGTCGCTAATGATCAGAGCGCCGCAGTTGTCCGTGAAAACGGCGTTGCTTCGGAAAAGATTAAGGTGTTTGGATTCCCGGTTAATCCACGTTTCACCGACTTCGGGAAAGATCGCCCGTCACCGAGCGACGTTCCTCCGCGCGTTCTGTATATGATTAACGCAGGCACCAGCCGTGCTCCGGATCTCGTTCGAAACTTTCTTAAGCTGGAGATCCAATTGACCGTGACCGTTGGTCGAAACGAAAGACTTCGGCGTATAATTGAGTCAGCTGCTGGCGAGCATGACATCGAAATTTACGGATGGACCGACGAAATGCCGCGATTGCTTTGCGAAAGTCACGTTTTAATTGGCAAAGCGGGCGGCGCAACAGTGCAGGAAACAATCGCGGCAGCATGTCCGATGATCATAAATCACGTGGTCTCGGGGCAGGAGGAAGGGAACGCGCAATTGATCGTCGAAACCAACTCCGGCGCGATCGCGCTCTCGAACGACGAAGTTCAGTCCCAAGTGCAACGCACGTTCGCAAACAACGCACAGCAATGGCGCGACTGGTCGGACAATGTCTCGAATATCAGCCGGCCGCGCGCCTCTCTCGATATTGCCGAATTTCTGCTCTCGCTCTAGGCGCGAAAAACTTCCGCGCCCCCAATGAAGGTCCGGCTTACTTCGAGTTCGGGCGAAATGACGACCAGATCCGCGTGGCCACCGATCTTGAATTGTCCGTTGTTGGTCAAACCAATCGCAAACGCCGGCGTATCGGTCGCCATCATGATCGCCTCATGCAATGGCACGCCTACCTTGGCGACCATGGTGCGGACCAGATCAATCATTCGTGACGCGCTGCCGGCCAGGGCAGAGCGATCCGCCAGCAGACATACGCCCGCTTCGGTCACGCATTTGGTTCCGTAGAGGGAAAACTTGGAGCCGTCCGGCAAACCTGCGCCGGCAGTCGCGTCGGTCACGAGACAAATCCCGGTAAAATTCTTCGCCCGATATAACATTTTCATCAGCGTCGGCGACACGTGATGACCGTCTGCGATCAACTCACAAATAATTTCCGGTTCGCTCATGGCGAACTCGAGCAGACCGGCCACGCGATCAATTCCGCGGCGTCTCGCGGTCGACATGCAATTGAATGTGTGTGTTACGCTGCGCATCCCATGTTCGAACGCTTCGCGCGCGTTGTTCTCCCAGGCATCGCTATGGCCGCCGCTGACGCTCACGCCGTTCTGGCGAAGTTTGTCGATAAGCTCAATCGCGCCCGGCAGCTCCGGCGCAATCGTCATCCGCTTAATCACATCACAATGTTCAAGCAACGGAGCGTAGGTCTTAGGCGTTGGCTTGCGAATCAGACTCTCGCGTTGCGCGCCCGGCCTCACTTTCGAGATAAACGGGCCTTCGACATGAACACCGGCGATTTGCTTGATCGAGCTGCTCGCGTTACGCGCCGCTTTGACGACATTAACAATCGCTTTGATTGGTGCCGTCGCAGTGGTGAGAAGCAGCGACGTGGTGCCTCCGGTCGCGTGATAATTACAAATTGCGCGAAACGCATCGACACTTGCTTCCATTGTGTCGCGCCCCATCCCACCATGAACATGAAGATCGACAAACCCCGGCGCGAGATAGTTGCCCTGCAGATCGATAATCTCTTCGCCCATCGCCGGAGCTTCCGAACGAATCGCGGTGATCAATCCGTCTTCGACGAGCAAATCGAGTCCTTCACGGACGCCGTTCGGGAAGATCAACCGCCCATTCTTGAAGATCATCGAGACATTCTAAGCAATCCTGATGCGCGCGTGAACACTTCATCTGAGAATCCAAGCACCTTCTTAAATTGAAAATCTCGTTCCATTGGATTGCCGATTTCTTGAATTCGACGAAACAATTCTCGATCGAGAGATCGATTCCACCAAAGGCGATGGCCGAGCACGGGGACGGGAAAGTCGCTGCCGTGAAGAATGCGCGGTTCGATCTCCGCTCGCCGGCAATCTTTCAAATGGGCGCAACGATTCAGGGAAACGAGCGCGCTAATGTCGCCGTAAAGATTTGGAAATTCGCGGAGCATTGCCGCCCAATCGTCGAAGTAATCGTGATCGAATGCTCCGCTGCTCGTGCCGCAATGGGCCGCGATTACGGTTACGCCGCATTCCAGCGGCGTTTGCAATAGACGCGGATCGGCCAATTTCGCGTTAACGATCGGAACCGTGTGTTCGCCACCAGTATGGGCCAGCAACGGTAAGCCTATGTCCGCCATCTTCTGCCAAAACGGAACGTAACGCGCGTCCGATGGGTCAATGTTCTGGCAATTCGGCAAACACTTCATCAGAACCGCGCCGTTGGCGACACAACGTTCGAGCTCGTCGATCGCGTCTCGCCGAGCAGGATGAATGGAAACGCCAGCGAGAAATTCCGGATATTGTAGGGCAAGATTCAAAACAACATCGTTTGGCACGAACATCGAGCCGAGATCGGGGCGCGGGGTGCCGTCCGGATCGTGGACCTCTTCGTGCGCGAGCAGGACGACGGCATCGAGTGACGATTGACGAACCAGTGTGAGCAAATGCTCGGCGTAAATCGTTTCGAGGTCACCTACGAGTGCGCTCGCAGGCATTCCTAACTGGCGCAACATGAAGCCGGCGACAGCGCGATGCCAGCCTTTCAAGCGCAGCCAGCCGCCCGAGCCAGAAACACCGTTGCCGACCATGTGCACGTGCATGTCGATCCGCACCGGGAACTGATTGCGTTTGCGGACGCAAAAGTCCATTTTCTCAAGCTGCGATGGAGCGCAGTCGATTTGCGGTAGAAAGTGTTTTTTGGCGGAGAGTTATCGATTGGTCGGTTGCTCACGTCCCCGCAATTTTTCACGCGCCACTGATTTGGTTTACCGCCTTTGTATTCTTTTTCTTCGCCGGCCGAGCCCGCCGCGCGCTAACAAGAAACTTGGGACTCGTTCTACCAAACTCGTGGCTCATTGCGAATTGGATGCGGGCGATTCGCGTATTCGCGAATTTCGGTTGGTCGCTCACTGACACCGCAACGTATCGAATCTTAAAGCCCCGATTTAAGTACGAACTCGAACGAGTGCGCTACCTCGAGCAACTCGCATCCGGACGCAACGCCATCGTGCTCACCGCCCACATGGGCAGTTACGACCTGGCGGCGGCGCTGTTTGCCCAAAAATTCCATCGCTCGATCCGGATGGTGCGCGCTCCGGAGCCCGATCCTTCATCGGCAGAGCACATCCAACTGGGATTGGAGCAGTCGGCGGATGGTGCCGTTAAAGTCGGCTACAGTAGTGACGGAACGTCTCTAGCGTTCGATTTGTTAAACGAATTGCGCGCGGGCGAAATTATATCCATGCAGGGCGACCGCATTGTTGGCGAAGTCGCGCGCGCTCCAGTGAGCTTCGGAGGCCGCGAGATTTCTCTACCCAACGGACCCTTTGTTCTTTCGTTAGTGTCCGAGACGCCGATTTATCCGTTATTTATCGTTCGGACAGGCTACAGGAAATACAAAATCGTCGCGCGCGAGCCAATTGTGTGTGCTCGGACCAGCGCATCGCGCGATGAAGCGATTGCAGAAGCGATGCAACGATGGACGGAAATATTGCGGGAAATTAGTCGCGCTTACTGGCCGCAGTGGTTCGCGTTCATTCCTTTGCAGTAATCTCCCTTTAATCTTTGAGCAAGAGGAGGAGCTACATTGGGCGGATAAACTGAAAATACCACTGGATGAACATTTCGCCGAAGAACATCCAGATAACGGCTCCAAGGGCCAGATAGGGGCCGAACGGCAATTTGGCCGACCAGACGCGTTTGCCGATTACCAGCGTGGCCAATCCCACGATCGAGCCAACAACCGAGCCGGCAAAGATACTGAACAGAACCCCTCGCCATCCTAAAAACGCGCCGATCGCGGCCAGAAACTTCAAGTCTCCGCGTCCCATTGCTTCTCGCGGAATTTCCAATTCCCGCGCTACGCCCGAGATTTGTTCGACCGTATCGAGTAGAAACTCTTCGTTGCTCACGCGGACGCGATTGTAATGAAATTCCAAAATTTCAGAACCAAAGGCGCGGTTGTCGATCTTCGCTTCGTCGCAATGAAGGACAAAACGGTCCTTTTCCCGGGCGAAGTAATCGCTCCACAAGCTGCGTTCCTCGCCCACGACAAAATCCGCATCATCCCCCTGTCGGATCCACTTGAACGGTGTTGGCGCGTCCAACTCGACCCGTTTCTTGCCGAACGCGATTTTGCCACCCTCGAGCACGATCCAAAGAATTACGTAACCGAGAGCGGCCGCGAGAATCGAGCGCACTAGCGCCGCCATGCGTGAATCAGCATCCATCAGTGCCGGCACTAGAAAACTGGCAATGATTCCCGCGATTGTGCCACCAATTGTGACCTGATCGGGAATGATGAAATGTTCGAGATCGACAAACGTTGCGACGATGAGAATGGAAACAAAAAACCAGTAGGCAATGGCGATTTGCCAGGGGAAGAACTCCCAAACCGCGAGAAAAAGTAGAGCGGTCAATAGTTCGACGCCGAAATAACGAAAGGCGATACGAGCGCCGCACTTGGCGCAACGGCCGCGCAACAAGAGCCAGCTGAGTAGTGGAACGTTCTGTTGCCAGGGAATCGGCGCGTGACAAGCCGGGCAGAACGAGCGGCGTGGTTTGTTTACCGAAATGTCGCGCGGCAGCCGATAAATGCTGACGTTCAAAAATGAACCGATTACCGCCCCGAGGACGAATGCGGTTATTGCAAATAGTGTGTAGTAGGACGCGATTTCCACGAGATCAGGTCGGGCGCGAGCGATTCGCCCGACGCTCCATGACCCAGGCGATCCAGATACAACTTTCGTAGAGCAAAGCCATCGGTAACGCCATTGCGATCAAGGTCAACAGATCGGGTGTCGGGGCAATGATCGCTGCCAGAATAAAAATGAGCACGACCGCGTAAGGCCGAGTGCGGGCCATGAATTTGTAAGTGATTAGACCGAAGTAAACCAAAGCGAGCACCACAACCGGCAATTCAAAAGCGAGACCAAAACCGAGAACAAACTTCGTCACGAACGAATAATATTGCTGCACTGTCCAGGTTGGCGCCCAACCCAGAGACTGTGTATCGCGGAAAAAAAAGAGAATCGTTTTCGGCAAGATCCACCAATAGGCGATCATGACGCCGAGCAGAAAAAGACCAAAGCTTCCAATGATCGCCGGAAACAAAAAACGCTTTTCCACTGCGGTCAGTGCGGGCAAAACAAATCCGGCCAGGAAATACAGCAGCAAAGGGAATGACAGGACAATGCCGGCATAAAATGCGAGATGAAACGAAATCACAATTGAGTCCGTGATGCCGAGTGCTTTGAGCGCGCCGACTTGCGGATCCAGACCGCGCAGCGGCACTTGCATCACGCCTACCAGCGCTTGGCGGAACAAAAGACAGACAATCATGGCCCCGAAGATGGCGAGCGCCATTTTGACAACGGTCCAGCGTAAGTCTTCGAGATGTTCGAGAAACGGCTTCGACGTTTCGCTCTCCGGCAGGTCGCGAAACTTAAAAATATCGCGCAGCGTCATGATCAATTATTGCGGCCGAGCGAGATCAATCCGCGTGCGGCGAGACGGGCGCAAATCGCCAGCGTGTTGGAATCGCGGATCTCGTTCTCCGAGATCATGCGGCTTAATTCATCGGCATCGACGCCCCGACACTCAAGGATCATTTCGCCTTGTTCTCGCTTGTGGACCCGAGCCCGCTGGACCGGGCGAACCAGAAAGAAATAGCAATGCTCGTCCGTCAGCCCGGCCGAAGTAAAAAAAAGTCCGAGCGGAATTATCTCGCCCGCTGGTGCGAGATCATAGCCGGTCTCCTCGTGCAACTCGCGCAAGGCAACAGCTTCAATTTCCTTTTGATCGGCATTTGAGTGATCGATCTGGCCGGCAGGCATTGACCAAAGTGTCGCTCGAATGGGAATTCGTTCCTCTTTGATCAGCAAAAATTTTCCATCACTGGTCATCGGCGCTATCACCACGGCGGCTTTGCGTCTAACCGTTGTCCAGGTTCGCGCTTCCGGCGAAGACGGGGCTTGAACCTGTTCAGTCACTACCTCCAGATGTGCGTTCGCGAAATTCGTTTTGGTGGAGACTGTTTTCCACCCATCACTGTCCTGCACCAGTTTGCTTCGTCTCACGCGGGAAAGATTATCCGCGAAGCTGATTCCGCCAACGTTTGATCTGCGCTTTCACGTTTTCGGGTGAAGGCGCTCCGATTGCGCGACGCGCCGAGAGCGAACGGCGAACATCGAAGACCTTGGCAACGTCCGCATCGAACACCGGTGATAGTTTTTTCAATTTGCTCAATGGAAGGGTGCGGAGACTTGTTCCCTTTTCCCTCACGTCGGCAACCAGTCGGCCGACCATCTCGTGCGCCTTCCGAAAAGCAATTCCCTTTCTCACTAAATATTCGGCCAGATCAGTGGCGAGGAGACCTGGATCATCCGCCGCCTCCTTCATCTTCTCGCGACTGACTTTCATTTTCGGAAGCATCGCCGAAAAGACACTCAGCGCCGACGAAACGGTGTCGACCGAATCAAACAATGCCTCTTTGTCTTCCTGAAGATCGCGATTGTAAGACGACGGGAGCGCCTTCAGCGTCGTCAAAATGGACAGCAGGTTGCCATAAAGACGTCCAGTCTTTCCCCGAGTCAGCTCGGCCATGTCCGGATTCTTCTTTTGCGGCATCAAACTCGAGCCGGTTGAGAATTCTTCGCTGAACTCGATAAAACCGAACTCGCTTGAGCTCCAAAGGATAAGATCTTCGCTCAGGCGCGAGAGATGCATACCGATTACGGCCAGGCAGAAAAGAAACTCGCAGACGAAATCGCGGTCGCTCACAGCATCGAGACTGTTTTGAGTGACCTGCGAGAATTTCAGAGAGCGGGCGATTAATTCGCGATCAAGGACAATGGTCGATCCGGCGAGGGCGGCCGAACCGAGGGGTAAAACGTCCGTTCGCTGCAAGCAGTGGCCCAACCGCTCGGCGTCACGCGAAAAAGCTTCGATCTGGCCCAACAAGTAATGCGCAAATAATACCGGTTGGGCGCGCTGAAGGTGGGTATACCCGGGCATGACAACGGCTATATGTTTCTGGGCCAGAGCGAGTAACGTCTGTTGCAATCTTCTGAGCTGCGAAGACGTGCGCACAATTTCATCCTTCACATAGAGGCGCAGATCGAGCGCGATTTGATCGTTCCGGCTGCGCGCGGTGTGCAGTTTCGCGCCTGCGTCGCCGATTTTTTTGGTGAGCGCGGCTTCGATATTCATGTGCAGGTCTTCGAGCGACTCGTCCCAAAAAAATTCCCCGGATGTGATTTCGCGCTCGATTTCACGCAAACCAGTTTCGATTTTTCTCTTTTCCTCGGTCGAAACGATGCCCATATGGGCGAGCGCGGCGGCATGCGCAATCGAGCCGGCTATGTCATAACGATAAAGGCGGCGATCAAACGATTGCGATTCGCTATACCGGGCCGCGACCGCGGCCATCTTTTTACGGAATCGTCCCTTGCGCATTTGGTTAATCGAGCGAGGCCCGTCCGCTCACCGTAACCGAAACGTGAGCGGTATCCTTTAAGACAAATTTGCGGGCCTCGAGACGAATCTTCCGGACGTGAAACTTCCGCAGGAGATGAACGGTAAGGTCGTGAGCCAAGGTTTCGAGAAGTTTGGGAGACTGGCGTGCCAAATATGTTTTCGTTTCACGGCAAAGGGTAGCGTAATCAACGGTCCGGCTAACAGCATCTTTAATGTCACGAAGATCTCGCGCGGGCCAAACTGTGATATTGAGAACCAGGCGTTGCCGTTTAGCCCGTTCGGCGCTTGATACACCAACCCGCGCGAAAACTTTCAGTTGCTCGATGTGGATCTCGTGTTCGGCGCCAACTCGCATGGTTAATTTTCAGCCGATTCGAAAGCGGACATCACGAACGACCTTCCCCCCGAACCGCTGCTTAAGCTTCCGCAAAATATCCATCTTGGAGATTTGCTCGAGTTCGTAATGCAAGGCCGGCTGGAGGACTCGCACGTAGAGGACTCCCTCACGCAATGCGACCGGAGCAGAATGAGCGGCGATAAATTCACCAACGATTTTGCTCCAAGCCTCCGCCACCTCGGTTTCATGCAATCGTTCTTTGAGGCCGAGACGCCCCATCAATTGTGGCAGAATTTCAGCCGGGGCCGCCCAGCGATGATGCGCGACGGACTTCTCCGGCAAACCGCGCCATTCGGCAACAATTCTGGCGCGAAGGGACGGCTTCATTCGTGAATCGTGAATCGTGGGTCGTAGATCGGCAAGACCGATGTAACGCTTTAACGCTTTAACGCTTCAACGAATCACACTAATCAGAAGGTTCAATACTGCCGCCGCATATTGCTCGGCAGAATATTGAGTTCAGTCCGGTACTTCGCCACGGTCCGGCGGGCAATTGGAATGCCGCGCTTGCTCAAAATCTCCACGATCTCTTTATCGCTCAACGGCGAATTGCCGGCTTCGTTTTTCACCAGATCGAGGATCGCTTCCTTTACGCTAGTGTTGCTCATCGATTCACCGGTGGCGGTTTGGTAACCGGGCGTGAAGAAATATTTCATCTCGAAAACGCCCTGTGGCGTGGACATGTATTTTCCAGAAATGGCGCGGCTCACCGTCGTTTCGTGAACGCCGACCGCGTCCGCGATTTGGACCATGGTCATTGGCTTCAGGAAGGCGGAGCCTTTATCAAAAAAATCGCGCTGCCGTTTCACGATCTCGTGGGCGATGTTGGAGATGGTTTGCTGGCGTTGGTGGATCGATTTGATCAAAAACTTCCCGCTTCGGATTTTGTCGCGAATGTAATCCTTTACCTCGTTGCCGTTGCGGTCCTGCGACATGATGTCCTTGTAAGTATTGCTGATGCGCAGATGCGGAATTTGTTCGCCGTTTAGGATCACCTGGTAATTACTATTCACCTTTTCAACGGTAACGTCGGGAAGAACGTAATTCTTGGGAGCCTCGGCGAATATCGCGCCGGGGCGGGGGTCGAGTTGAGCGATATTGTTGGCGCACTTCTGGACTTGTTCGACCCCGATGCCGATCCGGCGTGCGATTTCCGGAAAACGACGCTTGCCCAAGTCCGGCATGTGATCGGCGACGATTTTATATTCGAGACTGTTTTGACGGCCTTCACGCTTGAGCTGAATTAGCAAACATTCACGCAAATCTCTCGCGCCCACACCCGGCGGATGAAAGCTCTGAATCAGCGTGAGCATATTTTCGAAATCCTCTTGCGGGATACCGGTGTTCAGCGCCATTTCTTCCGGAGTGGTTTGGAGAAAGCCGTTGTCGTCGACGTTGCCAATGATCAGCTCCGCTGTCTTGCGATCGTCCGCGTTCAGGAAGTTTTGATTGAGCTGTCCCATCAAGTGCTGTTGCAGCGTCTCTTGAGTCGGGATTGAATCGAAGAAGAATTGGCGCTTTTCTTCGGCTTCCTGGGAACGGCCGCTGTAGCTGCTTGATTGGGCCATGTAATCGCGCCATTCGTCATCGAGCTTGGCCAGGCGGTCGAACTCCTCTTTGAAATTATCGTCCGGCGGAGTTTCAGATTCGGCCGGGGCGTCGGGATTGGGAGGATCGGCTAATTCCTCGAGCACGGGGTTGGTCTCCATCTCTTGCTGGACCAGATTCCGCAGTTCAAGCAACGGCGCCTGAAGAATCAGGAGACTTTGCTGGAGCTGCGGGGCAAGGACTTGTTGCAGAGAAAGATTCTGCGTCTGATGCATCCCAGGACCGGCCATATTGTGGAGTTTACTGTCGGGCGACCGACAGGCAAGCAGGTTACGGGCCGCGCACTCTGCACGCCCAGGAAATTCAAGGCAATGCCGCTGTCTCGGAACGTTAATTGCTACCTCAGTGTGTCGATCCACTTTTCGCCGAAATGAACAGACTCTTCCTTTTACTTACCGCCACGTCGCTCGGCATTTCGGCAAGCGTCGCCCAAACACCTGATCCAAACGAAGCGAAACTTCTCGCGTTAATCAAAGAGGTTGAGACCCAACAGGCGCAAATGGCAGCGAATCAGAAACAAATCGAGACGAAACTCGCAGACATCGGAGAGACCGTGCGGGTTGCCAGAATTTACGCAAGCCGATCGCAATGACGAAGAACTCTATCCTCGCCTTAACCCTCTCGTGCATCTTTGCCGCGACGCTATCTTTGCGTGGGGCGCAGGATTCACCGTCCCAAGTCTTCGAAGTGGTTAATGCACTAAAGGATCAACAGGCAGCAATTGCCGATAACCAAACCAAACTTGACGAGAAAATCGCCGACCTAACGGAAAAGATTCGGAGTGCCCGGCTTTATATGATCCGAGCCGGCGGAACCCATAAGCCGTTACCAATTCCAAAAAAATGAACACTCTAAATAGCCTTTTTGCTGCGTTTTTAATTGTCACGGCCTCGTGGACTGCAACAAGCAGCGCGCAATCCTCCGCACCCATTATCGTCCAGCCCGCAAATGCTTTAGCCGCCACAACGACACCTTCCCGAACGACCGCAACCGTGGCCGATGCTCAATCGATTTCAGCAGCGATCCAGACACTGGAGAAAATCAAAGCAGCCAACGACGAAGTATTGGCTAAGCAGAAAGCGGCGCTCGAAAAGCTGGATGAGCTCAAGGAAGCCGCTGATCAACTCCAAATCTTTGCGAAGCGCGGCTGAGCGCTGTTACTTCTTCTTCGGCTCGATCTTCCGATAAAGCGTTGCCATGCTGATACCAAGCATGTTGGCCGCCTTTTCGCGTGAGCCGTCACAGTGAGCTAACGTCGCTTCGATGTAATTGCGCTCCTGCTGCTGCACGAAATCATCCAGAGTTTGCCCGACCGGCATATTTGCGATGGCATTCTCCGTCTTGCTGTCGTGAGCGTGGTCAACAATGTGGGGCGGCAAATCGGCCGGCAAAATCAGATCGTTTTCGCACAAAGCACAGGCGCGCTCAATCGCGTTCTCCAACTCGCGCACGTTTCCGGGGTAGTGGTAATGACATAAAATGTCGACCGCAACGGGATCGATCTTTTTCGGTTCGCCGCCAGTCGCGCTCGCCTGCTTTTGCAAAAAATGATTTACCAGCAACGGCACGTCTTCGAGACGCTCGCGCAACGCCGGGATCTCGATCGGAATGACCGCGAGCCGGTAATATAAATCCTCGCGAAACGTTCCGTCTTTTAGTTTCGGTTGGAGCCGTTCATTGGTGGCGCCGATCACGCGAACATTGACCGGCGAACTTTTGTTGTCGCCAACCCGGCGAACTTCGCGTTCTTGCAGGACTCGCAGAAGTTTCGTTTGCAGCGGCGGCGCCATCGAATTTACTTCATCTAGAAAAATTGTGCCGAGGTTGGCTTCCTCGAACAGCCCCCGTTTGTCCGCGACCGCGCCGGTGAATGATCCCTTTTTGTGTCCGAACAATTCCGACTCGAGCAAATTCTCTGGCAAGGCGCTGCAATTGATGGCCACAAATGGATGATGCTGACGATTACTGTTGAAATGTAATCCACGCGCGACCAGTTCCTTACCGGTCCCGCTTTCACCGACAATCAACACCGTGCTGTCGGTATCGGCGACCTTGCTGATCAAATTGTAAACGTGCTCCATCTTCCCACTGGTGCCGATGATATTCTCGAGCTTGTGTTTCTCTTTCAGTTCTTTGCGGAGATACGTCACCTCGCCGACGGCAGCCTGGTAATCGAGCGCCATCTGAATGCGGGTTTGCAGCTCATCAATCTTGAACGGCTTGAGAATGTAATCGCGGGCGCCCATTTTCATCGCCTGCACCGCAGTTTCCGCAGATCCAAACGCGGTAATGAGGATCACGGAGGTTTGCCGTTGATGTTCGCGGACGTGCCGCAATACATCGAAGCCGTTCATCGTCTCCATTTTGATGTCGGTGATCACGACTTCGGGCTGAATGGCGTCGAGCTGCTCGATCGCCTTTGAGGGCGCGTTGAACGGGTAGACCTGGTGTCCTTTTTCGCGACAAAGGGTCACGATCACCTCAACCATCGCGGGTTCGTCATCGATAATTACGATTTTAGCCATGGGAAATCTCAGCGCGGAGAATATTTCAATTTTGAGAAAAAGAAAGCGATTTTGAGAATTTTACAGGTTAGGCCAAAATTCGGCCGCTCAGCATTGACCAAACGACTGCTCGATCGAACGCAATTATCTGCTCGAAAATCGAATTCGATCTCGCACTCGGAATTGCGATGAGGTCGGCAACCGAGCCTCGCCGTATTTTCGCCAGCGTTGTCTCCTGCCGCAGCGCGCGCGCCGGATTTAACGTCACCATTTCGAAAATTTTCTCCGGCGCAATGTTTGAAAACTCTTTCTGAAACGCACGCATCTCGGCGAAGAGGCTCAAGTCGTTGTTGCTCGCCAGACTGTCCGTTCCGAGACAAATGTTGAATGCAGCGTCGCGCAACTTCTCAAACTGAAACGGGGAATGCCCAAAGTACTCGTGACTTCGCGGACAATGAACAATTGAAAACTCATTTGCCGATTTCCGAAGCACCTCAAAATCCCCGCCCACAAATTCGTTTAAATGCACGAGCAGGTAGGAGCGATTGTCCTCAATCGCCCGCGGGCGGTTCGGTGAACCACCCCTACCCAAGAAATGTTCGACCGGTGTGCTGTTGCCGCAATCTCCCATGTCGCGACCAATCTCTTGCAGAAAAGCGTAGAGCGGTCCCCTCGCGTCTTGAAACATCTCCCGTTCTTCCCGCGACTCCGCCAAATGGGTGGTTAACAGAATGTTTTTGCGTCGCGCAATTTCTTCGCAAGACCGGTAAAGATTTGCCGACGCAGTGAATGGAGCGTGCGGCGCAAGGCCCCAATGCTCCTCTGATTTCAAGCCCTCAACCGCGCGATCTACAATCTTATGCGCTTGATCCGGATCGCGCACGTCGATCAATTCTGCGAACCACCAGGTCCGAAGCGGAGTTTCAATTTGCGAAACCAACTCCGGAAACGCGGTCAGGTTCGCGATCGTTGTTGTTCCAAAACGCTTCGCTTCCAAAAACCCGTCGTTTATCGACGCGACGTAATCTTGCGGTGAGAGTTTGGCCTTCTCCTCATTGATGGCCCGGATCCAAGCGGTAAATGATTCTTGCCGTGAGATTGCACCGCGCAGACACGTGTAATCGAGATGGCAATGTGCATTGATTAATCCTGGAACCAGCGCCCGTTCGCCAAGATCGACAACTTCGGTGTCCGAATACGTCTTTGCGACATCGGGAAACTTTCCTACGGAGGCGATTCGGTCTCCTGAAACCACCACCGCACCGTTTTCGATCGGCGGACCATCCATCGTCACGACGATTCGCGCACGGATGATCATTCTTTGTTCGTCTCGTCTTTGACCGCTTTGCGGCACTCGGCCACGAGCAGATTGCACGCTTCCTGACAAAGCAGAGGAATTGCGCGTTCGCCCCGGCCGGTTTGATCAAAGGCCGGATCGAATTTTTGTGAGGGCAATTTCGTGGATGGAATTGAGCCGTTTGCATCCCGTCTCCACAAGATGGTACGCAAGCATCCGCCGTCCGACCGACAAAAATCTCCGACCAGATGGTCGATTTGTTGATCGGAAATCTTCGCCGCGACTCGGTACATTCCTGATTGCCGATTCAACGTCTCACGCAATGGTGTTGCCGCGAGTCGGTTCTCATTCGATGCCAGAAGCATCGCCAACCTCCCAGGGTAAAAATGGTCCAGCGCCTGCCGCAGCTCCCCTAAATCAAGAAGATCCAGTCGCCAGCCACGCCGCAAATTCGGCGCGGTTTTTAGCGGCCGATAATTCCCTGCGTCGTCAAATTTCCCAATCTCGATCGCGTCGTCAGGTCTCCGAAAGTTCGTCAGCTTGCTGCTAGGATGATCGTCTCTATGACAGAGCGTGAAGCAATTACCGGCCGTTCCCTGGATCAAAACTTGCCCGATTGATGTGCTATCGCCCAACGCCCCCGCGAGCGTTGTTTCGATCAGGTCCGGCATTTCGCCAGCTACGCCAGACAGTGCGCGATCAACCCGGCTGCGCGCTCGAGAAATTGTCGATCTTCCTCGCCGAACGCGTTCACTTTGTCGCTCTCAGCGTCGAGCATGCCGACGATAGTTTTGTCTTCAGACTTCAACGGAACGATAATCTCTGACCGAGTGGTGTGAAACGTGGGCAGGTAACGTTTGTCTTTGTGAACGTCGCCGACCACGATCGCTTTGCCCGATTCGAGCGCCGCGCCGCATATTCCCTGACCGATTGGAAAACGCGGGTAGGCCGGAGGCTCATTCCCGGTGCCGGCCAGGATCACAAACTCGTTCTTCACGATCTTGTAAATGCCGATGAACCGGTAATCCCTCGCCGTCCGAATCATCTCGGCCACTTGTTTGACACTCTTTTTGGTGCAGCCGCTGGCCAGAACGTAAGCTCCAATATCTTGGAGTTTTTTCAGTGTGTCGGTATGCATTGGCGGCTTCAGTAGGTCAGGAAAGATTGCGAGGCCGGAGGCGAGCGCAACTTTTCTTAATCCATACGTGAATTGACCGGTCTAACCCCTCCCTGCGCTGGTCAGTTCGACAATAATGTCGGCCACCCGCGGGTCGGTACCAATCGAACTCGCGTAGAACAACGCGCGACCGTCGATCTGATACGGTCCACGCTGAAACACGTCGCTCCCTTTACGCCCGGTCGACGCTCGTCCTTTTTCGGCGATGCCAAGCAAAACGGGAATGTCCTCGTAGCTATGGAGCCCGTCAGAAATGAAGAACGGGACGACCACTACGTTGGGCGTGCTGGTCAGCACCCTCCAATCGGAAACCATCGGAAATTCTTCCATGTAAACATTCAGCACATTGGCATAACGACCCAGCCCTCGAATTTTTTCGGCCTCCCGCTTCGCCGCCACTGCGCTGTTCTCATTCAAGTCGGTTCCATGCGCGACGATCAGCAAGCTGGTCGCGCTTTCCGGAATGTTCGGAGCAATCTCATGAGCGCGATGGACCAGCAATTCCGTCATCAAGGGATGATTGCCAACCGGCTCGCTGTAATACCAGATTTGACCGTCGGCGCGTTGGGTAATGGCTCCATCCAGCTCAAGCTCCCGCGGAATCACTGTCTGGGTGAAATAACCTTCCGAGATAAAGTTCGGCACAACGCAAACTTCGCGGATCTTTTTAGAATCGAACAAAAAGCGCGCGTCGCGCAGGCTTGGCTCTTCTTTCCAAAACGCGCATTGGACCTCGGCAAAAATGTTTCGACGCCGGATTTCAGCCCCATGCGCCTGGGTCGGAGCGCTCGAATCCGGATTCACGGTTGAACCGTGACCAACGATCAACAAACCGGCGTCAGACCTGCGTTCCACGCCGCATAATTAACCACGAACAGCACGAAGGGCACGAAGCTAAATATCCTTCGTGATCTTCGTGTCCTTCGTGGTAAAATTTTGCGATGAGATTTCGGACTTACCAAAATACCGATCTTACAGTTAGCGAGGTCGGTTTCGGTTTGTGGACGATTTCCACCGGATGGTGGGGAAATTTTACTGAAGGCGAAGCGATCGGTCTTATGCAGAAAGCGTTCGATCTTGGGGTCACGTTATTCGACGCCGCCGATACCTACGGAAACGGTCTCAGTGAAGAATTGATTGCCAAGGCGTTTCCCAAACAGCGCGACGAAATCGTGATCGCGACCAAGGTCGGCTACGATTTTGTCCACCACGGCGAAGCCCGCGGCCGTGGTCAACGCGAAATTCCTCAGGATTTTTCACCGGAAGCGATCGAACGCGCGACTAACGCTGCGTTAGAGCGCTTGAAAACCGATCGGATCGATTTGTTGCAACTGCACAACATCCGGATGGAGCAGATTTACGACGATGCGCTTTGGAAGACGCTCGAGAAATTAAAAATGTCAGGAAAAATCCGTTACTACGGCATCGCGCTCGGCCCGGCGATCGGCTGGCTCTACGAGGGCGCAAATTGCATTCGCGAACGCGACATCACCAGCATTCAACACATCTACAACATCCTCGAACAACATCCCGGACGCGCAATGCAGGACGTGGCGACCGAATTGGGCAAAGATACGATGTTCCTCATTCGCGTTACCCACTCATCCGGAATGTTGGAGGGCAAATACACGGCCGACACAGTCTTTCCGCCGACCGATCACCGCAGCCATCGTCCACGCAGCTGGTTGCTCAACGGCGTCAAGAAAATCGACAAATTGCGATTCCTCGAAAACTCCGAGCGCACACTCGGCCAGGCAGCTCTGCTTTGGTTGTTGGCGGACCATCGTGTCGCTTCAACGTTGCCAAACATCTACAACGAGGAGCAGCTGATTGAATTCGCTAAGGCGCCTGATTGTCCAACCCTCACCGCCGACGATCTGGCGAAGATCGAAAATCTCCATTCCGAAAATTTCGGCCTCGAACCCGAAGAACCGAAGTTCAAGGGAACCATGGTTCCGGAAGAAACCGCGGCCGCCTAATCCGAGTCGTCTTCTTGCACTGGTTGGGCACGCCGGACTTCCTGAGGTGATTCGCGTCGACCGCGGCCAGTTTTTTCTGACGCCTTGTAAATTTCCTTGAAGATATCGGCGATCATGGGAGCGGCTGTGGTGCCGCCATGGACCTTGCTGCCGACTTCGCCTTCGTAAACCGCAGAAAATGCGTAGCGGGGTTGTTCAGCCGGCAAAAAGCCCGCAAACCACGCAGCGGTGCGTTCCTTATTCTTCGGTCCCCATTGCGCGGTGCCGGTTTTTCCGGCAACTTCAACGCCATCTAGTTCCGCTTCGTGCCCAGTGCCGTTCGGGCCGTTGACTACGTCGATCATTCCTTCGCGGACTTCGCCCATCGTCGCTTCAGAAACATCCAGGCTCCGTTTTTCGCGCAAGTCATAAGCAGCCACGATCTTTTGATCGACGGATTGGACCTGGCGGACGAGCCGTGTTTGATAAAATTTTCCGCCGTTGGCGACAATCGCCATTGCTTGGGCCATTTGCAGCGGCGTGACCTGAGTGTCCCCCTGCCCAATCGATAAGTTTGCGATGTCGCCGTTGAGAATTTTTCGGCCGTGGGTCGCTTTCATGTAGTCATCGTTCGGGACCCGCCCCTCTGCTTCAGCGCGCAATGGAATGCCGGACTTTGCCCCGAACCCGAGTTTGAGCGCCCAATCGATGATCGGCTGCGCGCCAGTTTTGATTCCGACCTGGTAGAACCACGTGTCACATGATTCGGTGAGGGCCCGAACAAAATTCTGCGCGCCCTGATCTCCCTTTTTCCAATTGTGAAACGTCAGATTGCCAATCTGGATTGCCGGCACGCACTGATAAAGATCTTCCGCCCGAACCGCCCCCGTTTCGAGCGCGGCAATGCCGACTGCAACCTTGAAGGTTGACCCCGGCGGATAGGACGAACGAAATGCCCGCGCCAGCAGCGGAATGTCGGGATCGTCCTGAAGTTGTTTGAATTTCTCCGCTGAAATTGACGGCACGAAAGCGTTTGGATCGTAGGCTGGGATCGACGCCATTGCCAGAATGTCGCCATCGGTCGGATCGACAATGACGATAGCGCCGCGCTTTGCTCGCGCGGCCAGCGCTTTTTCCGCGAGCTGCTGCAATCGCAAATCGAGGGTGGTCACGATGTTGTTTCCTGGAACCGCGGGCTTGATCAGTTTTTCAGAGGTTTTTCGACCGTCCTTGTCGAAGGTCAGTTTGTATTCGCCGTGTTTGCCGGTGAGCAGCTCGTTGAACGTTTGTTCGAGGCCATCGCGTCCTTCAGTTTCCGGCCAGAGCGTTTCGTGATTGTCGACGATCCCATCGAGATTACGGCCAGTTTTGCCGGTGTAGCCGATGATGTGACCCGCCACTTTCCCGTTCGGATAAACGCGAACGTAAATTGGTCGCACCACAAGCGAATCTTTCGAGCGGTCCTTGACCGCTTCGTAATCCGATTGACTGAGATTTTGCGCGATTACCAACGGCATGATGCCGCGATTGTGATAGTGACGCAGGATCGCGTCGTCGGAAATTTTGATAGCCCGACCGGTCAGCTTTGCCGCCTTCTCGATCTTTTCTCGAGCAAACGCGACCGCCTTCGTATCGGTAAAGTCCAGCGGCGTTGGAAAACTAATCGCGAGATTGTAACTAACTTTGTTTTGAGCCAGCGGCAGCCCGGTCCGATCCGTGATCTGCCCGCGTGGCGCGGGTACGTCTAGAATGTAAGTCCGCGCCAGTTTTTGAGTTTCGAATGTGGGGACAATCGTTTCTTCGTCCCCGGTTGGCGGCAAGCTCGGACTGGGCGTCGCAGACGGCATCACACTCTGGGCCAGAATGAGACCCGAGACCCACGGCGCGCAGAAAATTATTGCCCAACTCTTCATCCCGAGATCGACATCTTCCGTTGCGGATCGCCCCCGTCAATGCTGCTGCAGAAATCGATGCACTTCCTCGGCAAGTTTTGGCCCAATCCCCTCCGTAGAAGCGATCTGTTCGATCGTCGCTTTCCGAAGGCGATTAACCGAGCCGAACTTGCGGAGGAGCAGGTTCTTCCGGTTCTGACTCACACCCTGACAATCATCCAGAATGCTTTCGTCGATTCGTTTCTTGAGAAGTAGTTGATGATAAGCGTTTGCGAACCGGTGCGCTTCATCACGAATTCGTTGCAGCAAATGCAATGCTCCGGAATCCATTGGCAGCTGAAGCGGCATCGCTCGTCCTGGCCGATAAATCTCCTCGTGCTCCTTGGCTAAACCGATGATCGGCAAATCGTGCAGGCCCAAACGCTGCAATTCGCGACAAGCCGATGAAAGTTGCCCCTTCCCGCCGTCGACAATGATCAGATCCGGCAAACGAACGTAGATTGTTTCTTTTTTGAATTCGACGTCCAACGCTTGCTCCTCGATTCGTCTAAGACCGTCGACCGTTTCCTCCTGCGAAAACTCTGCTACATCGGGATTTGCCTGGCGCGCTTCGAGTAAAATCCGCGAATATCGTCGCCGCACCACCTCCGCCATGCTGGCGAAATCGTCCTGACCTTCGACCGTACGCACACGGTACCGGCGATAACAATTCTTGTCCGGCACGCCGTCCCGGAAGCAAACCATCGAGGCAACCACGTGGGTTGTGGAAATATTCGAGATATCGAAACACTCCATCACCCGCGGTGGCCGCGGCAGTTGCAATGCTTCAGCCAATGCTTGGACGTCAGCCATCGGATCGATCGCGCTTGGCAAAGTTCCGCGCGTGAAACGTCGCGTCGATCTCGTCGTTTGGCGGACATCGTCGATCATGTTCCGAAGCTCCGCCGCCTTTTCGAAATCCATTTTGTCGGCAGCTTTGCGCATCTCACCGTCCAGCAGGTCGATCATCTCCCGTGATTGCCCTTCCAGGAATTCGCACGCCTGCCCGACTCTTTCCCGATATTGATCCGCCGTGATTTCGCTTAGCCGAACCGGCACCTGATAGGTCGAGGACTTCAATTCGCGTTCACTCGGCGCGCCCCGGCCGAATGTCAGCACACCAAATTTCTTGCGCATCAGGTTCAGGGTTTGGCGGAGCGCGCCGGCCGCGGCAAACGGCCCAAAATATCGCGAGTCATCATTTTTCTTCAGCCGGGTAAGACGAAAACGCGGCCACTCCTCCGACACGTCGACTTTTACCAGCAGGAACCGTTTGTCATCGCGAAACGAAATGTTATACCGCGGCCGGTATTCCTTAATCAGCTTGCCCTCGAGCAACACCGATTCCGCTTCGCTGCGGACAATGTGGGTTTCAAAATCCCACGTCGCTTCCAGCATGGCGCGCGTTTTTAAATCAGCCTGAGCTAGCTTAGATGGCAGAAAATAGGAGCTGACCCGCTTTCGAAGATCGCGCGCCTTACCGACGTAAATCACGCGATTAAACCGGTCCCGCATCAGGTACACTCCCGGTTTATGGGACACATCACGCACCTTTGCCTGCAAATCAGGCTTTCCTTTCCGTGAAATCATCGAAGATCGACAATCGTGCTTTGAGAATTGTAGGGCAAGCGCGCCGCTTCCCGGGAGAAGCTTTGACCAGAATTACTATCCCAAGAAAGCAAAGCCACTTACGCGACGCGTCGCCGCGGCAGCGCCGATTGCACCATCATCAGCTCACTCACATTTTCGGGCGTGAGCAGACCGACTAGCCGTTTCATACTGTCGAGCACCGGCACCGCGGGACAATTGCACTCCTGCATAATCCGAAACGCCTCTTCGAATCGCGTGCCGGTTGTCACAGTCGGAATATCGCGGCGCATCACATCGCTAACTCGAATATTCGGATCGTCTTTGCGCAGAGCCGCGATCAAATCGTGCCGGGTTAAGATCCCGGCGACGCCTCCGTTTTCATCAACTACAGGGAAATCGTGCTGCGACGTCGCCAGCAACGCATCGACTGCCTCCTGCAACGTCGCCGTTGCCGGCAAAGTTCGAAATTCGCGGACCATTGCGCTGGAGACAGGAAAATGCCGGGAGACAGCGCGCATTTGGGCCAGCGCCGCTTCCTGCGACGCGCCCAGGTAAACAAATAATGCGATGAAGATTAAAAAAGGATTGGCGTGATACAATCCTGGAATTCCGAAGAGACCGACGATTCCGAATAAGAACGCAAAAGCCTGACCAACGGTTGCCGCCACCTGCGTCGCCCGCGCATAGGTCAATCGAGTGGCCAGCACGGCCCGAAGAACACGGCCGCCATCCATCGGAAACGCCGGCAACAAATTGAACAGTACCAGCAAGACGTTGATTTGAAACAAGCCACCTAGCATGTCTCCACTCTTCACTGCATTTTCCGGCGCAATATTTCCGCGTGCGCCGATCACCACATACAAACACGCCGCAATGATGACATTGACCAAAGGTCCAGCGATCGCGATGACTAGCTCTTGTTTCGGTTCTTCGGGAATCCGTTCCAATCGCGCCACTCCGCCGATCGGCAGCAAAGTAATATCCGGCGTATTGATGCCGTAGCCTTTCGCAGCGATCGCGTGACCGAATTCGTGCAGCACCACGCACAAAAACAACAGCAGAACAAAGATCGCCGCTGACGCGCCCGAGTAAATCGCAACCCAAGCGATTAACAACAGAAAGGTGATGTGAATGCGTAACTGGATGCCGGCAATCCGGATAATGGGAATGGACCAGCTCATAACGTAACTCTCGTTCCTCTTTGAATCGCACGCCAGAAGTGTTGAAGGCGGCCCACTCGCAATGAACACTTAGGGCGATGGAAATTGTCGATGTTGCGATTGTCGGAGGCGGCCCGGCTGGGTCGACTTGCGCGGCGTTTTGCGCAGCGGCGGGTTTGCGGGTCGTTCTGATCGAGCGCGAGAAATTTCCAAGGGAAAAAGTCTGCGGAGATTGCATCAACCCAGCTTGCATTTCCGTCCTGCAACGTCTTGGGCTCACCGAGCAAATTCACTCCTGGCCGCACGCGGTTGTCGATGCAGTCGATTTCGTCACCATCGGCGGCCGCAAAGTGCGGGCGAACTTTCCGACTGGCAGCGCCAGAATGCTCACGATCAAGCGCAGTGTCTTGGATGATCGTCTGTTCAGTCGGGCTCGCGAACTCAGGGCCCAGATCCACCAAGAGACAACTGTTGTCTCGCTTCACAAAACGCGCGACCGCGATTGGAAAATCGACATCGTGCGCGACACATTTCTAGCTCGCATTTTGGTTGGAGCCGACGGACGTAATTCGACCGTGGCGCGGCTTTGCAATTTGCTTCCCCGTCCCGAGCGCGAGCGGATTGCGCTTCAAGCGCACGTTCCACTTCCCCGGGACTTTGGAAATCGGATCGTGTTGCAATTCCTACCCGAAGGCTATTCCGGTCAGGCACCAGTGAATGAGCGCGAGCTTAATCTTTGTCTGGTCGGGACGGCGTCGACAATCGCGTCCTTGCGCGCGTGGGCGGAAAAGGAATTTACCCTGCCGCCCAACCAACAATGGCGGACGATCACTCCGCTGACTCGCGCGCCGATCGCACCTGCACACAACAATAATCTATTTTTCATTGGCGATGCCGCGCGCGTAGTCGAGCCGTTCACCGGCGAAGGAATCTATTACGCGTTGCGGTCGGGACAGCTCGCGGCGAACGCGATCATTAAAATTATTCGCGGCGATGAGCGACAATTAGTTGGGAATGAGTTCGCGCGCGCGCATAGCGCGATGTATCGCGGACGATTGTGGATTAATCAGCTCGCCCGTGAAGCGGTCTTACATCCGCGAGTCGCCTCAAGGTTAATTGGCGCGGCTGCATTGAGCGCCCCGATTCTGCGCTGGTTAACGCGAAAGATCGTCAAGTCGATTGGCGCGCTGCTTTGACCGTATTCGACATCAGCATCGCGATTGTCATCGGCCCGACGCCGCCGGGAACCGGCGTGATCGCTTTTGTTTTTGGCGCGACTTCGTCGAATGCGACGTCCCCCACCAAGCGATAACCGCGCTTGTCGCTTTTATCCTCCACGCGGTTGATTCCAACATCGATGACAACGGAGCCTTCACGCACATGACTCGCTTTCACGAAGTGGGCGCGCCCGATAGCCGCGATCAAAATGTCAGCCGACCGGGTGATCTCCTCGAGATTTTTGCTGCGCGAATGGACCACAGTCACGGTGGCGTCACCGCCTTTGGCCTTTTGCATGAGCAATAGAGCGACCGGTTTTCCCACGATCATGCTTCGCCCAAGAACAACGACGTGCGCGCCCGCGATATCGACATTGCTTTCAATCAGCAACCGTTGGACGCCAAGTGGCGTGCAGGGAACAAATCCCGTGGCATCGCCCATCGCAAGCTTGGCCACATTTATCGGATGGAACCCATCGACGTCTTTCGCGGGATCTAAGGCGCGCACGATCGTAGCTTCGTCGATTTGCTTTGGCGGCGGCGATTGAACCAAGATTCCGTGGACTGCCGGATCGTGATTGAGTTCCTCAACCCGGGCCAATAATTCCGACTGACTGGTCGACTCCGGCAGCTCGAGCTTAACTGAATGCAGCCCCAGCTCGCGACTCGCCTTGTCCTTCGAACGCACATATGCGCGCGATGCAGGATCATCACCCACCAGGACCACTGCGATCCCAGGCGTCACGCCTTTCGATTTCAGAGCGGCAATTTCATCGCGCAGATCGACATAAACTTTTTCGGCAACCGCGCGACCGTCGATGAGATTCGCCATGTCACGAAATTAGATGAGCTAGCGGCGTTCAACCAGCGACATCATCACGTTCTGCAAACGTAATCGCTCGGCTTCAAATTCCTCGCCGCTGGATGTCGATTGTATCGGTTCTGGTCGGCCGATAATCACGCGCACTTTCGAGAAAGGCCGCGGAATAATAAATCGATCCCAGCTTTTGACCCGCCAGCAGCTCGAATATTCCATGTTCATCGGTAGAACTGCCGCTCCCGTTTTCTGGGCGAGGAAGATAATGCCTGGGCCAAGCGCATAAGCGGGTCCGCGCGGACCATCCGGGGTAATCACGACGTCTCCACGCTTTGACAGACCATCACTCAGTTGGAGAATCGCCGTCGCGCCAAGTTTCGAACTCGATCCCCGAACGACGTCATAATCAAAACGGCGGATTGCATCGCTCAGCAGATCCCCGTCGCGACTGGCGCTGATCAGCGCGGCCCCGTGACGATTTGGAAAGAAGCGACGCAAGACCAGGGGAAAAATCAGCAGTCGATTGTGCCAAAGCGCGCCAATGTAATTCTCGCTAACTGGTTTTCCGACAATTCCCGCGCGGTCGTCGATTTCGTAGCGCAGGGTGCGCCCAAGCATCTTCAAAAGCTGAACCCCAAACGCGATCAGCCATCGCGCTTTTCGGCCCTCGATCTTCAAGACGTTTTGCGCGCGCCGCGCCGCACGGGTTGATCGGCCCAACGATAGCTGCGCGGACTCGGGACGCCGATCTGGTCGAGTATTCGCCAAACCACGGTGTCGACAACGTCGGCAACCGAAGCTGGCCGACTATAAAACGATGGAATCGCAGGGAGAACGACCGCGCCCGCTTCGAGAAGCGTTGTCACATTACGCGCGTGAATCAGGCTCCACGGTGTCTCGCGCGGAACGAGGACAAGCTTGCGGCGCTCCTTCAGAAAAACGTCGGCCGCGCGCAGCAGCGCGGTATCGCTCGAACCGGACGCAATCCGGCCGACCGTTGCCATCGAACAAGGTGCAATGACCATGGCGTCGAATTTCGCCGAGCCGCTGACGAAGGGCACATTGAGATCGTTCTCCGAATGGTGTGCTATTCCTTTGGGAATCTTGAGCGAACCGAGTTCGTGCTTCGCAACTTGCTTCGCGTGACTGCTCAGCACGAGATGAACCTCGTGGGCCGACGAGTCGATTTGGTCGAGCAACCGCTGCAAATAAATCGAACCGCTGGCACCGGTAGCGGCGATAACAAGTTTCATCGGCGAAGAGTTTGAGTTTATTCGTTTAAGGGGGCAATAAGATACACGATGGTTAAGAAACTGTTACACACTCGCTATCGGGTAAGGGACCTGGAGAAGACGGTCAATTTTTACAAGGACGTGCTCGGACTTGAGGAGACGCGACGACACACCTCCGGACGTGGATCGCAGTTGGTGTTTTTCAAAGCACCTCAAAGCGATGAGGAAATCGAAATCTGCAAGTTCGACGAAAGCGGACCTGTCGTGGTCGGCCCGGACCTCACTCATCTGGCCTTCGAAGTAGAGGATCTCGAAAAATTCGCGCGCTCGGCGGCTTCGAAAGGATATCCACTCTCCGATGGTCCGCACAAGACGTCCGGCGGCAGCATGATCGCGTTCGTGGACGCTCCCGAAGGCTACGAGATTGAATTGATTCAGCGCGGAAAAGATCTTTAGCCGCTTGCGCGCATTGAATTTTTGCCGGTAATTTCTCGCCCATGAATCGTTGGTATCGCGCCGGTTTCTTATTTTGCGCGATTGGCTTTGCTTTTAGTTGCTTCGCGGTTGAGCCAACGTCCGTCTCGCCGGACGAGGACAACACGAACGAAGTTCGACCAACCGGCATTCCGCATCGTCAGCACGCAAAATCAAAATCGTCGGCCACGGCAGATTCGGACGAAAGTCCCAGCGCAACTCCCCGAACGCGCCGCGCCCGTCGCGCGACGACAAAACGTCGCGATACAGATGATGACTCGATTTCGACACAAACCGTTCCGGGCGCGATCCCGAAAACGAATGCGGTGTCGGCCATCGTGATTAACGCGATAAGCGGTCAGGTGATGTACGAGAAAAATGCCGATCAATCTCGTGCACCGGCCAGCACGACGAAACTGTTGACTGGACTTATTGTCGCTGAAACTGGTGGTCTCGATCAGCCGGTAACTGTTGCCCAGACAGACACTTTCGCCGAGCCGGTAAAGCTAAACATCAAGCCCGGCGACATCTATACCAGGATCGATCTTCTACGCGCGTTGCTCGTCAAAAGCCCAAATGACGTCGCGCGTTGTGTGGCACGCGACAACGCCGGCAGCATTGAAGCGTTCGCCGATAAAATGAACCAACGCGCGTTCGCCCTCGGTGCTCGCAACTCACATTGGGTCAATCCAAACGGGTTACCCGACGCGCGGCAATATTCGACCGCTCGGGATTTATCGACAATTGCCCGCGCCGCCTATGCTAATCCGATAATTCGATCGATTGTTTGTCTGCCGCAGTTGAATTTCCGCTACTCCAATGGCCGGACCCGCGAATTGGAGAACACCAATAAGCTCCTCAAACGCCTACCCTACTGTAACGGAATGAAAACAGGCTACACCGAAGCTGCAGGCAAATGTCTCATTGCGAGCGGCACCAACGGCGGCAAGAACATCATTGTGGTCGTGCTTGGGGACAGCCACTCCGGCGTTTGGAAGGATGCGGGCAATCTGCTGGCCTGGGCGCTTTTTAGTCCATCCGCCGGCTGAGAACGCGTCCGTTCGGAACTCGAACGTCCCTGAAATTAATCGCCGCTTTTGATTACGGCGTGCGGGATGCGGCCCAATAACGGAGCAACGGGCTCGGCATCAACGCGGGATTGTGGTCGACATTATCCGGAGCATCGGCTGGAACGTCTTCCGGGCCTTCCGCTGGCGGAGCTGGCTCTTCACCGGGAACGCCGGGTTCGGTCGCATTACTGGCATACTTCGCGGTCAAGCGCTGCTCCAGGCTTTGATTGGCAGCAGTAGTCTGAGAAGTAGTCGAGCAAGCTGGAAGGAAGGCGAGACCGAGCAAACAGAAGGCGATTTCAATTTTCATGGTGCGGAAAAACGTAATTCAGTTACGCGTTTATAATTACTATAATTCGGCGACAAATGGCAAGCACTTTTTTGCGATCATAAAAATCGGCTCAGGATCGGTCCCAGTTTGGTGATCGTTGACTGGGGCCAAAGGCCGCGTTCCGTCGTCAGCGCGGCGTCCAGGGCCGAATGCTCAATCCAAGTCGGTTCGGCCGGTATCCGCGGGATAGCCTCAACCAGCACCCTCTTCGCAGCCTCGGCATTGGCGGTCAAATGTCCGAATACTGTCTTCGCCGAAACAGGCTCTTCTTCCTCTTTCCAGCAGTCGTAGTCGGTAATCATTGCCATCGTAGCGAGAGCAATCTCCGCTTCTCGGGCCAACTTCGCTTCGGGTAAGTTCGTCATTCCAATGACGTCAAAACCGTGGCGGCGGTTCAGCTCGGCTTCGGCGCGGGTCGAAAATGCCGGCCCGTCCATGTTCACATAAGTGCCGCCATTGTGAACCGTGACGCCGGCCTTTCTGGCTGACTCAGCCAGCAAACTGCGCAACGGAGTGCAGATCGGCTCTGCGAATGAAATATGGGCGGCGATTCCTTCGCCAAAAAATGTGTGAATCGCGCGCAAACTCGTGCGGTCGTAGAATTGCGAGGGCAACAGGATATCGCGAGGTTTGTATTTCTCCTGCAAGCTGCCAACAGCCGTGACTGCGATGATCCAGCGAACGTTGAGCGAGCGCAGCGCGTAGATGTTCCCCCGGTGATTCAATTCGTGGGGCAAGATTCGATGGCCGCGCCCATGTCGGGGCAAAAAGTAAACCTGCCGTCCGCTAATCGTTCCGCCAACTAATACATCGGACGGGGGACCAAATGGCGTGTCGATTTTGTGTTCGGTTGTATCGCGGAGTTGCTCCATCTGATATAAGCCGCTTCCCCCAATGATGCCGATGGCGGGTGAATTCTCTTTCATTCGCGGGCCGATTAAATCGAAAAGGACGATAAGTTGGAAAGCGGATAATCTGACGATGGCGGAGACGGCGTGCCGGTGTATTATTTCGCCCGCTGATGCCCAAGTTTTTCATCAAGACCTACGGCTGCCAGATGAACGAGCGCGACTCGGACCAGGTCGCGCACTCGCTCATCGAACGCGGCTATGAGCGCGCCGATAGCGAATCCGATGCTGATGTCGTGTTGCTCAACACCTGCAGCGTTCGTGACATGGCCGATCAGAAGGCGCTCGGCAAAATGGGC
>DATINV010000207.1:0-19463 GCA_035473775.1 Chthoniobacterales bacterium
TGTGAATGCGCGTCGGACGCGGTCGTGAACGGAATCTCCTTCTTCACCGCCAGCCGAATGATTTCGTCGCTCGGATAAAGTTCGTCGACCGGCTTCCGCCAACCGGCGGTCGAAAGTTCGATCGCCAAATCCCGCGATCGAATAAAATCGAGCGTTTCGTTCACGATCGCGCGCACATCGCCACACGGCCGATGCCCGTGGATTTTGATAAGATCCAGGTGCGATAAACAATCGACCAAACCGGTCGCCGCGATTTCGCGAATCCGCCGAAAGTAATCCTCGTAAATTTCATTGATGTCGCGACCAACGAATTGCTCGGCGCCCACGGGGACGCTGTCGAACATTTGCTTCGGATCGTCGAGGTAATGGACCGAACCGAGAACGAAATCGAGCTTCTCCCAGTTTTTCTCGACCCAATTGCTGCCTGTCACTGAAGTTTGTGGATCGTTATCGAGTTCAATGCCTGCCCGAATTTTCAGGTCAGGATTCGCAGCCCGAAGTTTGTCGATCTCATCGAAATCGACCCCCGCGTGATAACGATCGTGGTCTGTAAACGCGATATCGCTCAATCTCTTCGCCCGGGCGCTGTCGACCCACGGCTGAAGCAGTTTTTGCGAGTACGGTTGAACGCGATGGCCCTGGGGATGACTATGATAGTCGGAGAAGAGTTGATAGTTGATAGACGATTCTTGATAGAAATCGCGTCGATCGCAATCAACTATCAACCATCAACTAAAAATTTCGCTTCACGGCTCGGTCATGAACTTCTGCCGGATACGAAGCTCGGGATATTTGGGAAAGAAAGCTTCCGCCGTGAAAACCCTTCCAGGAGTCAGGTCGCGAGTCGCGATCGATTCTTTGTATTCGATGTGCTCTCCCGGATTAACCAGAACGCTCCCGGGTGACTCTTTGATCGCATGGTTCTCGGACCATTTTGTCAGCACACTCCCGCCGGAGTCGAGCAACTGCACTTCGATGCGTTGGTCCGTCGGAAATTCGAGATTGACCATGTGGTCGCCGAGATTGTTGACGATTACCTTCACTTCCAACTGCCGGATCTCGGACAACCGGACTGGTTGCGGCGAAACCTGTAGATTCAATATCAGACCGCGCAGTTTCCGGTCTTGATATTTCGGCAAGACTTCAGACGACGAAAATGGGTGCAGCATCCGACCGAAAAAACCGCGCTTTTGCATGGTCGTAGTGGTCATCGGCGCGGGAGTGGACACCATAGTCGTTCCCGGACTTGGAGAAGCAAGGGTTGCATCGGCCGGCGTCGGTGTAGGTGAGCCTTCCATCAGGCTAAGCTGGGCGCGAGCGTCGGCGACGGCGAACAAGACGGAGCAGAAAATGATGGTGGGACGACTCATCGACAGGTTAAACACGAATGCTATCAATCGGTCATGAAATCCATCTTCGCGAACCTGATTGTGGCATTGTTCGCCTCTTCCGTCTTGGGAAAAGATGAACAGTGCATCTTCCGGGTCCGTGTCGCGATCGCGTTGGCTGCGCTCCTATTTCTCGGCTTTAGTTTGAATGCACGAGCGCTCGAAATTGGATTGCCAACCGACAACGACGCAATATTTCATGGCGGCGGGCCGGAGTTTTACCAATACATCGAACGCGATTATCACGGCGAAAAATCCACGCCTTGGGAAGGCGGGCAGTACGGATTCGTGCGCGATCCCGAACCGACCCGTGACGGCACTGTTTACACGCGCTTCCATGAGGGGATCGATATCAAACCGGTCCATCGCGACGAAAGTGGCGAACCGCGTGATGAAGTGCGCGCGATTGCGAACGGAAAAGTTGTCTACACGAGTCTGGTCGCCGGTTACTCAAATTACGGAAAGTACGTAGTGATCGAACATGTCTGGGACGGCTCGCCGTATTACAGTTTGTACGGACACTTAAGCAAGATCGACGTCCACCCCGGCGACGCCGTTCAAAAGGGACAACACATTGCAGTAATGGGGTACACGGGTGTCGGAATTAATCGCGAACGTGCCCACGTGCATTTGGAATTGAACCTGATCATGAATCACAAGTTCGAAGGCTGGTACGCGGCCACTCACAGCAACGATCCGAATCACCACGGGATTTACAATGGAATCAATCTGGCCGGCTTGGATATCGAAAAGCTTTATCTTCAACTGCACGACAATCCGTCACTCACGATTCCGCAGTTTCTTAGTCGGGAGGAAGTTTATTACAAAGTGGCCTTCCCGCGCTCGCGCCATTTCGAGTTGCCAAAACTTTATCCGTGGATGATGAACGGAAACGCCGATGCCGAACCGCGCTGTTGGGAAGTAGGGTTCGCTCGCAGCGGATTACCCCTCCGAATCGAACCGAGTGATCGCAAGGTCAAGGAGCCGATCGTCGTTTTCGTAAAGCCAAGCTCGTTGAACGCTTCATATCTGACTAATGGCGTCGCAACCGGCCCGACTAGCCACGCACATCTCACGGAGTTTGGTCAACAGATGATGCGTTTGCTAATCTGGCCCGATTGAGCGGTTAGCTCGTGTCATCGCCATTATTTCTTGGGCTGTTGGGCTATCTGGCGTAATTCGCTGATCATACGCTGGGCCTGAGCGAAGAGATCGGAATACTTACCGTTACTCTTTGAAAGAGAGTTGACGTCCGTATCGATCATTCGCACGTCGTCATAACACATGAGATAAAAGCAAACGTGGCCCTTTTGGGGATACGGATAATCTTTTGCAGGAGTCGCGTCCGAATAATATTTCTCCCCGAGCTTCACAAAACTTTTAGCCGCGTTTCGGACGTTCTCGTATTTAATTCCTCCCAACACTCCGAAATCGCCGGTCGTGTAAATGCTGCCGTCGCCGGCGCTGGATGCCATCAGGCTGAGGATCGTATCCTCTATTGGCCAATCCATGATAATTCCGTGCACGTGTGGAAACTCCTCCGTCGGTTTCCGGCCCAGCTGCGAAGCTGGCGTGGTTAACACTTTCAACCTGATTTCGCGCATCACGTCAGCTGGCGTTTTCTTGGACGGCGTGGTCTGCGCCGTGGCTGTGACTGCAACCAACAACAAGAGAATGATTATCAGGCCGTCACGCATCGTAGTCAGCAAGAGGTCGGCTTTTTCTGCGCAACCGCAACACCATGCGGAATCGCTCCGGTAATAAATCCAAGACATTCGACCGCCCCACTGGGCTTTCCCGGCAGCGCGATCACCAGTGATTCGTCGACGACCGCCGCCAAGTTGCGCGAAATAATCGCGTTCGGCGTGATTTTCATCGATTCGGCGCGCATCACTTCTCCAAAGCCTGGCAACTCGACGCGCATGATCGCGCGAATCGCTTCGGGCGTAACGTCGCGCAGGGCGATCCCGGTTCCACCCGTAGTTAGAATCAAGCCGCAGCCTTGCTTGGAAAACGAACGGATCGTTTCCTGGATTCGCGACGCAGCATCCGGAATCACCGCCTCGCACAACACTTGCCACCCATTCTTTTGGGCAACTTCCTTGAGCGCAGGTCCACCCAGATCTTCGTAATCTCCGGCACTGGCGCGATCTGAAACCGTAATTATTCCGACAACAATCTGCATCGATGAAAAATATCTAAGGAACACAGGAAAGCAGGAAAAGATTCATGAAATTCCTACGTTCCTCAGCGATTCTGCGTTTTGGTTTTCTCGATCAAACGCACATCGGCGATCTGCATCTTTTTGTCGACCGCCTTGCACATATCGTAAATCGTCAGCAGCGCGATCGTCACTCCGGTGAGCGCCTCCATTTCAACACCAGTTTGAGCGATGGTTCGCGCGGTGCACTTCACCTCCGCGCCGTCCCGCGCGGCGCCGATCTCTACCTTCACTTCGGCCAGCGGCAACGTATGACAAAGCGGAATGAGTTGCGCAGTCTGTTTCGCCGCCTGAATTCCCGCCAGGCGCGCGGTGCCGAACACATTTCCTTTCGCGATCTGATCTTTGGAAATCAAATCCAGCGTTTTGCGTTGAAGTTTGATTTTCCCCTTCGCGATCGCGGTCCGAGCGCTCATCGGCTTCGCCGAAACATCAACCATCTGGGCTTTGCCATCTGAACTGATGTGCGTGAGGGTTTTCATGGAGCAGTTTCAACCACGAACGGACACTAATTGACACCAATGTTCTGAGCGGAATTCCCTATTCGTGTCGATTCGTGTGAATTCGTGGTTAGATCATCCTCCGATGGCGATCATTTTGCGATCGGGGTGATAATTATTCCGGAAATCATGTTGCTCCGGTTTTCGATCGACGACGTCGATGAAGAACTGACGCAGGTCAGCGTCGGTTGCGCCGGCGCGCAGCGGTTTCATGATGTCGAACTCAAGATAGCTACCGAGGCAGGGCCGTAATTTGCCATCGCAGGTGAGGCGCAGTTTGTTGCAGCTCTCGCAAAAATGAAGGTTCGTCATCGCCCCGATAAATCCGACGCGCTGATCCCGCCCGGGAATTTGGTAGTAGGTCGCCGGACCATTTGTTCTAAATGATTGCTCGGGAATCAACGAGCCGTAACGCGATTCGATGGCACGTTTGGCTTCAGCCACCGGCAAAAAATTCTCTTCGGTCAAAACATCTGTGGTGCTGACTGGCATCAACTCGATGAAACGCAGGATCAGATTTCGCTCCGCCGCGAATTCAACCAGCGGAATCAACTGATCTTCATTTCGGCCGCGCATCAGAACCGCGTTCAACTTGATTTGATCAAATCCCGCAGCGACCGCCGCTTCAATGCCTTGCAAAACCTTCGGGTGAAAATCCCGCCCGGTAATCTGCGCGTAAAAGTTTCGATCCAATGTGTCGAGCGAGATGTTGATCGACTGCACACCCGCATCACGCAACGCTGCGGCCATCGTTTGGCTCTCAACCTCATGCCCCAGCAACGTTCCGTTGGTTGAGATTCCCAGGCTTGCGATGGCGGGGATTTTTGGAATTTCGCGAACGAAGCTAACCACGTCGCGCCGGGTAAGCGGTTCGCCACCGGTCACCCGGACTTTTGTCACGCCGAGTTCGGTGGCGATTCGAATCAGGCGGAGGGTTTCTTCGTAAGTGAGAATCTCCTCGCGCGGCAACCATTCCTGAAGTTCGCGCGGCATGCAGTAGTTGCAGCGTTCATTGCACCGATCGGTGATCGAGACGCGCAAATACGAGATCCGATGGCCGAAGCGATCTTCCATTGCGCAACATTATCGGCAACGCGGTGTTCAATCAAGGCGCCGGCAAATTGACTCACGATCCGCCGGTTGTATCATTTTTTATGAAGACAATTTCGAATGCGCTGATCTTATGTTTGACGGCTGCCGGACTCTGCCTAACAGGCTGCGAAACGCTGGATAACCGAATTTCCGAGCACTCCGACATGTTCAATTCGCTTTCGCCGCGTGACCAGGCGCTGGTGCGGCAGGGGCAAATCCGTTCGGGCATGTCGACCAACGCGGTTTGGCTGGCCTGGGGTTCGCCCGAACAAAAGGCAAACGGGGAAATGCGGGGCCGTCCCACAGAGACTTGGATTTACATTGAGAACCGTTACGCGCCCTACGGGTCGGCTTATTATCCTTACTACGGATACGGTCCCGGATTTTATCCCGGGTTCGGGTTCGGCGTTGGCGTCACACGTTTCCATCATGGCCGCTCATTCGCCTTCTTTGGCGACCCATTCTATGACCCGTTCTATTACTCTTACATCCCGCCAACGATTTCGATACCCTACAAGACAGTCACATTCGTGAACGGTCGGGTAATGTCGTTCCAATATCTGACTCCGACCCACCCGTAAGAAAAAATTCTGGTCGCATCGAGCGGAGCGCGCCAGTGTAGCGACACATGGCCTATCGCTCTTTTCGACACTTTCTCGAAACGCTCGAGCAAGCGGGCGAGCTGACCCGTGTCGCGGTTCCGGTCGATACGGACTTACTCATTACCGAATGGGCCGACCGGGAAATGAAATCACCCGGCGGCGGTAAGGCACTTCTCTTCGAACAACCTGTTGTCGATGGAAAGACTTCGAAATTTCCGGTGGCGATTAACACTATGGGATCGCGCAAACGCATCGCGATGGCGCTTGGGCGCGGCAGCATCGACGAGATCGCCCAGGAAGTTCAGCTCATTCTCAAAACAAAACCGCCTACCGATCTTCGCGAAGGTTTCGCGCTCTTGAAGCAGGGAATTCACTTGCTGCACGCCAGACCGAAGAGTGTGAAAGAAGGGCCCTGCCAGGAAGTCGTCCAAAAAAACGACGCGGATCGTTCAGAATTTTCGCTGCGCGACATGCCGATATTAAAATGTTGGCCGAAAGACGGCGGGCGCTTCATCACTTTACCGAATGTGCACACGCGTGATCCCGAAAGCGGCGCGCGGAACGTCGGTTGTTACCGCATGCAGCTATTTGATGACCACACAACGGCAATGCACTGGCAGGTGCACAAAGTCGGCGCGCGTCACGGCAAGGTTTATTACGAACGCAATGAGCGAATGCCGGTCGCGGTGACGTTGGGTGGCGACCCGGCATTATCGTTCGCAGCGACGGCGCCGTTGCCGGACGGGCTGGACGAAATCATGTTTGCCGGATTTTTGCGGCGTAAAGCGATCGAGATGGTCAAATGCAAAACCGTCGACCTCGAAGTTCCGGCCGACGTCGATTTCGTTCTGGAAGGTTACGTCCAACCAGGAGAGATGCGGCCCGAAGGACCGTTTGGCGATCACACCGGTTATTACACTGCGGTCGAGGATTATCCGGTATTCCATCTGACCGCGATCACTCACCGCAAGGATGCGGTTTATCCGACGACAATCGTTGGTGTTCCGCCGATGGAAGATTTTTACATGGGCGACGCCAGCGTTCGGATTTTTCTGCCCGTATTTAAAATGAATTTTCCGGAGCTGGTCGACATGACGCTGCCGGCGGAAGGCGTTTTTCACAATCTCGTGTTCGTAAGTATTCGAAAACAGTACCCGTATCAGGCATTCAAGGTGATGCACGGACTGTGGGGAATGGGGCAGATGATGTTCAGCAAATACATCGTAGTGGTGGATGAGGATTGCGACGTGCATAACACCAGCGAAGTGCTGTTCCGTCTTTGCGCGAATACCGATCCGGAACGGGACACCAGCGTCATCAAGAACCCGAGCGATTCACTCGATCACGCGCCGAGCGAACAAAACGTTGGCTCGCATATGGGCTTCGACGCGACCCGGAAATTGCCGGGCGAGAATTATAGGCGGCAATGGCCGGAGCTGCTCAAGATGACCGACGAAGCGAAGAAACTGGTCGACGAACTGCAAAAGAAAAAGGGCTGACGATCTAAGTCAGCCCGCAGCCAACTGCGGCACGATCAGGCCGCCTGACGCGCGCGGATCACTAACTAAATCTTCCGCGCGATAAAGAGCGCCACCTGACTTATCAGAGCGGCTCCAAATCCAGACAGGCGATATGCACCGAGCCAAAGCAGAACGCCAATGACGGCGAAGACCACTCCGGCGTACATCCAATATCCCGACAGGATCATTATCGGAGCGAAGATAAACCGAACGGGGCCGGCATACTGTTGGGCTTCAGCAGCCGGCTGATAAATGTAACCAAGTATCGGAACGGTAAGCGCGAGGTGAATCCAGCGAAGAATCGAGCGTTTCATATTTTAATTGGTGATTGGGTTGGAATGGGGAAAGACCTAGCGAAGAGAAATGAACCCATCACTCATTTGAATGAGTTTTCAAACGCAGGTGAAAATGAAAATTTAGTGCATTCCCATTCAGAAAAGGAAACGGCTTGGATCGAATATCGATCCAAGCCGTCGTTGAATTTGTTGCTGTCTACGGTCTGCGGAACAACTGGCCGGTATCTACGTCGCGAGTAAGACCGCCGGGCGGCACACCACGCAAATCGTAAGAACGTCCCGTGTAGGGGCTCAAGAAAACCCCCCGCCGACCGGTTGGACGGCCAAACGGGTAACCCCCGGGTGGCGGTGGACCGTATTCGCGGGCCCGATCTTCTTGAATGGCGTGCCCGATCAGTGCGCCACTGGCAGCTCCAATTGCCGCTCCGATCACAGCGCTGCGTGGACCACCACCGGCAAGTCCGCCAATGATGGCTCCGGCGCCGGCTCCGGCCGCCGCGCCTTGACCTGTTGGTGTGTCACACGAATCCAGTCCGAATGCGATAAGCGAAGCTACGCATACCAAGGTGAAAAACTTCTTGTTCATAAAGGTTCCCCTAAACAGTCCATTGAACCGCGCAAACGAAATTATGTTTCGCTGTAAACGCGATTCCTAACGCCGACTAAGGTTTGCGAAACAGCTTCTTGGCACCCTCATCAAGAATCAACGTGCCATGCCCCATATGCCGGCAGTCGTAGACTCGAGAGGAGTACGGGCTTTGCACGAAACCCGATGCTGTAGCCGAATGGGTGTTCGCGTTAATTCCCGGCGGGTAATCTTTGCCCGCTGGCAACGGATACTTTTTCGCAGCGTCGTCGGCTGAGACTACGACGGCTTTCTCTGCGTCGCCCAAGGCATAAACCTTGGTCAAGGGAGCCAGGGTTACGAACGCCACTAACAGTGCTGAAACCAATGCTAAGTATTTTTTCATAATGTACTGTTGATTACGATTTCGGTGACTCAGACGGATTGGACTCTTTGTTCATTCAAAAGAGCCTGAACAGTTGAGCGGCAATCCTTCCGGCCTTTTCTAATTTGTTCAAACTGTATTCTTTTTCAAACACTCGGAATTTGTCCAGCTCCATTCGGCGCAGCAGTCCACGATAAATTGAAGCCATGATCTCCGCTGCGACCATCGATTTACGGTCCTCCTTGGGCAGCGCTTCTGCCGCCCGCGCGAAAAACTGGCGAGCGCGAGCGGCTTCGAATTCCATCAGTCGCACGAATCGGTCGTCATATTTCCGGTCCTCCAACTCCTGGTCCGAATATTTGAAGCGCGCCAAGTCGTTCTGCGGCAAATAAATGCGCCCGGCCTGGAGGTCTTTACCGACGTCGCGAATAATATTGGTCGTTTGGAGCGCGAGTCCGAGTTGGATCGCATATTCTTTGCAGGCCTGGTTCTGGTAGCCAAAGATCTCGATGCTGACCAGTCCGACCGCGCTGGCTACTCGATAACAATAGACCCGCAGGTCATCGAACGTTGAGTAACGCCGGATCGTCAGGTCCATTTCCACGCCGGCGATAATTTCCTCCAACATCTCCGGCCCAAGCGAATATTTGCCCATCAAATTGCGCACTTCCGAAGCGATTTCAGATTCGTTAGGCCGCGCTCGGCGGAGGCTTTGACGCCATTCGCTCAGCCGCCGTTTTTTTTCGTCGACGGGCAGATTAGGGTCGTCGGCAATATCGTCGATAACCCGACAAAAGGCGTAAAACGTCGTGATGTCGCGCCGCCGCTCGGCGCCGAGCGAGACAAAAGCCAGGGCAAGATTCGATTTACTGGCACGGGTGATCTTCGTTGCGTTCACGTCGGCTAGTATTCAATCCAAGCCTGTTGATAAACTTCGCCGGTTTCGCCCCGGCGAAACAAGCAAACCCACGAAGCGAGCAGCCATCCCGTGACCAGACCGCGCGCAACAACGAAAATCGACTTCCAAATGATCATCGGTAATTCACGGTCCGCGATCGCGCCACGAACGATTGCGTCCGCCGTGGTTAGAACGAAAAAGTGAATGCCGCAAATGAGAAGGAACCAGCCGACGCGACCAAGGTTATTTCTGATGAAATTGCGATGAGCCCGAAACGCCTCTCGTAATGTTTCGTTGTGAAGCGCGAGTGAAATCTGCACCGAGCAAAACGCAATGATCAAACCGCACATGACCACTCGCTCGATCGGCAAATAATCGAGGACGTCGGGAATGTTCATGAAATAGGCGAGCAGTAAGGGCAATCGCACAATCGCAAAGCTGATCAGCACCACAATGCCGGCCCATTCCAAA
This sequence comes from Chthoniobacterales bacterium, assembly GCA_035473775.1. GTDB lineage: Bacteria > Verrucomicrobiota > Verrucomicrobiia > Chthoniobacterales > UBA10450 > AV40. The sequence goes on from DATINV010000207.1 coordinate 9,939, forward strand.
ACGTAACTGAATCGCCGCATAGCGAACCGGAAGAGTTCGCCTTCCTCAAAGCTCAGGCCGCGAATCCAGGCAAAGCAGACGGCAATAATGTAAACCTGAATATAAACCCCGAGCAGATACTCAAAAATAAAGGCGAAAGCGTCGATACTCGCGGAGATCTGGAGAAGTTCGGCGGCTGGGAGAAGTCCGCCCCACAACGGGAGCGCCCAAAACACGATCGGCTTCAGCAACGCGGACACCGCGCTGAAGAGCAAAATCAAGTAGACCAGATACCCTCCAAAACGAAATCGCTTGTGCAACGTGTGGACCAAAGCGCTGTGCAATCCACGCCAATTCATCAACATCATCACCGCCGCGACCGCCGAAAGGGGATAGGTCGTGGTCGCGCAGTCGAAGATTCCGGCAACCCCTTCCAAGGCCGGCAACGGCGCTTCGTTCCAGATTTCGATGAAGGTCGGCCAGTGCCAAGTACTCAGCGATGTCAGCTGGCCAAGATCGAAGTCGGACGTGCTTTGAATCGGCGTGAATGTAGAAAACTGAAAGACAAAATAGGCGAACCCGAGTAAAACGAAGGTCAGCCAGATTCGCTTGTATCGAAGCAAGCAGCGAAAGCCATCGCGCAAGGCGAGACGGACCGGATTGAACAGCAGGACAATGACGTAGCCGCTCAGGAATCCAATCAGCGGATAAAATCGGGACAAACCCGTGAGCATTTTAGCCTAACGAATCAAGCCCCAGTGCGGAATGAAGGGCCAGTAAACAAACAATCCGCGCCCGACTAGGTTTTTTTCTGGCACCGGTCCCCAGTAGCGGCTGTCGAAACTGTTGTAACTGTTGTCGCCGCACGCAAAATAGCTGTGCTCAGGAATCTGAAACGTCTTGGTGGGATCGGAAAGATATTGCTGTCCCGGTCCGTAGCCACGGTATCCGTCTTTAGCGGCCATTACGCGTTTGAAACCGAACTCCTCGGCTTCTTTTCCATTAATATACAACTTCGGCGGCTGGATCCGTAGCGTATCGTCCGGTAATCCGGCGAGCCTCTTAATATAGAACGGTGCGCCCGTTTCCGGGTCCTCCGGGATCATCGGGATGTTGTTGGTCCGAAACACAAAAACGTTGCCGCGATGCGGCTTCACAAAATTGTAACTGAACTTGTCGACGAAGACCTGGTCACCGGTGTCGACCGCGCCCCGCGCGATGACTTCATTGCGCCTGTAGCGGACCCCGGGCGAAACTTTAAAATCGGCGCGCAGCTGGTCGGGCGGGCAATAGACCAGGAAACGCTGGTGCTGACAGATGATCCGCGACCAGGTGAAGAAGAAGAGATACTTCTTCTGCTCGATTTGCAGGACTTGATCGTCCTCCTGCGATACCACGTTGATATAATTGCGTCCGCGAAGAATGAACTCCGCTACCTGTTGCAGAAAATTTGGCGGTGGCGCGGTCATTGGGCGGCCGATAATCCCGTCAAGCGTCGGCTGCATCGAACCGGTTGGAATCTTGAACGGTTGCAAAAAATAGGAACGAATTCCAACAGCGACGACGATTGCGACCAGTATGACTTCGACATTCTCGCGCCAGTGCGATTCCCAGGTCACCGGGGTCAGCGCGTGCAATTTGGCGTCGAGCTCCTCGGCGCGGCTTTCGATTTGTTGTCGGTCCCGCTGCTTAATCGCCGCCTTCAGGCGCCGGATCATCCCGCCGACTTCGTCATAAGCCGCCGTGGCCAGGACGTCGCGCTTGTAGCGCAGATATTTCTCGGCGTGGCGCACCAACAACTTGCTGTGTTTAACGTAGCGCGACGTGAACATGAATTAAATGCCGAAGCACGAATGTCGAATGTCGAAACAAGCACGAATGTCGGAAAACGGAAAACTTTGTTTCGCTATTCGTGATGATTTAGTCATTCGGATTTCCTTGGTCATTCGCCATTTCAAGGCGTAGCTCACTGCGCCTTGAGGACTTCGATGAAGGCTTCCTGCGGAATGTTGATCTTGCCGATGCTCTTCATGCGCTTCTTCCCTTCTTTTTGTTTCTCCAATAACTTTCGTTTGCGGGTGATGTCGCCGCCGTAGCATTTCGCGGTAACATTTTTTCGCAAGGCCGAAACGTTCTCCCGGGCAACAACTTTGCCCCCGATCGCCGCCTGGATTGCGACCTGATAAAGCTGCCGTGGGATCACTTCCTTCAATTTCGCCGCCAACTGGCGTCCCCTCGCCTCGGCCCGGTCCCTGTGTACGATCATCGAAAACGCGTCGACCGGCTCGCCGTTCACCAGCAGATCGAGTTTCACCAACTTCGCCCCGCGATAACCGGCATGTTCGTAATCCATCGAACCATAACCGCGGGTGATGGACTTAATCTTGTCGTTAAAATCGACCAGGATTTCGTTCAACGGCAGTTCGCAATGCAACATCACCCGGCGGGAATCGAGCGTCTCGGTATGGTCCATGGCTCCGCGCTTTTCCAAAATTAGTTGGAGGATGTCGCCGATGTTTTCGTTCGGGCAAAGCACATATGCTTTCACAATCGGTTCCCGGATCTCTTTTATCTGGCTCGGATCCGGCAAATGCGCCGGATTGTCGATCAACAGAGTTTCTTCGCGCGTCGTGATCACTTCGTAAATCACGCTCGGGCTCGTCGCGATGATGTCCATATCGTACTCGCGGCGCAAACGCTCCTGAATGATCTCCATGTGCAGAAGGCCGAGAAATCCGCAACGAAAGCCGAAACCGAGCGCGACCGAGCTTTCCGGTGAGTAAATAAATGCCGAGTCATTTAAACGCAGCTTCGCGATCGCGGCCTTCAAATGCTCGAAGTCGCCGGTGTTGATCGGATAAATTCCGCTGAACACCATGGGATGAATTTCCTGGAAGCCGGGAAGCGCTTGCCGCGCAGGATTGCGCTGATCGGTGATGGTGTCGCCAATCTTCATGTCGGCAACCGTTTTAACGTTCGCGATAAAGTAACCGACATCGCCCGCGTTCAGGCGCGGCTGTGGATACATCTTTGGCGTGAAAACGCCCACTTCCTTGATCTCGTAACGCCCGTCGTTGCTCATCATCCGGATCGCCTGATCGGGCTCCATCTTTCCCGACACCACCCGTACATGACCAATGACGCCGCGATAAACGTCGAAGACCGAATCAAAAACGAGCGCGCGCAACGTTTCATCTTTCGGTTTCTCCGGAGGCGGAATGCGATGCACGATCGCTTCGAGAATTTCCTCGATACCGATTCCCATTTTCGCGCTCGCATCGATCGCTTCCTCGGCCGGGATCGCGAGAATTTCCTCCAACTGTCGATGCACTGAAGGCACATCGGCGTTCGGCAAATCGATTTTATTGATCACCGGCACAATCGTCAGGCCTTGCTTATGCGCGAGATGCACGTTCGCGACCGTCTGCGCCTCCACACCCTGCGCTGCGTCGACAATCAGCAGCGCGCCTTCGCACGCCGCCAAACTTCTTGAAACTTCATAGGCAAAATCGACGTGGCCCGGCGTATCCAGCAGATTCAGCCGATACTCCTGCCCGTCCTTCGCGCGATATTTCATCGCCACGGGATGCGCTTTGATCGTAATCCCTCGCTCGCGCTCCAAGTCCATCGAGTCGAGCAACTGATCTTGTTTTTCTCGCTCATGGATTGTGCCCGTCGTCTCGAGCAATCGATCGGACAAGGTGGTCTTACCGTGATCGATGTGCGCGATGATGCAGAAATTGCGCGTCAGCTCGGTTGCCATGGAAGGGCCACTATGCGAGTGGCGGGTGAATGGGTCAATCGGAGGGCGTTTTTGGGAAATGCCTTTTTGCGATTGGCGGCTGGCGCGGCCGCCCTACAATATCGTCGGTATGCCGAAACTAATTCCCAGCACCCGGTCTCGCGATCCGATGCGTTTAGTCGCTTTGACCACGGCTGCCATCGCGACCCTGACTTTTCTCGGAAGCATGATCGCAGTGTTCCTGATGCGGGCGCCGTAACCACCCTGTCATTCTGAACAAAACGAAGAATCTCTGAGTATTTCAGTTGTTCAAAGCGGAGAAATATCTAGAGATGTCTCGAGTCCGCTCGACATGAAAGAAAAACACAAGCGCCTCCTCCTTTTCGATATTGACGGTACGCTGATTCATTCCGGGGGCGCCGGCGTAGAGGCGCTAAAAAACGCTCTCAAAGAACGCTTCGGCATCGACGACGACCTTCACGACATCGAGTTTGCGGGCATGACCGACTCGGGAATTGTCACGAGTATCCTCAACAAACACAAAATTCCCGCGAACGCCGAGAATGTCGCCGCCTTCCTCGACAGTTACGTCCATTTTCTTCCGTCCGAACTGCCACGGCGCAAAGGAAGTCTCCTTCCTGGCGTGCTCGAACTACTAGAGAAATTAAAGACCCGAAAACACGTCGTCCTGGCCCTTTTGACCGGCAATGTTTCGCGCGGCGCACAATTGAAACTGGGCCATTACGGGGTCTGGCATTTTTTCGAGTTCGGCGCTTTTGCGGATGACCATCACGATCGTAACCAGCTCGGGCCGTTCGCCCGCGCGCGAGCCAGGGAAAAGCATGGCCGCGAATTTTCGGCGGAAGAGATTGACGTGATCGGGGACACCCCGCGCGACATCGCCTGCGGGAAAGCGCTGGGCGCCCGCACTATTGCAGTGGCCACTGGAAGCTGGAGCCGGGAAAAACTCGCCGAACACGATCCCGACATTTTGATTGATGATTTTTCTGACGTTGACCGTCTAATTAATACGCTCGGTTGGTAATCGGCCGGCGATGTTGGATTGAAATATGCGAGTCACTCCGCTTCCTGAACCTATGTCACGAAAACAAATGCCAAACGTTCTGCCCCTCGACGGCGAGATCGATCTTCACGTTTCGCCCGAGGTCGCCAAGTCGTTACGATCTATGATCGCGAAAAAGCCGACGCAAGTTGTGGTCGATCTTACCAAGGTCACGTACCTAGACAGCACCGGCCTGGCTGTGCTGATTGAGGGAATGCAAAATGTGAGGGAATACGGCGGCAAGTTCGGCCTCGCCGGCGTCCAGGAGGACGTCAAACACGTGTTCGATATCGCCCGCTTGGACCAGGTGTTCGAGATTTATCCCGACGTAGACGCCGCTCTGGCGGCGAAATAACAGCCGACGTTTCGCACGAGAACTGCTGCAGATTCCGGTCCGAATGGCGTCGCTGGATTGGGAGAATTTTTTACCGCTGGAGGGCGAAATTGATCTGCACCGGTCCCCCCGGGTCGAGCGCTCGCTCCTGTCGATGATCAAAAAGAGACCCGATCACATCGTGGTCGATCTTTCGGGAGTTACTTTCATCGATAGTTCCGGAATGGCGGTGCTAATTCGCGCCCTGCAGAACATGAAGGAATACGGCGGCAAGCTCTCCCTCAGCGGAATGAACGAGAGCGTGCGGCCAATTTTTGAAACAGCCCGACTCGATCAGGTCTTCGTCATCGATCCCGGCGATAGCTACTCTCTTGCGGATTGAAATAGGACCTTCAGAGTCGCTTCGACGTTGGTCGAAATGTCGAAATCCGAGGCACGCTCGATGTTCGCCGACCTTGCCGCAGCCCGTCGAGATTCATCGGACCAAAAACCGATCGCATTGCGGAGCGCACTCACGTTACTTGGAAAATCGACAATCGACCCGTGGACGCCATCCTCGATGATTTCGCTAAACCCGTTGTCGCGGGTAGTGATCACAGGCAATCCAACCGCGAGCGCTTCGAGACAGGCGTTTGAAAACGGATCGTAGATGCTGGGCAAAATGAAGATGTCCGAGGCGGCGTAGATCGGACGAAGATCGGCGACCTCGCCAAGAAACCGTACCGGCTCCTCGGTAAAAAACCGCTTCGGACGATACCCGCTCTGGTCCCCACGCCCGGCCACCAACAACCGCAACTTGCGGTCCTGAGAAAGTTCACAAGCTTCGATGGCAAAGCGCAGCCCCTTTCGTTCCCAGCCAGAGCCGGCAAAAAGCAGCGCGGTTTCCTCCGGTTTCAATTTCAATTCGGCACGAGATTTTTCGCGCTCGGCGGGATCTAATCGAAATTTCTCCAGTGGCACGCCTGTCCGCACAATTTCGATTTTGTCGGTGGGATATCTGTAGAGATCGACGACCTCGCGTTTCACCATTTCTGAATTCGCGATGACGCGGCCGGCGCCGGCTTTTCTAAACAGCGCCTCTTCGAGTTTCAATATGTCCTGGTGTTTTCGATTAATCCCGCGAACGAAACGTTGCAACGGCATTTCAAATTTTTGGCGCCGGTTCAGCCAGGCCTGGTGGACTCCGTCGCCGGCCCGATAAACGTCGCAGCGCCAGACGCGCTCGAGACTCATGAGGACGTTACAGCCGACTTGCGGTCGCAGTTTTTCGACCTCATCGGCGAATGCGATTGGCGAATCGCCGTGGACGCGGGTGATCGAGTCAGAGGGCCACTCTTCAGCCGGCCACTCATCGGTGGCGACAAGGTGCGCCTCATGTCCGCGATCGGCAACGCCCTGGGCAAGGCGCTTCAGATAAGCTTCGGCGCCGCCACTCGGTGAATAGCCACGCCGGACGAAAGCGATTTTGATTTTGCCATTCGACATCAAACCTAACCAATCTTGTTATTCCGAGCGAAGTCGAGGAATCTCTTCATGGTAGGGGCGGTTCACCGAACCGGACTGGCATTACGGACGAGTCCGAGCTGGACCGGCAAGGTTATCGCCCTACCTGGATATGACCGAAACGCAGACATTCGAAAGCTCTGTCGGCACACCGCACGTCCTGCCAAGGAGTTTGTTGTACTCGATCTTCGCCCGAATTGGCGGTCACGGCTTGGATACCGATGCGTTTGAGGCGCTCCGCGCCTCCTATCAAGGAAAGTTTCTTGGCAAAGCCGTCGCCTATGACAATCGTCAGGAAGAAATCCCGGCCAGTTACATTCAATCGCTACGCTGGCATCCCGTCCGACTGATCTCGTTCGTCGGGAGCCCATATTATTATGGGGCGAAGAAAAAGTATCTGGATCGGATCGTGGCGCGACATCTTGAGAGCGGGCGCTATGATTTTTTTCACAGCTGGTCAGGCGATTGCCTCGAAACTCTCCGCGTGGCGAAAAGGAAAAAGATTCCGTCGTTGATTGAAATTCCAACCTGGCACCGGGGAAGCCAAGGGGCAGATGTCAGACGTCAGAGGCCGGAAGCCAGAAAGAATTGGAAATCCGGCTTTCTGCTGAAACCGGAAAGATTTTTAGAGGAATACGACTTGGCAACGTTGGTGGTCGTGCTTTCCGAGAAAGCAGCGGAGTCGTTTCGAGCGGCGAATTTTCCGGACGAAAAACTTTTCTATTTGCCACGCGGCGTTGATGTCGAACGCTTCAAACCGCAGTCCGAGCCGGACGGTCGAGCACAGCCCCCGATTTTTCGCGCGATTTTCTCCGGCGCGCTGATCGAGCGTAAAGGGATCCATCATTTGCTGGAAGCGTGGCACCGCCTGAATTTGCAGAACGCTGAGTTATGGTTACTCGGCAGCGTTCACGAAGAAGCTAAACGATATCTGAAGAAATTTTGGCGAGACAACCTCCGCGTTCTCGGTTTCAAACCCGATCTCGAAAACTATCTGAATCAAGGATCTGTCTACGTTTTTCCGTCCCGTCTGGAAGGCAGCGCGAAAACAATTTACGAGGCGGCCGCATCCGGACTCCCAATGATTACAACGCGCGAAGCGGGTGACGTGGTTCGTGACGGCGTGGAAGGAATTATTGTGCAACCCGGCGACGTCGATGCCATCGCCGCCGCGATCGAACACTTGTATCGGCATCCCGAGATCGTCGCCAGTATGGGGGCCGCGGCACGCCAACGCGTCGTCGAAAATTTCACCTGGGATCTTTATCGGAGTCGTTTGTTAGGCGCTTACGAACGCGCGATTCAACTCTGTAGCGGCGGTCTATGACCGTCGCATGATTGATTTCATGCCCGAGCGACTTCGTAGGCTTGATGAAACATTCATAGATATTCCGGTTTATTTCGTCACCGCAAACACGCATACGCACCAGCGAATCTTGAGCGATGCGGATGTTCACAACTGCTTCATTGAGTTCGCGGACGAAGGCGAGTCGCATGGAGCCTGGATAGGTGCATACGTTTTAATGCCGGATCATTTCCACCTGTTCGTAGCTGTGGATGATGAGCGCTTGGAGTTGTCCGCTTGGATGAAATCGCTAAAGAATGCGCTCTCGAAAGTCTTCCGGAGAAAAGACATACCGGCCCCGCACTGGCAGAAGGGGTTTTTCGACCATATTTTGCGCGGTGAAGAGTCGTATGCCGAAAAGTGGGAATATGTTCGCGACAATCCCGTTCGCGCTGCACTGGCCAAGAAATGGAGCGACTGGCCGTTCGTCGGCGAAATCTTTGATCTAGAATTCCGGCGCGGCACAGCATGAAGATAGTGCGGCGCTCATAAAGCGCCGCTACAGACTCGTGAACATCCTCCTCATTCAACTCAAGCGCATTGGGGATTTGACTCTCACCACGCCAGCGATTGCGGCCCTTCGCGAGAAATTTCCGGAAGCGCGAATCACCCTCATCATCTCCGAAGAATGCAAAGCACTCGCTCCCGCGATTACTGACATTAATCGGCTTTGGATCATGCGCCGAGGATTTGCCGGACTTCGAATCCTGGCCGCTGTTGCGCGCGGCGGATTCGATTATTGCGTTGATTTCACGCGGAACGATCGCTCCGCGTTACTGGTCTTCCTTTCTCGCGCCAAGAAGCGAATCGTTTCGTTTCGAATCAAAGTGCGATCAAAATTTCGGACACGATTCTATAACGAATTTGTTCCTCACCGGATGCGCGATATGCACACAATCGATTATCATCTCGCGCTGCTTGCGCCGCTCGGGATCGCGAAGGCGTCGAGCGCGATCGAATTGCAACTGCCTGCAGATGCAATCGCCAATGCCGAGGGATTGATCGAGGCCCACAATATCAGGAAGCCATTCATTATTTTTCATCCAGGCTCGGCTCGCGCGGAAAAGTTTTGGGACGCGCGACATTGGTCGGAAGTAATCAACCACGCCGCCGAGCATCACGACGTTGATCTTGTCTTGACCGGCGCAGCGTCCTTGTTCGAGCAAACCCACATCAGCGACATCAAATCGAAAGTTCGCGGACGTGTTGTCGATCTTTCGGGCAAGACTGATTTGCTAACCCTGGCGGCGCTGATTGCCCGGGCGCGTTTGTTGATCACGGTCGATTCGGCGCCGATGCATCTCGCAGCCGGAACGCGAACACCGCAAATCATCCTGTTTGGACCAACGAACCCGTTTCACTGGCGGCCGCGCGAGAGTCAGGCGTTGATTCTGCAGGGCGATTTAGCCTCGCCGATGACCGATTTTGTGCCTAAACAGCCGCGCATCTCGATGAACCAAATCTCGACGGAACCGGTGATCGATGCTATGGAGAGCCTGCTGTCGAGTCCGGCAGCGAGGCCATCGTTATGAGCAAGGCAGAAGGCGCCAAAGTTAAGC
>DATINV010000208.1:0-11856 GCA_035473775.1 Chthoniobacterales bacterium
CAACATTCTTGGCCATTGGCCCAACCGTATCTAGATTAGTTGGCGCAATCGGATATACCCCGTCGAGCGGAACCAACCCGAAAGTGGTCTTCAAACCACAGATTCCACAGCAAGCTGCGGGGAAGCGAATAGACCCTGCCGTATCTGTTCCAAATGCCACATCGGCCTCGTTATTTGCGACCGCGACCGCGGAGCCGCTCGAAGAACCACCGGGGATTAGGTGCAATATACTCAGGGGATTTCGTGGCGTGCCGAAGTATGCATTCAAACCAGAAACCGCTACGGCCAGTTCCGATAAGTTAGTCTTACCGACAAATTGCACTCCACGCTTGCGCGCGATGGCCAAACATTTCGCATCGCGTTCGGCCAGCGAACTGTGCTTCAGAAGAAATTGTGAGCCCGCAGTGGTCACGACCCCTTGCATGTCGATGAGGTCTTTTACGGCTAACCGCAATTTTGTGCTGCCTTTTGCAGGGGGCCAGTATTCAATAAACGCGCGGTCGCGTGTCGCGCTTGTTGGCCGCGCATTTGGAATCGCGCAACCACTGAGCAAGCTGACGAGGATCGCCCCGAGGAAGATCATCCGAACAACCACCCACTTGAATGTCACCATTTGACGAATTGTCTCCCCATAACTACGGACACTTAAACAGCTCAGTGCGAAGCGCGCCAACGAAAAGGGTATTGCCGCGATTTCGTTCTACGTTTAATGGGGTCAGCAATGTTGGCCATCTAATCAACCCGCACCGAACGTATCACTAGGAGACACGAACTACTATGATGAGACGTTTCCTGTTCACTTCGCTAGCCTCCCTTTCGTGCCTCGGTGTTTTTAGCCTTCACGAGAGTTTAGCCGCATCCACGCCGGATCCGAGCAGGCCAAATTTCAACGGCATCTGGATGCTCGACCGTAAATCATCGGCTTCACTTGATCCCCTGATGAGGAATATCGGAGCCGGTTTTCTCGAGCGGAAATACGCCAACTCGGCCTCGCTCAAAGCTACCTTCCGCCAGACCGAACAGGTTCTGACGGTCGCTACTCGCGGTGTCGGTTTCTCTTTGGATGAAAGCCTCGATCTCGATGGACGCACCAGGCCGAACAACCTAGTACTTTTGGGAGCAACTACCCTCAACGTCAGAACCGCGTGGACGAACAACCGCGAGCTCGTCGAAACTCGTCAGATCAAAACTAGACAGGGAAAAGACGGCCAATTGACCATCAAAAGGAACTTGATAAACGACGGAAAAACCATGGTGGTCGCTTTTACTCTCGAGCTCAATGCGCAACCGCAGTCAATCTCAGTTCGCCAACTCTGGCATAAGCAGGCTTAAGCGGCCATTGACTCGCCTGAAGCGACGTGGCGTTTTACCTGATCGTATTGAGCGCTCTATTCTATTTATAATAAACAGATGCGTTTCTTGTGGGATTGTACGGAACGAGGCCGTTTCGAACCGGTGCATAAACGAATCCATAGCGGTCTTTCTTCACATCCACCGGCTCAAGAAGTAATCCCTGATTACTTGCCTTCTGGCTGTGCGGATTTAGGCCATTGCGACCGCGCGCGCTTCAAACGTTTTTCGACCTGTCTTTCGTTCAAGCAGTAATCGTCTCGCCGACGTTCATCACGCGTAGCTCTGTTTTGGCGCCAATTTTTTTCAGTTCATCAGCGAACTCCTCCGGTGTTCCCGTCAGCACCGGAAATGTTCCGTAATGATTTGGTATCGTCATTTTGGGTCCGATTAGTTTCACCGCCTCGGCCGCCCGCACCGGACCCATGGTGAAATGATCTCCGATGCAAACCAGCATGATGTCGATCTGATTGTGATCGGAAACGCGCGCCATGTCGGAAAAAAATCCGGTGTCACCGGTGTGATAGATGGTCGGTCCGTTGCGAATGGAAACGACGAGACCGGTCGGCATCCCTGCGGCAACGGGCGGAGAATTTTGATCTTTGCGCACGGTTGATCCGTGCATCGCCGGCACAAAACAAACCTTCACCTCGCCGTCGAGCAACGTGAGCTGACCGCCAATATGCCCGGTGGTGTCGGAGTCGGCTTGATCACCCGGATAACCGAGCACGCTGACGACAGCCGCCGTCAGATCGACGTTGGCCACCAGTTTTGCGCCGGTTTTTTTTCCGATCTCAACTGATTCGCCAACGTGATCGCCGTGACCGTGAGTCAGCAGAATTAGATCGACGCTTTTGAGGGCGTCGATTTCTTCTTTGCCTGTTTGAAATACCGGATTCATCAGCCAGGGGTCGATCAAGAGTGTCTTCCCGCCAGGCGTCGTGATCTTGTAGCCCGATTGTCCGTACCAAGTCAGTTGCGTTGCCATGGGTCACGAAACCGAAAACATTTCGTGGAGCAAGATCAATGACGAAACAGGAATGACGAATGAGTCACAAAATCTGAATCATTTGAACATCGAACTTCTTTCGTTATTCGACATTCGACATTCGACATTTTAAATACTCTGGGTGAACCACGACTCCGCGCATAAGCATCTCGCGGCCACCGATCCACGAATGGCCCAGCTCATTGGCCGGTCGCGTCGCTACGACGTGAAGCCGAACGGATTGGTTCGGCCGTTCGACGCGCTGGCCGAATCAATTGCCTATCAGCAATTAAGCGGAAAGGCGGCGGCGACAATTTGGAAACGTGTGCGGGCGCTCTTTCCGGGTCGAAAATATATCGATCCGCGCCTCGTTTTGAAAACGCCGGACAAGAAGCTGCGCGCTGCCGGTCTGTCGCGCAGCAAAGTGGCTGCGATTAAGGATCTCGCAGCCAAGACGATTGACGGAACAGTTCCAACCGCCCGCGCTCTCGCCACAATGACCGACGAAGAAATTATCGAGCGGGTCATCACCGTCCGCGGGATCGGCCGTTGGACGGTTGAAATGCTGCTCCTTTTCGATCTTGGCCGGCCCGACGTCTGGCCAGTGCATGATTACGGCGTTCAGAAAGGATTCGCTAAGACTTTCGGCCGGCGAAAGCTTCCGAAACCGAAACAGCTGATGAGGCTCGGCGAGAAATTTCGGCCGCATCGGTCGGTGGCTGCGTGGTACTTCTGGCGCGCCCTGGATGCGCCGGAGAAAACAAACCGGTTCGACGAATAGCGTTAGCGCGATTGACTTTGCTCCCTGCGCTCATTAGAACGCCAGCGTTATGGCGATGATCCACGTAAATCGGGGCGCAACCAGTCTGGGCGCATTTCCTGAAGAGCAAGTTCGCGAAAGTATTCGCTCCGGCCGCTTTTTGCCGAGTGATCTTGGTTGGAAAGAAGGAATGGCGAATTGGCAGCCGCTTTCGCAGTTTGCGGAATTCGCGGCCGACTTTGCCGCCGGCACGTCCTCCGCTGCGGCGCCACCACCGCAAACCCCAGCGGCTTCGACGCTTGCTCCAACAACAGGCGCGGCAGCTGCGGCGCCGCGAAGCGGGTTGCCCTGGGAGCGGCGCGAGACGCTCGGGTTTTTCAACGCTTTTGTTCAGACCGTTAGCGTGATTCTGACGCGTCCGGCTGAGGCTTTCACCGCAATGCGAACCGAAGGCGGCCTGAGTGATCCGCTTATTTTTGGAGTCATTGGCGGAAGCATCGGCGCTATCGTTTGGACTTTGCTCTCGGCGGCGATTCACTCGTTTGGATGGGCGGCGGCGCTCTCTCAGAGAAGCTCAATCGAGAGCATGATGGGCGCGAGTCTCGGTGGCGCGATGATTTTTGTTCGAATTATTCTCACGCCGGTTTTCATCGCGATCGGTTTATTTATTTGGGCGGCGCTGGTGCACGCCTGCCTCATGATGCTAGGCGGCGCAAACAAGACGTTCGAGGCAAGCTTTCGCGCATTGAGTTTTGCCTACGGCGCAACCGCGCTGTTTTGCATCGTTCCATGTTGTGGTGGCCTGGTCGCGCTGGTTTGGGGTCTGATTGCCGACTGTATTGGGATTAGTCGCAGCCACGAAACTGACATCGGCCGTGCAACAGGCGCCGTGCTGTTGCCCGTGATTGTTTGCTGCGGGGGAATTTTCATTATTCTCCTCGTCTTCGGTGCGGGCATCGGGGCGCTGATGCAGCAGAGCGGGCACTAATTGCTCGATGCGAATCATTCGCCGTCCCCTCGCTCCGGCCGAAAACGATTACGAGTTAGTCTGGCTCTGCGTGACGCTGGTTTCGCTGGCGCTCGCAGCAGGCTGGTTGGCCGTCGGGCTGCCGTGGCCACACTGCGTTTTTTTGGCACTCACCGGACATCCTTGTGTCACCTGTGGCGCGACCCGCTGCGCCATCGCATTTTTTCACGGGAACTTTGTCGGAGCGTGGAAATGGAACCCGCTTGTCTTTGTCGCGCTCGGCGCAATTTCGATCCTTGATGCTTACGCTTTTGTCGTCCTGATTACACATGGACGGCGGTTGCGACTGACGAGTTTCAGCGTCGGCGAGAAAAATTTCGGTCGGATCTTGATCGTGGTCGGTTTGCTGGTGAACTGGATTTATTTGCTCTCGCGTCCGCCGGGCGTGTTTTGATCGGCCGTTCCAAATCGGCCAGTTCTGCTTTGCTGACTATTCGCCATTCTCCGCGAGGCAAATCGGCCAGGCGCAAATTTCCAACTCGAACCCTTACTAAGTGCTTCACGTCATACCCAACTGCATAAAACATTCGCCGGATTTGTTGATTTAGTCCCTGACGAAGGATGACCCGGAGTCGAGTCGGGCCAATCGGATGGAGGTGCGAAATGAGCGCGCGTTTACCGTCAAGCACGATTCCGCGCAAAAGCTTCGGCGTTAGCGAGCTGTCCCAAAGTCGGTCCAGCGTGACTTCATATTCTTTTTCCGCTTGGTAACTGGGATGAGTCAGCCGCTGGGCGAGGTCGCCATCGTTGGTCAGAAGCAACAAGCCTTCGCTTTGCGCATCCAGCCGGCCGATGTTGAAAAGCCGCGGAAAATTTGACGGCAGCAAATCGAAAACCGTGTTACGCGCGTGCGGATCGCTGCGAGTCGAGACAAAACCGGCCGGCTTATTCAAGGCAATCGTGAGCGCGCGCTCAACCTGGACTAGTTTGCCGTCAACTTTGACGTGATCGCGCTCGTTGGGTTGAGCGCTGAAATCGGTGCAGACCTGACCGTTAATCGTGACCCGCCCAGCGGCGATCAGTTCGTCACATTTGCGGCGGGAAGCGATTCCCGCGGCGGCGAGAAAACGGTTCAGCCTCATAAGAAGGTTGAGTCGTTGAGGAGTTGAGTTGTTGAGAAGCAATTGTGAGCTGGTCTCAACTGCTCAACGTTTCAACCTCTCAACAGCTTTAAGCGTCCGGTTTCGTTTTGGGAAGACCGATGACCTTACGGCCGTCTTTCCATTGGCCGCGCTTTTTGAGCAACTCGACTCGCTCGAAACGCTTCAAGACGTTGCGTTTAGCGACGATCGTGCTGGCTCCTTTAAGACTGCGATGCTGCGACATAAATGGGAAATGAGCGCCCAAGCTAGCGCGAAGCTGGCAATTTTCAAATGCCAGCTGTGCGGAGATTATAACTGGTTGGTCAGGACCACGTGCGACCCTGAGGTGCCGACTTGATGATAGATATGAAAGCGTTCGGTCAAAACTTGCTGCCAATGCGGGACTCGCTCTTGTTTGATGATCAAGAAAATCCCCTGCGGATCACCCCAACGCCGTAAAATCGCATCTTCATCGACGTTAATGGCTTTGCCTCCGGCAATGTGCATCTCGTCGTTTCGGGGCTGGTTCACTAAGTAAAAGATGCGATGCAAGTAAAAGACCAGGCTACTGGCATCGTCGAGATCGCCTTCGTAGACCACCGCGTCTCTTTCCGTCAGACGGCCCTCCAATGCGCGAGCGGCGTTAGCGAGTGAATATTGCGGCGCCATTCGCGCGATCCCGTCGGCCAATGAAAGCCCGATTGGAATCATTCCAGCGGCGAGCACGGCAAGACAAACGCGCGGCCGATCTTTGATAGCAAAGCCAACTGCGATCGCCGAAGCAACGATGAGGGAGATCGCAGCAACTTCGAGCATTCGCTGCAAGTCGGGCCACGCAGACGCCGGCAACATCTGTATCGCATCCCAGGTGGTCCAGCTCCCGCTGGCGGTTCCCGGTTTTTCAATATGTGGCTGCAAATGCGCAACCAGGCCGATGATTATTCCGAGAATTCCGATCGCAATTGTCCCCGCGACTTGCGAGTGCTTCGAAATTCTATCCCACGCGGTCGTGGTGAAGATCGCGAATGCGCTCCACATGCTCATCGAGTAATAATCCTGTCGTTGCCCTATGAGCAAGAGCGGCAAAAAGACTACCGCCATCCAGGTCAATGGCAGTGCCTCGACAAATGTGAGCTCCCGCCGCCGGACGACTCTGCGCCACGCCCAAACTGCTGCCGGCAGGACTGCGATCGACCAGGGAAACCACCAGATCAGATGCATCCAAATAAATTGAAATCGTGGAACGCCGTTATCGCTTTCGGTGACGTTCGAAAAGGAGCGGACATGCCCGAGCCATTCGACGCGAATCAGTTGACGCAGAAAACCAGGAAAATGTCGTTCAGTTGCGACGTACCATGGCACGACCAGCACGAGGAAGATTAGAAGGTAGAGCCAATGAAAGAGCCGGCCGAAACGCATTCGCGCTTCGCGATAAAATGCCGATAGCAAAAGAAAAATCACCAGAGGATAAATCAAGCCGAGCAAGCTCTTGGTCAGGCACGCGAGCGAACAGCAGATCCAAACCCCGAGAAACCACCAGCCGCGCCCGCGCCGTCGCTGGTAACCGCTGACGCCGCAGAAAATCGCACCGGCGATGAACGCACTAAACAATGGCTCGGGCATCAGAATGCGCTCGAGCACCGCCGTTCCGCAGCTACACAAGTAAATCAAGCCTGCAAAAAATCCGCGCCAGTAATCGGCGAGTCTCTCCGCTATCAAAAAGGTGAGCGCGACGGACGCGACCATTGCCAAAGCGATCGGAAGACGTGCGGCCGCTGCATTGACGCCGAAACCTTTGAATGAGGCGATGATAAGCCAGTAGAGCAGGGGCGGCTTCGGCAACCTCGGCAAACTGTCGTTAGTTGGCCACAGCCATTGATGCGTTTCGATCATTTCGCGAGCCGCGCCCGCGTACTGGCCTTCGGTGTGATTATAAAGATCGCTCCAGCCGATCGTCGTCAGATGAACGAGAGCGGCGAGCGCAACCAAGCCGACAAAAAGAAAATGGCGCACAGGCGGGGGACGCAATGCCGGCGGATCCAACAGCGTATTTTCGATTGTTAAAGCGCTGGCGCCCGCAGTCATCGTTGTCGCTTCAGGTCGCGCTCACTTCGGCCCGATATTTTCCCCACGCATTTGGAAGCGGCAGTAACTTGGCCGCCGGCATTTCAATTAAGGCCAGCATTTGCCGGCAATTTGTAATTACCGTTTGGTCGGCTGGTCGGGTGATCTGAAATGCGCACCAAAAGCGCGCCCGTTGCAATTGGTCGAGCCAACCATCTATCACTAATTTATCGCCGAGTTTCGCGGCGCGGCGGTAATCGATTTCAGTACGGACTACGACCGGATAACGCTGGGTTTTCGCCATTTCGGCCAGGGGAAGTCCAAGCTCTTCGGCCAGCAACGTTCGTGCGATCTCAATGAAACGGAGATAGGCGATATTTGAGACCACACCGCCGCAATCGGTGTCGAAAAACATCACCTGCACTTCGGTGCGGATACGTGGCTGCTTTGGATTCATTGCAAGATCGACAGCATTGCACTTACAACTTCTTGAGTCGTCACTTCTTTCATGCAGCGAAAATCGATTGGGCAATCGCGCAAGAAACACGGGGTGCATTCAACGTGGTGACGGACAACGAAATGATTCTCGCCGAGCGGTCCGGTTAGTTGCGGCTCGGTCGAGCCAAAAATCGCGACTACCGGAACACCAAGCAACGCCGCGAGGTGCATCGTCCCGGTATCGTTGGTGAGAAGCGCGCGGCAATCGCGCAATTCCGCAATCAACTCGTCCAAGGTTGTTTGGCCGATTCGATTAACGCATTTCTCTCCGAGTTTGGCGGCGATTGTTTCACCGACCGCCGCATTATTCTTCGTTCCGAGCAAGACCCATTTTGTTTCCGACCCGTTTGAAATCGACTCAGCGACTTCGGCAAACCGCTCCGGTAACCATCGTTTGGCTGGCCCATATTCGGCGCCCGGACAAAGCCCGAGGGATGTTCGATGTTTGATGTTTGAGGTTTGATCTAACGAAAAGTTGGTAATCCTGGCAGTTAGATCGACGTTCGCGCCGCAATCGTTCGCAATCCGAAGAAAACGAAGCGCATGATGTTCGGGCGGTCCGGGCCGACGCGGCTCGCGCACAATTTGATTGAGCAACCACCCGCGCCCATGTCCGCGGAATCCAACCTTTCTCTGAACAAACAAAACTTCCAGCGCTGAGCGAAGCGAATTTGGAAACAGGATTGCGACGTCGAAGCGCGGTTGGCTTCGCACTATCCGCATCGCCCTACGCAATGACTTGCTCGGCAGCGATAAGACTTCGTCTACTTCCGAGATCAGTTTCCACACCGGTGCAATTTTCTCGGGTGTGAGAACGGTGATGTGCGCGTCGGGCCGTCCTTGCTTTATCGCCTGGACAGCCGGCACGCTCATGACGGCGTCGCCGAGCCAGTTGCTGCTCCGAATTAAGATTCGAAATGGTTTTAATTTTTTCGCGGGAATGTCCTTCGGTAGATAGACGCCTCGTTTATAGCGGGTGAGAAGAAAATTCGGCCGCGGTGTTTTCCATCGATTGTGCAGCCAGAATCCATCTTCCGGGGCGTGACGAATCTGTTGTTCGATGATTTCATTTATCTTGGATGTTAGGCCTTCCACGGAAGCGCCAGGAATACCAAAGCGTTCGGTGAAAACCATCCGCCAGCGCGCCGGCCCGGTTGTGTAAACCGCCGCCGCGATCAAAGACGCACGACTACGCTTTGCCAGCAACGCCGGTAGTGGCGAGGTCGAAGCAAGTTTTCCGAAGAACGGGGTCCAAATTCCCTGATCACCGGCGTGTTGGTCGCTCAAGATTCCCACGCCTCCGCCCGAGCGCAGCAAGTCGATAACTGGTTGAAATCCCTCCCTGCGGTCGAACAACTCCAGGCCGGTCCGGCTCCGGCTCGCACGGACATGAGCGTCAATGAAACGGTTTCCAAGTTTTTGATACACACTCGCGTTCCGGACGAAACCGACGAACTTCGGCATCAACGGAGCGAAAAGTTCCCACGTAGCCAGGTGACTCAGCACGAGCACGACCGGCGTGCCGGCGCGAAATTCGCGGGCCATTGCCTCGATGTTTTCTACTGTGACGCTCTCCAGGATTTGATCGGGGGACATCCGCATCAGCTTTATGGTGCAAAGAAGATTTGCCCCGAGACGCTGAAAGTGCCGCCGGACCAGCCGGCGCATTTCGCTCGGCGATTTATCGGCGCCGAACGCGATCTCGATATTGCGGAACGCCAGCCGCCGATATTTGCCCGCGACCAGCCACGCGCAAAAGCCGACCGCGTTGCCAAGCGCAAACGCCGCGCGTAACGGTATAAGGGAGATCAGGGCAAAGCCTGTCCGGTAAATAAGATAAACGAAATACTCGAGCATCAATCTCGGCTCCGCGCTCGCCGAACGCGTCATAGCGTAAATTTGCCTGAGCGGCGCTGCAATGAAATATAATATGGCCGTTTCTCCTCGCCTTCGTTAGGCATGTAAGCGGCTTCTAACCGATGAAAATGAAGAAGGATCTATGGCACAGCCTGAATGAGCGTGCGCGAAAGTCTCTCGTCTCACGAGATTACAAGGCCGGCTCCCTCGTTGACCGAATCTCCGATTCAGGCGTTGACGCTGGAGAATTAGTGGCATCGCGCGGTAAGGCTGAGCTGAAAAAGGTCTGGATTCCCGGATTCGAAATCTTTCCACGAACCATCCATGCCCAGCGCCATCGCGGCAGCTTTGGGGAACTGGCGCGCGAATCGGAGGGCGTTCTCGGCAAAATCGGCCTGCGCCCGAAACAATGGTCCGCCGCGCGCATGTTTGCGAACAGCGCGAAGGGTTTTCACATTCATCCGCCGAGCATTCCAGACGACACGACGGCGGAGAAGTGGATGCGGAGGTTGTTTATCATGCAGCCCAAGAACTATTCATTGCGGCCATACGATCGCGAACAATGGGACGTAATGTTTTTTCTTCAGGGGCGGGCCGAAGTATTTTTGCGCGACGTGCGGACGGGTCTTTCCGAGCGAAACATGCGCTTTTTTGTCGATGGGGACAATCATCGCAGCCGCAACAATGTTGGGATCGTAATTCCTCCGGGGGTCGCGCACGCGATCCGCGCTGAAGGTTCAGAAGATGTAATCATGGTTTACGGGACAACCACGACGTTCCAGCCGGAATTTGAAGGCCGGATTGCGAGCGAAGTGGAAAATGCAGAATTGCCGGCTTCCTGGCGAAAATTTTTGAGTGGCAAGTGACGGGTGACGCGAGTGGGGAGCTCGTCTCCATTTCTTTTCTGGTCACATGTCACTCACCACTCGTCACTGCTTTGCATGAAGCGTCAATTCGATTCCGCCACTGTGGAATTAATGGATCGGCCGCAACCGGTCTCGGCGGAGCTCGAGCGCGATCTCCGCAATCTCCGGCAACTCAATCGCTGGTTTGGCAGTTATGCATTGATCTTATCTTTCCTAGAGCGCTGGATAAGTCCGGGCGCGCGGCTGCGCATTCTTGATGTTGCCACGGGCTCGGCTGACATCCCACGACTGGTCGCAGACCACGCGCGACAAGTTAGGGCGGACGTTCAGATAGATGCGCTCGACCAACAGCCTGCAACACTCGAAATCGCGAAAAAACTGAGCGTCGACTATCCGAACATTTCGTTCATCAGCGGCAACATTCTCGAATGGCAAGCACCGGAACGCTACGACATCGTCTTGTGCACTTTAGCATTGCATCACTTCAGTGAAGAGAATGCAGTGCGAGTGTTGCGCCGCTGCCGTGACATGTCGCGTCAGTTTGTCCTGGTCTCTGATCTTCGACGTGGACGGGTCGGAACGATCGGTGTTCACCTTTTAACTGCGACAATTTTCCGGGAACCAATGACAAAATTCGATGCCCGCCTTTCGGTGGCACGCGCGTTTTCATCTTCCGAGTTGGCTGAATTGGCAAAGCGCGCCGGCTGGGAAAAATTCGGGCACCAAAGCTTCAAATTCGCGCGCCAAGCCATTTGGCTCGAGCGGATCTGACCGATTCAAATTCGCTCTAACCTTCGTCTGAAACTACGGCGTGGCGAATACGGCAGACTGCTTCATTTTCTGAAAGAAATCGCACCACCGGCGATGGCGCAGCGCGCGGGAGTAGTTAATGGTTGCAGAATGCCCTGCGCTTTCATGCGGTTCTCCGTTTGCTGCCTGGGTTTTGCTGCCTTCCAGATAGCGCCTGCCGCCAGCGATACCGCCAAGACCCTAACTCAGCGTGGGATCAAAGACGCAGGCGAGAAGAAACATATGCTGCGCTAGACTTAGGATTCGAGAACGCCATGGCGGAATCAGACATAGGTTTTCTGTGGAAATAATAGAGAGCATCGGAAATCGCCCCGATCGCGCTGCCCGCGCTCGCGTGCTGGTGCCGACGATGGGTGCCCTGCACAAGGCGCATGGTGAATTAATGCGAGTCGCGCGCCAGAAGGCCGGAAAACATGGAGAAGTCGTCGTCAGTATTTTTGTGAACCCTCTCCAATTCGAACCCGGTAGCGATTACGAGCGTTATCCGAGACCCGAAAAAGACGACGAAGAATTTTGCCGCAAAACCGGAGTTAATCTTCTGTTTCGACCGAGCG
>DATINV010000209.1:0-26359 GCA_035473775.1 Chthoniobacterales bacterium
GCCCAAATCGTCAGGCCGGGACCACAGCGGCGGGTTCCGCGTGGCCAGAACATTCTAGTTGGACGTCCACAGTGCCACGAACTCTATGAAATGGTGTCAAAAGGGTATTAATCGAAGGTCCGTAACTCCCTTCTCTTGAGGTCAGAAGTCACCGATCAGCGGTCAGAACTGTCTCAGTGTCAAAGAGGTTCCAAATGCTCGGCTTCAAGGGCTCGAGCCGGGAGAAACGCGTCTTAGCGCATCGTGTCTTTTCTCTTCTTCGCTCTTGTCCTTTAACCAATCCGGATCCTTCAGATAACAGTAAACTGGCACCACCTGGCCCACTTTGATTCCGTCTCCTTTTTCAATCGACGTCACCGCCACATCGACGGTGTAATTAAGGTAGCCATTGATCTTCTGCAGATGCAACGTTTCCACCTTACCAGTGAATACGTGGTTCGCGCTTTCACGCTTTTCAATTAGACGCGCACCAAATGAAGTGACTTCGATAAGCAGAATAGCGGATGCTGTCGCAGCCTGTAAGAGGCCCTTGACTAATAGTGTCTTTCGACAGACTCGCGGTGAAAGCGCCATTGCCTTATAAGCCCTAGAGTTTTTTCAGCTCGGGCCAGAGCTTTTTCATTTCATACCGGAGCAAGATCGGATCATCAGGCGCGGCAATGTGATGCTCGAATGTGTGTCCAACCAAAATCAGGGTGTCGGGAGCTTGACACCAGATCTGACTACTGATGCACGGCGGCCGCGTTTCATCGGAGAGTAGCCGGAGCTCTCGGGCATCTACAGAAAAAACATCTACCGTGAAGCGCCAGGGCGAGTGACCTTCGCTGTTAAGCGAAGTAATAACTAGAAATTTTCCATCTTCGGTCCATCGCGCTGATCGCACATCCTGTTTGGCCAAGTCCTGTTGCAGAATCACCGCGCCACTCTTGTCGTTAATTTGTACCCGTGAAGCTTCAGCGCTGCCTTTTAGGTTTGATGCCTTCGTAAAAGTGGCGCTAGCCTCTTTTCCGGCCAGCGGATTCTCGAAAGGGAAGTCCTCCGCGAGCAGTGTGCTGGCAGCGATGAAGAGCAGAGCGGCAATTCCAAGAATACAATACTTAGTCATCTAAAACACGCTGACCAGCGAAGCACTCAGCAATGATTAATATAATCAACGCACATGCGTCTCCATGTCTGCGATTCGGGATTAGTGCTGAGTAGAATGTGCAATTTTTCCCCACAAGGAATCAAAGGATTAGCGCCCCGAGGTTCGTGATCGACATCGTGTTTGTGAGTGACGCGGCGGTGTCCATTAGGGTATGTGAATGCCACGTTGTCTCCTAACATTTCTATTTCTACGTGTACTCCGTTCGGGAAGGTAAAGGTTCTCCTATTCGAACCCACCGGATGCGGACCCCTGGCAAATGGGTCAAAGGAAGTATCGGGGACAGGAGTTGGGGTTGGTCTAAGTGTGGTATCGGGGCGCGGACGGAAGGTTGTCGGTTTCTTCGGAAGATCGGTTTTGAGTGTGGTGTTGGGCTGATAACGGTAAGTCGGTTTCTTCGGAATAGTAGGTGTGTAGGCTTTTCTGAGTGTGGTATCGGGACGAGGACGGAAAGGGGTCGATGTCGGGTTCTGTGCTAGAACGACTCGACCAAGAATGGTCGCGAGGAGTAGAAGTGCGATTGCGAGTGCGTACGTGACTTTCATAGGTGTTTAGTTACCGATTTGATATGGGATGTGTCTTTGACTGCATGCGAACTGTTATAAACTCATCATTGGTAGGGCTGCGGCGTGATGCCCGCCTTTCTGAGGTCGCTGACTTTCAAGAGAACCGAACCGGAGTGGGGAACTTTAAATTCAGCTTTGTGGTTCTCCGCATTCTGCGCCGCCGTTTGCATTGCCGTATAGAACGTGCTCGACCCAACCATGGTCGTTTCCAGGTAATAGATAGTGCCGGGGGTGGCGTAATCTCTTTTCGTTGGTTCCCAACCAACAAAAGCGTGACCTGGCACGCGTACGATATATGGCTCGAGGCCGATCGATTCGAGCAAGCTGGCAAAGAGCACGGTGCCTTCCAGACATTGCGCGTTATGGCTGGCCAAAACCTCCCTCGGAAAGCGCGTGCGTTGGATGAAATCGAACCGAGAGAATATTGTTGGATCCATTACGTAGGTGACCCCGGTTGATTTCAATTCTTCGAACATCGCTTGCACTTGTGGCAGCGAAGGACCTTGAGGCCCGGTAAAGTTATGGTCCGGAACGCGTGCCTTGGCGGCGGTCAGGAATTGTTCAATCGCAGGGGAATTGGGCGTCACCCAGGCGCCCATGAATTCCCAACGCATTGGATGGGTGTTTTGCGGCGTCTTAATCGAGAAAGGTAGCGAATCAAACGGCAGCAACTTGACTGGAAACGATTGGCTTAGGAGCGAATTGTTTGTCGCCTCATCTGTTATATTGACCACCAATGCCGCCGGACGTTCTGCTCGTAACGCAGACGGATCGAAACTGGATTTCAACGGCGGCGTCAATAAGAACCCCGCGGTTTTTCCGGGCAGCAGTAGGACGCTTTGGGTTAGCGTTTCCGTCACTTCCGGAATCTCAACGCTCATCCTCACTGTCCGCGGAGATGGAGTGAGCGTCGTGAGCTTGAACCCACAAAGGCTTCCGGCCAGACTTTTCCCTCCACCTGAAGTGAAGAGATGGTAAATGCCCAGCGGGACCGTTTGCTGATAAATATCCGACCAGACTAACTTGTTCTGTTCCGCGAACGCCAGCGTTCCTTGGTAATGGTTAAATTCCGCGTTGGTGTTGTCGAGCGCGAGCGCCTGATTGAGCGCAATCTTCGCTTCCGCCAGTCTGCCTAGATAAAGGAGTGCACGAAATTTGTAAAAATGGGCTTTCGCGGTCACTGCTGGAAGAGCGATGTTCGAGCCCGGTTTCGCTTTGACCAAGGCGGAAGACGCTTCCGCCAACGCTTGAGCCCAACGGGCGCGCTTGTCATCTAAAACTGCTTTCCAAAGATCGACCTCTGGATCCTTGGAAAAGGCATTCCCAACCTTTGCCAGCCATTTTTCCACTTCATCGGGTTTGCCGATTTGGATTGCAGCCTCGGCGTCCCAAGCCGGCCGATTTCGCAAAGATCTGCCCGCCACCAGGCGATAATGCGCCATCGCTACATACATCAAACGCCACTGCTGGTCTTTTTCCAGCGCCAGAAGGAATTCTAAACGCTGCGGCAAGAGCGCCACTCGAGACTTCGGATCAGTTACTATGTTGTGGTCTAAGATGTTGTATGCGTTACACAGATCCAGCATAATCTTTCGAGCGTCGCGCTTCGGGTTTTTCAGTTCGTCTGAAAGCGCAATGATTTTATTCGCCACTTCCGTCTGATCCGCGGAGATCGTCGCCGGAACATACGGACTTCCGCCTTCTGCGGGCGTTCCTCCACCCGATGCAAATTCCCTGACCAAAGCTTGTGCCTGGGTAATCGCAGAGCGCGACATCCTCGCCTCGAGAAGCACCAGGTTGCCCTTGGCGGCGGCGTTGTCGTCGCCTTTGGCCGCTGCCAAAGCGCACCATTTATAGGCCTGCACATCGTCCCTCCGCACCCCGATGCCATTCATAAGGTAATATCCTAGGTTCACTTGCGCGAAACCGTTACCTTGCTTGGCCGCCTCATAGTACCATTTGCAGGCCTCAGCCGCATTTTTCCGAACGCCATCGCCGTTTCGGTAGCAATCTCCAAGAAGGGCCTCAGCGACTGCATTATTTTGCTCGGCCGCTTTCAAATACCATTTGCAAGCTTCAGCCTGATTCTTCTGTAAACCGAAGCCTCGCGAATAGCAGACCCCCAGATTCAACTCAGCCAAGGCGTTGTTTTGTTGAGCCGACTTGGTTAACCATCTCGCACCTTCAGAAAAGCTTTTCGCCACACCATCGCCGTTCACGTAGGAAAGCCCAAGCTGACATTGCGCTTGGGCATCGCCGGCTTCCGCTCTATCCCTAAGGCTCGTTGGCGCAGCTTGCGCTGGAGGTGCGGGAGGCACGGTTGGCAATGGCGTGTCAGCCGGAGACGAGGAACCGGCATTGCGCGACGGCGTCGGTGTTCGCTCTGCGTATCGTCGCAGCTCCGCAATTGCTTTTCGCGCCGACTCCGCGGCACTGGGCGTAAGTCTCGGAACTGCGATGAAAAGCGGAGATGTGGGCGTAACTGTCGGACTAGGAGACCCAGGGGAAGGCTCCTGGGCCAGCAACGTACTCGACAGAGTTAAGATGCAGAGCACGAACGCGAGCAATCTGCCTTGAAAGGGGCTATTGATGCTATTGGCTTCGATCCGGATTACCCGGCCGAATCTGCTTGGGTAAGAGACGGATTCACCAAGGGCTCCCGTTTGACTGTTGGCTTCCTGGGGATACGCGCGCACTAATTGTAATCGGTTCGAAGCGATGACTGCTTTTCCCAGTACAAAAGGAATCCAGGCGCGGTTGCTGCAGGAAATCGTGGGACTTTTTGCATAAGCTCAGGTTAGCGCTGGCTATTACGGCCCAACGGCAACGAATTAGTGACCTCAGAGCCAAGGGAATCACGCCTCCGACGTACCAATTGATGTTGTTCGCGTCCGGCGCGAGCCATTAGCCGCCTAGCTTCCCTTCAAGAAGCAGAAGTCGCTCGAAGTAAGAACCGTCTCTGACGTCGTTTCCCTCACAGGAAAGCTCACGATTTCCCGCAGCAACCGCGCCCAAATTCCTTAGTAAGAAGGAAGAATACTCTTAACTCAAAAACGGCGCATAACTTCCCCTCGACTCAGAAGATCGATTCGAACCAAAAAACATACACCCGAACTGACGCTTACACGGTGCCTAAGGGGGTAAGCGGATCAAGACGAATCCCCATAACTGTGAAAACGAAAACCAAAATCCATTTAGTCGCGCTACTTTTCCTCTTCATCGCCGGCACTCACGCTCACGCAGATCTCAGTTTTAGCGTTGTCGATCTAGGAACACTAGGCGGAACTACAAGCACGGCCTTCGGAGTTGCAAGTCAGGGGACTAACGCGGCCGGGATGATTGTTGGATCCTCGACCATGAGTGACAACTCTGCGCACGCCTTCCTTTACGCCAACGGCCAGATGTTTGATCTCAATACGCTGTGTGATTTGTCCACCAGCGACTTTTCCATTCTGACCGCGGCCACGTCGATCAGCGATTCTTGCCTCATCATTGGCGAAGGGATCACCGCCAACGGGGACAAGCACGCCTTTTTGCTTAAGCCCCTGGCAGTCGATGGCGGCATGTGGTCGTATAATTGTTGTCAATGGGTCTGGATTCAAGAGGGCGGAGGTTGGTGGTGGGAAGCGGGCTGCGGTTGTTATAAATGGCATGGCCTCCCGGGACATCACCCTCTGTGTCCGCCGCGTCCACCGAATTGCTGGGGGTCGCCGCTTCCGTGTCCCCCTCAAAGGGGGTGTTGGTGCTGCATCAATGGAAAGGTTATCCAGGCCACCGAAGCGGATTGCCAGAAAAATGGTGGTCAATGCTACGGCTCTAAAGAAGAAGCGTTCAAAAATTGTAAACTTACCTTGACCTGTTGGTGCTGCATCAATGGAGAAATTGTCCAAACTACAGAGGTGGATTGCGAGAAGAGGGGCGGTCAATGCTACGCTTCGGAAGTGGAAGCATTCAGAAATTGTAAACTTACCTTGACCTGTTGGTGCTGCATCAATGGAAAGGTCATCCAGACCACCGAGGCGGATTGCCGGGCGAAAGGTGGTCAATGCTACCCTTCGGAAGTGGAAGCATTCAGAAACTGTAAACTAACCTTGACCTGTTGGTGCTGCGTCAATGGAGTAGCTGTCCAGACCACCGCCGCGGATTGCCAGGAGAAGGGTGGTCAATGCTACCCTTCCGAAGTGGAAGCATTCAGAAATTGTAAACCGCTTCCGAATCCGACACCCACGGAACGCTCGTTTCGGGTTATGCCGACTCCGACTCCGACTCCGACCCCACCACCAACGGGACGCGTGTTTCGGGTTATGCCGACTGCAACCCCGGCGCACACGGGGCACCCGTTTCGGGTTACGCCGACTCCGACCCGGACGCGGTTCCAGCAACGCAGCACGCCGACGCCTTCCTCCAATTACACTCGCGGCAGCAGATCGACGACCGAGAACGGGACAAGGACATCGCGCTTCAAAAGCCGGCCGACAGCGACACCTGGGAACCGGTGAGTATAAACACAAAAGTATCTTCGTTCGGTAATATAAGTCTTAGTGCGTCTCTGGCAGAGACGCACGTGTTAAATCGTACACGGTCAAACCATCATTTACCGTCGGATGGGAGGGCGGTGGAACTGGCAAGAGGCGTTGGCGCTGGCGGGTTATGGCCGCGCTGGACGCGACGCTGACCGTATCCGGCATAGTTTGGAAACAGGATTCCCTCCCACAATGGAATCATCCATGGTCAACCGCCGAGGCCAGCAGCAGCAACAAGCCACCGGTAGCCGCGATTGAAAACTTACTCTCATGAGCCTTAATAGAAAGGTTAATATTATTCTTTCCCGCTAGTTAGCGTAGCTAATCCGAATTTGTTGTAGCCTCGCGTTATAGTAAAGCGCGCAGGAACTCGAGGAGATCATCTGAGTTACAGCGCCATAGGTCTGGCCAATCGAAATTGAGGTCCTGCCGCCATAGTGGCATACATTATAAGTGCCGCTTTGCCCATCCGCTAAGTAATAAGTTTGGGAAGGTCCGAGATTCCCGCATCTAAAATAAAACGTCACATTATAACCGCTGCGGTTGGTCAGGTTTAGTTGGATGTAACCGTGGGCCTGGGCGCACGGCAGCCAGAGCATAACCAATAAGCAAGCAAGAAGGAGTCGTCGCATTCTTCCGTGGTAATCGTGGAATCGACGGGTGGACATGGGTTTCCTTTCCTGCGATGAGTGTGTTCACTCCTTTCCAAAGGAATTCCGGCGCGGTTGCTGCAGGAAATCTGGGCCTTTCTTCGTGGCTTGAAGTTTTCGCGCAATTTTGATAAAACCCCCGGCATGTTGCGGCCCGCCGAGATGCTGCCTGACCCCAGGGCCTCCTTCCCTTCTACCCACTGGAGCGTGGTTACGGCGGCGGGAAAAATCGATTCCGATCCGCAAGAAGCCCACGCCGCGCTAACCCAACTTTGCCAGACTTATTGGCCGCCCCTTTATAGCTTCGTCCGAAGCCGCGGGTATTCCACTCACGACGCCCAGGATGTGACCCAAAGTTTCTTCGTTTTCCTGATCGAAAGAAAAATCTACACCCGGGTGGATCGACAAAAGGGAAAGTTCCGCTCGTTTCTGCTCGCCTCGATCAAAAACTTCCTGGCCGATGATTTCGACCGCAATCGCGCGCTCAAGCGCGGCGGCGGAAGCGAGTTCATCGTGTTTAACGAAATGCGGATCGAGGAGGCGGAGTCGAGTTTCCAGGCTCAGATCGTGGCGAATCACGTCCCGGATGAAGATCGCGTTTTTGAGCAAACCTGGGCTCAGACGCTTGTCAGGGATGCTCTGGAAAGTTTGTCTCGTCATTACCAAGGGAGCGGCAAGGAGGGAGTCTTTCGGAAACTGAAGGTTTTTCTCACCGGCGGCGTGGATCCTCTTCCCTCTTACCCGGAATTAGCGCTCCAACTTGGAATTCAGGAATCGACTTTGCGCAGTGACATCACACGATTGCGTTCCCGTTATCGGGACGCTTTGCGGGCGGAAGTGCGGCGCACGGTCGCACAGGAAGGCGAAGTCGAAGGCGAACTGCGCGAATTATTGCGTATTCTAACGACTGCCTGACCCGGGATGATCGCGACGTTAACCGGCCTGACGTGCTCCGTTTGCGGAGAACCGCTGGATACAAAGACTGATTGCCTGGTTTGCCTGTTGCGTGGCGGATTAACCGAATCGGACGAGAGTGACGGATCGTTAGGCTTCGGCGATTTCGAGATCGTGCAGTGCGAGGATGGTTCGCTCTGGGAGCTCGGTTCCGGCGCGATGGGCGTGACTTATCGAGCGCGGGACAAAGTTTTGCATCGCCTCGTGGCGTTGAAGGTCGTCGAAATCCCGTCAACCAACGGCAATGCCGAAGTTGTGCGCGCGCGTTTCTTGCGGGAGGCGCGCACGGCCGCGGCCCTCAAACATCCAAATGTGGCCAGCATTTTCCAATTCGGCGCTACACCCGAAAGCGATCGCTGCTACTATGCGATGGAGCTGGTGGAGGGCGAAACGCTGGAGGCCCTCGTCCGGCGCGACGGCCCACTCGCACCGCACCGAGCTCTCGATTTGTCGATCCAAATAGCGCGCGCGTTGGTGGCGGCGGCGGCCCAAGGTTTGATCCATCGCGATCTCAAGCCGGGCAATATCATGATCGTGCGTCTCGAATCCTCGGCCATGGAGGTGAAGGTGATCGATTTCGGGCTGGCCAAAACGATGAATGCTGTGGCGGAAGCCGATCTGACTCACGGCAGTTTCATCGGCACGCCGGCGTTCGCCAGTCCCGAGCAATTCGCCGGCGCGTCAGCCGATGCCCGTTCGGATATTTATTCGTTAGGGGCGACTCTTTGGTACGCGTTAATCGGCGAGGTCCCGTATCCGGGAAAAACGATTGCGGAAATTCAAAGGTCCCAGAAAACCCGGCCTTTGCCGTTGGAGCAATTGACGCAAAGAAAAACACCGGCTTGTTTAATCCAGCTTTTGCAGCGCCTGCTTGATCAGAATCCGGCTGGGCGCCCCGGCTCGGCGCGAGAGTTGTTAGGCCAGTTGGAAACTTGCCGGGCGAGAACTCATTCATCGGCTCGCCGGAAAAGGCGCGCGCTCATCGCAGCGTTGATTCTTCTGCTTGGGACGATCTCCGTTTTCTTCCTGCGGGGGAAGATCCCGCCCGCGTCGCCGTCGGAAAACTTAGGCGCGAACGACAACGAGCTCCCGACTTCGGATCTGACCGCCTACGCTCTTTATAATGAAGCTAAGACTTTGAGTCGCCGGACGGACTTGAATGAGTGGTCGCATAAGAACCCGCGAGTTATAGAGTTGTTGCATCAGGCGATCGAGCGCGATCCGAAGTTTGTTCTCGCCTACTGTTCTCTTGCGGAGGTTTACAGTCAGCTTCATTCAGATGCTGTTCATGCCGGGAAAGATAGCGAGTCGGTAGACCGACTATGGAGGGAAGCGATCGACCACGCGATGCAGTTGCATCCCAATATGGGCGATCCGCATCTCGCGTTCGCTCGTTATGATCTTTTTCTAAATAGGTTTGAAGCGGCGCGGAACGAGATCGCCATCGTCCGAAGATTATTGCCTAACAATCCCGATGGACTCTTTTTTGAAGCGCGGATCGATCGCCGTCAAAATCACTGGGACGATTCACTCGCGGAGGCACGCCGCGCTTACGAGCTCGATCCGCAGAACGGAGAGATCATCGAGTGGCTGTGCGAGGATTACCGCTTGATGCGCCGTTTTGCCGAAGGCGAGCGGTTTGCCTATCAAGCCATGAAGCGAAAACCGGAATTCACTTCCTCGCTTTACGCGGACATCGCGGAGATGAAACTGGCCGAAGGCGAACCGGAGGCTGCACGCGAAATCCTGACGCGATTATCTCCAGCCATTGGTATCGAAACGCGATTTCAGACCGCCCTTTACCTGCGAGATTACAACAGTGCCGCCCAGATCATTGCCACCACGCCTGCCGAACAAGCCGACAATTTTTTCGATGGAAAACCACCATTTAGTTGCGCGAATGGAGAAGTGAACAGAGATCGCGGCGATGAAAGCGCCGCCCGCGCTGCTTTCCGGGGCGCGCGCGCGCTCTGGGAGAACGCAGATGGAAGAAGGGACGAATTTTATTTTATGTCCGTCGCGCAGATGGATGCCGGTCTGGGGCGAAAGGAAGAGGCCATTCATGAAGCGCAGCGCGCAGTTGAGCTTGTGCCGATCGAGTCCGACCCACTTTTTGGAGGCGACATGGTGGGAAGACTCGCAAAGGTTTACGCGTGGACAGGCGAACCCGCGCGGGCGATCGAGAAATTGGAGATGCTCGCAAAAATACCCGGCAGTGTTTCCTACGGCGACCTCCGTTTCAATCCCGGCTGGGACTCTCTGCGCAATCAGCCGCGCTTTCAGAAACTCCTAGCCGGCTTGGAGCCGAAAAAGCTCGATCACTAGTCGGAGCGCCTGACTGCTTATCAGGTGTCAAAAAAGGTTCGGACCCTTCGCTTCAAGGGCTCCAGCCTTCGCCAAGGCTACGGCTCGGCAGGCGACCTAGGAGAAACAAAGCCAGAGGTCGGAGGACAGAAGTCGGAGATCAGCCGTTTCGGCTAAAGAGAAGCCGCAAGTGATCCCACCACGGCGGGAGTACCGGACCCCGTAGGCTCCGAGGTTTTTGTATTACAGAAACGATTCGTTAGGCGAATACACTTGAATTGATTCCAGCTGCGTCGTATTGATCGGCACTTGACTATATTCCTATACAGGAATATCTCTCGCGTATGAAATTGCGCGATCTACAGGACGTTTTGAAAACAAACCCAGACACCTTTCCTCGGTTCGTGTTGCCGGATGGCGACTATATCCCTGCTCACGCGCACGTGACCGAAGTTGGACACGTCGTCAGGAATTTCATCGATTGTGGTGGACTGATCGGAAATGAGGAAAAGGTTGTGCTGCAAACTCACGTTGGCAGCGATACGGATCATCGGCTCAGGTCGGATCGGTTGGCAAGAATTCTGCAACTCGGGCATCGTGTGGTTCCGGATGCTGACCTGGATGTAGATATTGAATATGACTGCTGTGTCGTAGCGCAATATCCGATCGCCGAAGCGAAACTAGAGGGTAATCACCTAGACCTGATCTTGCGGCGCGGCCGCACCCAATGTCGGGCGCGTGAACGGGCGAGGCTTGAAAAGGCGACCGGCTGTTGCGCTGAATCCGCCTCTTGCTGTTGAGGAGCATGGACCTGATCCAAATCTACCAATGTCTATGCGATCCGACGCGCCTGCGGATTTTGCTTTTGCTCACCCAAACGCCGCTGTGCGTCTGTCATTTTCAGGACATTCTAGGCGAACCACAGGTGAAGATTTCAAAGCATCTGGCTTACCTGCGACGAAGAGGGATGGTGGCAACCGAACGGGAACAAAATTGGATTATCTATTCGCTGCCCGATCGACGCGCGGGCGAATTGGAGCGAAATCTGAAATGCTTGCAGGACTGTGTCCAAACAGACGCCGTGTTCAAACGGGATTTGGAAAAGCTTTCTCAGCTTCAAAAACGCTGTTGTGAGCCGCAACGCCTATTTAACCGGGGTGCAAGCCAAAGGAGGAAAAATGCCAAAGCAAAAAGTTCTGTTCATTTGCGTTCATAACAGTGCCCGCAGCCAGATGGCGGCAGCATTGTTGAATAGGGCGTGCGCCGAATTTTTTGAATCACAGAGCGCCGGATTAGAGCCCGGCACGATCAATCCACTTGTGATTGAGTCGCTAAATGAACTCGGGATCGACATTTCAAAGAACACAACCCAACGCGTGTTCGATGTTTGGAAATCAGGCCAGATGTTTCAATTCGCAATAACCGTCTGCAGTGAAGCAGAAGCCGAGGGTTGCCCGATCTTTCCGAGCGTCACGACTCGCTTACACTGGCCGTTCGATGATCCTTCGAAATTTATCGGCACGCCCGAGGATCGCTTGGAAAAGACGCGCCGTGTCCGCGATCAGATTCACGCGAAGATTGATTCGTTCTGCGAAGAACATTGCGTCGCGAGCACGACGTGAAGAAACTTGCAGCGGAATTCATCGGCACGTTCGCCCTGGTCTTCGCCGGCACCGGCGCGATCATAATAAACGAAACGAGCGGCGGCGCGATCACGCATGTCGGCGTTGCGTTAACATTCGGCCTTATCGTGCTCGCGATGATCTACACAGTTGGGGATATATCCGGAGCGCACCTAAATCCTGCGGTCAGTTTGGGATTTGTCGCGGCTCAACGGTTTCCAGTTCGCGAGGCGCTTCCATATATCGTGAGTCAGTTCGCCGGGGCAGTAGCGGCTAGTGGCTTGCTGCGCGTTCTTTTTCCAGAGAATGCGATGTTGGGCGCGACGATTCCGGCAGGGTCGGAAATGCAATCGTTCATCTTAGAGCTGATCCTGACGGCGATTCTCATGTTCGCAATACTCGGCGTCTCAACCGGAGCAGCCGAAAAAGGGATTACGGCTGGAATCGTCGTCGGTGCTGTCATTGGACTCGAAGCCATGTTCGCGGGGCCGATATGCGGAGCCTCGATGAACCCCGCTCGATCACTCGCCCCCGCCCTGATTTCCGGACACTGGCAACACTTGTGGATTTATCTTGTCGCCCCCGTGCTTGGCGCCTTCGTCGGTGTGCTCGGATGCCATTGTGTCCGCGAACCCGGTTGTTGCTCGCGCATCGCAAACTCTCAGGGGCTTAACCCAGGAGCCGCCTTCGCACAAGGCGACGGCGTGCCAAGGAAATCGCGCTGTCTCGGCTAAAGAAAAGCCGTAAATGATCCCGCCACGGCGGGAGTATCGGACCCCGTAGGCTCCGGGTTTTTGTATTACATTAAAGCCTTCTCCACGACTCGTTAGGCCAACACCCTTCGAAATAGGCAACGCTTGGTTTGTAGAAAAACAAAAGCCAACCTGCGACCGCGCCGACAACCGCGGCGTCGACCAGAGCGCGCAGCCCAAGTTTCCACGGCACTGCGCCGATGATAGCGCAGCCGATTCCGTAGGCAATAATGGTCGGCCAGATGCACATGAACGTTATGCGTGCCCACCGATATTCGCGTCTCAGCGCAAGTGCTGTCGCCGCCATGAGGAGAGCGATCGTAGCGACTAGCGGCGCTGCGATTGTGAGCCATTGCTCACGGCTAACCGGCATTCCGCCGATTGAGTAGCCGCCGACGTAACGGCCAAGATCGGCAATCGCGGCGCCAATTCCAAACCCCGCGCCGATAGCATAGATGAGACAAAACCACATTAAGATGGTCAGCGCGCGGGGTCGTTTCATCGCCGAAAGAACAAGATTGAAATCAAAATGAAAATCGGGACGAGGACTGTCGATGTTCTTAAAATGAAACCTAGGAAACTCGGGGTCGTGACTTTCAGATCCTGCGTAATGGCTTTGACGAGCAGGTTAGGTCCATTGCCGATATAAGTGAGCGCACCGAAGAATGTTGCGCCTAGTGAAATCGCGACCAAAGAATGATCGTGGCGTGCGACGAACTCGGACACCTGATTCGCATTATTCATATCGAAACCGTGCAGGCCAAGCGCGCCGGCGAGGAATGTGAGATAGGTTGGCGCGTTATCGAGGAGTGCAGAAAGGAAACCAGTGGCCCAAAAGAACTGCAGGTCGGTTTGGACGCCGAGGTCAGGCGCATGCAGCTCGACGTAATCGAGCACCGGAATCATAGTCCCGAAGATTCCGAGAAAGAGCCAGGCGACTTCCTTTATCGGCGTGAAGGTGAAGGCATTGGCTTGATGAACATGAGGCTTTGTCCATCGATACGACGCGACTGCGCAGATCAACATTGCTCCTTCTCGCCAGAGCGGCGGCAGCACGATGAGCGCGGCGAGCAAGATCGACATAATGGCTAAATTGCGTTTGCCGAAGACATGCCACGTCCGGTCTTCAGCCAATGCGGACGAAGCCGCTGGCGATGACGAAGAGCTGCGACCATCAACGAAATAGAAGACTAGGAGCAACAAGCCAATCGCGAGAAGCCAGGGCCGCCAACAGTGGAGTAGCGGCCAAAAGAATGGGACGCCCTTGAGGTAACCGAGGAAGAGCGGTGGCCCGACTGGCAGTAGCGCACCGCCGAAATTACTCACGATGATCACAAAGAATGCGAGATGAAATCCGCCGAAGCGTGCTTTGTTCATCTGGATCCAAGGCCTAATCAACAACATGGATGCGCCGATCGTTCCGACGATGTTCGCCAGCAGTGCGCCGCAAAACAGAAAGAGTGCATTCTCCGCAGGTGCGGCATGACTTCGCATCCGGAGGTGGGTTCCGCCGGCGACGACATAAAACGAGCCCACCACGACGATGAAACTGCTGTAATCGAATAAAGCGTGAAGGACACGCGCTGAATCGTTACGGGCAAAGAGATAGTAAGAAAAAACGACCGCGGCTAGGCCGAGACAAAGGCGATGGTAATGTTGCTCCCAATGACGTTGAAGAATAAGTGGTGCGACGGCGATTGACAGTAGGAGCAACGCAAATGGCAACATGATGACCATCGGCGGCTCATGAACAAACGGAGCGGCAGCGGCAACGGGCATCATTCGATTGCTTTAGAGGCGACTTTCCTCGGCCGCAAAGAATTTCGAACACCGGTTATGGGTCGCTCTGTCTCCGGGTTTTGCGCGAGATAGAGCTCGGATTTCAACATTCCGTATCGCGACAGTTTTCGAAACCAGCAAACGAATCCGTTGTTCTGCAAGTAGGGCGACGGATCGACAAGCTTCTTGGCGGGGATCGCCGCACTCGCTCGAAAGAAGGCGTACATTATTTGGAGCCAGAATTGCGCATGCATTCGCGCAAATCTTCGACGCGGAATCGTAAAATCTGCGATCAACCAAACTGCAGCGGGCCGAGCGGCCTGCGCCAGCTTCACGACGATCTCTTCTACTTGCTCGGCCGAAAAGCAATCGAGGACGAAATGCGTTACCAAAAGATCGTATGAGTTGGACGGCGACCAGCGAAGAACATCTAAATGAAAAAATCGCACCGACGCCAACGAGTCCGGACAAAGTCGGCGCACCCGCGCACGAGCCAGCTCTAACATCCGTCCGCTTGCGTCGATGCAGTCGATTTCAACCTTCGGATATAGCCGCAATAGTTCGCACAGAAAGCGGCCATTACCTTCTCCTACAATCAGGACCCGCTTGGGAGGAGGAATTTCGTTGATCCAATACGTGCGCGCGTTTTGGAGCGCGCTTCCAAACACGATGGTTTCCAACCAGCAATAAGCTCGCGCGACACGGTCGAAGCTCACACGACCTTTCCAGCTAACAGCCAGGCCAGCGGAGTGAGGAGAACCAAGTCGGCCAAAGCCGTTCGCTCGTCGCGGGAGACAGGAACAAAGTGAAGCGCGATCAAAAGGACCGCGCTAAGTGCAAAACAGCTAGAGAGCGGCCAAAGCGGCGGTTTTAGAATTCCGAGAAAGAAAGAGGCGACGACGAGAATCGCGAAGAGAATCTGTACAAAAATCTCTGCCCTAGGCCAATATGTGGCAATGGAATGTTTTCCCTGCATTCGGTCGAGACCCCGTTCCCACACGGCGATGCTCATGCAATTGAGTGCACAAAGACAGGCGAAGATGAAGGCGGCAAGTGCAAATGTCCGGCCTGTAATTGTGGACATTGCGACCGAAAGGTTCGGAGCGAGGGCGAGGAGTGTTCCCGCTGCGAACAAAAACCCGACGGCTATTTCCTTCAGTGGAATCGCCGCCCAGAGTTTATTGGCTGCGAAATTGACCGCCAGATAAACCACCGCTATGGCGCCAAGAAATATTCCCGCCACGAAGACGTCGTGATCGAGCCGCCAGAAAACGAACGCCGTATCCACCAGCGCAATCACCAGAATCAATCCCAGCCAAACATTCTTGTGGCGCAAACAAAATGCTTCCCGCACCGTTTTCGCCGAATCGCGCGGAAGGGAATGGGCATCGACCAATCGATCGATCAAATAGATCAGCCATGCGCTGAGAAACAGCGTAACGGCACTGACGACGGGTAAAGCGACGCGAAAATTCTTAGCAAAAAACCATTGCCACGTAACCGCCACAAGCGGGGCGTCGAGACAGACCACATTAAGCCAGAGAGCAATGGTCGTTGTCTGACGGTCGCGGCAGGATTGTCGAACATCCAACGAGCGCTGGTTCAATCGCTCTCCAACCATTTTCGCGCGGCTAGGATATCGCCATGATCGAAATAGCGAACCTCAGCCGTGGTGAACGGGCGGCAAACCCAACTCATGACCTCCTGCCACTTCTTTTCGCCGACCATGGCCAGACGTTCGATGTCCGCGAAATGTTTGAAGCCAAGTTTGATATCCTCCCACGCCGCGCCCGCTTCCCAGCTATGAAGTTGCGAGATTTCGAACAATAATCGGATCTTGCCCTTCCTCTCAACAGATCTATCGAATTCCGGAACAAACTGCTTGTATTCATCCAGCGTGAGTCTTCCGCTCACACGGACTACCACGACTTTTCCACTGGAATCATCTTCAAATTGAATAGGCATAACGCCCTTTTCAAGTTCGCCCAACTTAAGATATTTTCGAAGGCTATTCTGGATATTCAAATAAAGAACTCGTGGACTCTGGAACAGCGAACAAGACCGGTTCGGCGAGAAATCGCGCCATGTGAGGAGTTGATGCAACACCGTGTCCACGACAGGACTCGACCGATGGTGGGCGCTTTTGTTGTTCACTCGTTCGTCGGCCTGCAAGCGGCCTTTGCCTTGTGTCGAATTCATGAGCCTACTTGGCGAGCTTCCTCGCTTATGCCGAGCATTGAAGGGAGCTGCGGTTCGCCCTATCATGGGCCTGTGTTTTTGAACTGCGCGCGACCGATGGCGCCGACGAAAAGTCTCTCTCGTGGCTGAACAACAACACTTGGAAAAGCCGGTGCCGTTGTCTCGGCCAAAGGACGATAAACCTCCGAAGAAAGCCGCCCTTTCCCCCCTGCGTTTCTGGTTGCTCGCGATGCTGATTGGATTTGTGGCCGGATGCGGCGCTTGGGTTTTTCGCGGGATGATCGCATTTTTGCACAACCTGTTTTTTCTTGGAAAAATTTCCTTTTTCTACGAAGCCAACATCCACACGCCGCCCGGTCCCTGGGGACCACTCATTGTTCTCGTGCCGGTCATCGGCGCTATTGGTGTGACCTGGCTGGTACGAACTTTCGCACCGGAAGCGAAGGGTCACGGCGTGCCGGAAGTGATGGACGCCATCTATTATAACAAAAGCATCATTCGACCGGCCGTCGCGGTGATCAAATCACTTGCTTCCGCGCTCTCGATTGGCAGCGGCGGATCGGTCGGCCGCGAGGGTCCGATCATTCAGATCGGTTCGGCTTTCGGTTCGAGCGTTGGTCAATGGATGCGCATTCCAGCGTGGCAGCGCACCACGTTGATCGCAGCCGGCGCCGGCGCGGGCATCACTGCTACGTTCAACACCCCACTTGGCGGCATACTTTTCGCAGCGGAACTTTTGCTCCACGAAGTCAGCGTTTGGACCCTGGTGCCGGTGGCGATTGCGACCGCCAGCGCCAGTTACGTGGGCCGCTTTCTCTTTGGACCGAACCCGGCGTTCGCCATTCCGGAATTGCGGATCAGCTACTTTCATCTCACCCATCCGCTCGTCCTCGTGGCCTATGTCGGGCTGGGTCTGATTATCGGTCTGGTTTCGGTTGTTTACATCCGGTCGATCTACGCCTTCGAGGATTTTTTCGACGAGAAAATTCGTAATCCATATTTGCGGCATATGAGCGGCATGCTCGTGGTCGGCATCCTCATGTATGTGCTCCTCCGCGAGACCGGTGCCTACCGGATTGAAGGTGTGGGCTACGCTACGATCCAGGACGTCCTCTCCAGCACGCTTAACTCTTCTTTCTGGCTGCTCCTGCTACTTTTCGCGCTCAAACTTTTGGCTACTTCGCTCACCCTCGGTTCCGGCGCATCGGGTGGCGTCTTTTCTCCAGCACTTTTCCTCGGCGCGACGTTGGGCGGCGCCTATGGCATTTTCCTCCAGCATATTTTTCCCGGCATTACGATCAGCCCCGCTGCTTTCGCCGTGGTCGGAATGGCCGGCATCGTCGGCGGAACCACCGGCGCGGCAATCACGGCGATCGTGATGATTTTTGAAATGACGCTCGACTACGGAGTCATTGTGCCGATGACGACCACGGTCGCGATCGCCTACGGTGTGCGAAAAATGATTTCCAATGAAAGCATCTACACCTTGAAACTCACGCGGCGCGGTCATCACATGCCGAGCGCAATGCAGGCAAATATCCAGTACATGAAACCGGCCCGCGAGTTGAACCACGCCGGTATCTTCAGCCTGCCGGCCGACATGACCTTGCCGGAGCTGGCGATTATTCTGCCTTCTTATCCGGCGGGGGCGTGTTTCGTCGCGATGGAGGAAAAAAGAATCGCGGGCGTCATCACCATCAACGCGGCTTTGCAAGCAGTGCGTCGCCCGCGGCAGGACACCACCATCGCGCAGATCGCTTCTCAGAATTATGCTGTGGTCAGCGCGGACACATCCGTCTTCGAGATGCTAACCAAAATACGGCTCGACGGCACGGAAGCCTTCCTCTTGGCGCCGGGCCAGCACGAGAAGGCCACCGACGGTTTGCAGCGATGGCTTTCGAAAGAGTCGATCGCAGAATCCCTGATAGATGCGATCGAACTCTTTTCTGAATAGGTAAAACGGCAGTCGCGACCCGTATTCCGGTGAGAGTTGCGGCGCAAACTCGCTTCATTGAGTCGAAGACCGGTATGTTGATACTGACTGACGATGCCGACAACACAGTGCTGGGTGTAGTTACACTTCACGATCTTCTTC
The DNA here is from genome assembly GCA_035473775.1 of Chthoniobacterales bacterium. GTDB lineage: Bacteria > Verrucomicrobiota > Verrucomicrobiia > Chthoniobacterales > UBA10450 > AV40. The sequence continues at coordinate 18,589 of DATINV010000209.1, forward strand.
GCGCTCAACTCGCCGCCGGCGAAGCGCGAGCAGCGGTAGAGCCACCAAAGTCGCGCGATTTGCGGGGCTTCGTCCGGCGAAGTTTAATTCGTTAGGCCGGGTGCGATACTTTGTTAACTGGACGACGCTCTCGTATTGACATTGTTCGTGCATTCAACATAGCCTTGCCTCGATGCTCAGGCGAACTGGCCGATTTGTGATTGCATTTGCGGTTTGTTTGTCGATCGGCGGCCATTGGTTAGGCCTCCAGTCAATCGCGTGGGCGACAATGGTTGTTAACTACTCGCAACATTGCTCTTTCACCCAGGCTGTCGCGCAGACATTCGATGGAGATCATCCTTGTCATCTGTGCAAGCAGATCAATAAAGCCCGCGACACCGAGAAAAAACACGACGGTCGATCATCGGTTGGCAAGAGCGATTTGTTCTGCACAACTGTGCGCGGCGTTTGTTTGCCGCCTTTCATTCCTTTCGAATACCCGGGTTTAATCACCTTATCGATGTGCGACGCAATACCGCCGCCTTCTCCTCCCCCACGCGGTCTCCGCGCTTAATTTAAACCCGAACTAGGCGGCGCCGTGCATGTGCATGACTCGTCGCGCAGTTCGCATTCATTGGGCAAGCTGTGCTCTTGGGCCGGCATTGCTCTCAACTCTGGAGGAGCTTTCATGTTAAAATTTTGTTATTCTTTTTCTGCTCCGCTGGCCGCGTGTGCAAGCGTGGTTGCCATGCTCACAATTGTCCGCACTGTCTCGGGCTGTGCCTGCGGCTGCGACGTATTCGATGTTGGGACCAGCGCGATGTTGCCGAATGGTCCTGGCGCGATGGTTTCGGTCGATTACGATTTTCAGGACCAGAATCAGAACTGGAGCGGCACCTCGACCGCGCCTGCTTCACACAACGATGATAAAGAACTCGAAACCAACTTCACGGATCTCAGCTTTCAGTATTTATTCAATCCCAGCTGGGGCGTTGAGCTGCAGGTGCCGTACGATTTTCGGAAATTTACTGGCACGACTGACGCCGGGAAGATTGTCACCGATCGTTGGAGCCAGTTTGGCGACGTCCGGCTAGAAGGACTTTACACCGGATTTTCTCCGGACCTTTCGGCTGGTGTGAATCTCGGTGTAAAGCTGCCAACCGGCGATTATAAATTTGATTCGAAATTCGTCGACCGCGACTCGCAACTCGGCACCGGGAGCGCCGACATCCTGATGGGCGGCTTTTACCGGCACCATGTGAATCTGCGCGCCGGTTTGTTTTGGTTTGCGCAAACTGAACTCGACTTGCCGGTGCTAACTCAGGATCACTACCGGCCGGGTTTGGAGCTAGATAGCGCGCTCGGACTATATCACCGCGGGTGGAAGATTAGAGAGGCCAAAATTGTGCCTGTGGCGCAAGCAATCATCTCGGAGCGAACCAGCGATGGCGGGGGAGCATCCGCCCATCCGGTTGCCTCGGGTTTCCAGCGGCTGCTCCTTTCGCCGGGAATCGAAGTCGATATTCACAAATTGAAGTTCTATGCTGATGCCGAGGTTCCTGTGTATCAGAATTTCACAGGCAACCAGCTCGCAGCGCCGGTGTTAATCAAAGCGACAGTTGCCTACGAGTTTTGACCCGTGTCTGCTTGTTCCGGCCGATTGCCAAAGTGGTAAGAAAAGCCGCAAATGCTCGTTAGGGATGGCACTGCTTAGATCAGTTGTTTTGTGAGCGCCCAATGATTCACTTCACGCTAACCGTTAACTAATTCACGCAGGGTCCGATCGTGATATACTCGCCTGCCATGCTTGAAGTCAAAGGGCTTACGAAACGTTATGGAAAACTGCTCGCCGTGGAGGACGTCAGTTTCCGGGCTGATCACGGAGAGACGGTCGGTCTTCTCGGCCCCAATGGCGCCGGGAAGACAACCACGGTCTCAATCATCGCCGGATTGCTCAGTCCGGATGCTGGCGAAGTTCTGATTGAAGGGCAGCGAGTAGAGAGTGATACGGATCCGGTTAAACTTCGCATCGGCCTCGTTCCCCAGGATATGGCCCTCTATGATCAGCTGTCAGCGCGTGATAATCTGACGTTTTTCGGGGCGCTTTACTCAATAGCCGGCGCGCCGGCCAGAAAGATCATCACCGAGGTCCTCGATCTGGTGGGACTATCGGACCGCGCCGACGACAAAGTGCAGACGTTCAGCGGAGGCATGAAGCGCCGCTTGAACCTGGCGGCAGCTCTTCTGCATGATCCGCAGATTCTCCTCCTCGACGAGCCGACAGTCGGCGTCGATCCGCAAAGCCGCAACGCGATTTTTGAAAATCTCGAGACGCTAAAACGGACGGGCAAGACGCTTCTCTACACAACTCACTATATGGAAGAGGCCGAGCGCCTGTGTGATCGCATCATCATCGTGGACCACGGAAAAGTCATAGCCGATGACACCTTGTCAGGTCTTCACAAGCTATTGCCGGTCACTAATGTGCTGGCCATCGGGCTCGACTGTGCGGACGGCTTTAACCCAGACAAAATCCTCGCTCTCCCGGAGGTGAAGTTCGTTCAATTGGAAAAGACTACTCTTAGAGTGGCAGTGCACGACCTTTCCCGCGGTGCGCCCGGGATCCTCCGCTGGCTGAACGAAAACGGCCACCCTTACAATCGCGTAGCCAGTGAACAACCCGACCTTGAGACAGTTTTTCTTACTTTAACGGGAAGGAGCCTGCGCGATTCGTGATGATTCCGTTCCTGGCTCTGATTCGAAAAGACTTAAAATTGTTCCTCAGGGATCGCAGGGCAGTTGTGGTGGGGCTTCTGGTTCCGATCGTGTGCGGTTCCTTTTTTGGTTACCTCTTTGGCGGACATAAAGGCATTGTCGAAACCAGCAAAGTTCCCGTGCTGGTCATGGACCAGGATGAAAGCGAAATCTCTCGCGCGCTGGTCTCAGAGTTGGCCGCCGAGAAAAATCTTGCAGTGCAGCAATCCACCCTGGAGGCGGCGCGCGACGCTGTTCGGAAGGGAAAGGCGACTGCTGCCATCATTATCCCAAAGGGCTTCGGAGCTGAAGCCGGCCGCGCCCTCTTTCGCAGAACAACCAAACCCGAAATTGGCTTGCTCTATGACCCTTCACATAATGTGGAGTTCAGCATGGTCAAAGGCATTCTAACCGGTGCCGTCATGCAATCCGTTAGTCGAGAAATGTTCCGCGGTCGAAGCGGACTGGAAATGGTTAACCAGTCCCTAGTCCAACTGGAAAACGCCGATCTTCCGCCGGACGATAAAACAGCGCTCCTCCATTTGCTTACCGGTGTCAAGGAATGGAATGAGCGACAGGGGAACTCGACCACTTTAGGGGGCGGCTTGTCGACGCCATACGAGACCCGCGATGAAGCGATTACCTCTGGAAAAAATGTCGAGTATAACGGATACGCCCATTCTTTTGCTGGAATGGGTGTCCAATTCATCCTGTTCATGGGGCTTGATGTAGGAATCACGCTTTTGATGCTCCGACAAAGCGGCCTGTGGCAACGCCTGCGGGCTGCGCCGCTCTCCCGCGCGACATTGCTTGGGAGTCGCGCAATCAGTGCGGCCTTGATCGCCGGGTTTATTTTGTTCGTTCTCTTTGCTTTCGCGCGTTTGGTCTTTGGTGTTCACATCCAAGGCAGCTTTGCTGGCTTCCTTGGAATCTGCGCTGCGTTCTGCTTAATGACTGCCGCTTTCGGGCTCATGGTAGCCGCTCTTGGCGAAACCGTGGAAGCCACTCGCGGCTATTCTATCCTCGCGACGCTAGTTATGGTGATGCTCGGCGGCGCTTGGGTACCGACCTTCGTATTTCCGGAGTGGCTTCAAAAACTGACCGTGATTATTCCCACCCGATGGGCGATCGATGGTTTTGACGGGATGACATGGCGCGGGCTTGGATTTTCCTCGGCTCTCGCCCCGATTGCCGTACTGCTGCTCTTCACGCTACTGTTCGGTACCCTCGCAGTAATGCGATTTCGATGGAGAACGGACGAATAGTCCGTCCGAGGTAGAGCATTCCGTAACCCCATAATCAGAGGTCGGAGGCTCCGGGGTTTCTGTCTTACAGAAATACCCTAACAAATTCCATCATTCGACTAAGACGAGGTTGTCCCACCGTAAATTGAACAGAAAAATCGCGGCGCGTCCGGATTGAGCGAAAGAATCATATTATTAGGTAATCGGCGAAGCGGCTGTATGTTCGGCAACAATCGCAGCGTCAATCGATCGCGCAGGTGTGCGGCCCTTCCCTCTGCACAACCGCTAACCAATCACATCATGATTACTATCACTGCGAAACACAATGCGCTGGAGAGCTTCTCCGGTGCGACAGACTGGATGGCTTCCTTCCTCGATTTTCAGATCAATAAACTCGAAGAACGCTCCGAGGACATTCCCGCGGAAATGGACGCTAAATTAGGGAAGACCAACCAGGAACCAATGTGGAACTAACGGTCACCAGCCTTAAGCGGGATCTCGCGCAGCGCGGCATTGGCAAAGAACGGGCCGCGCTATTTCGCCATTATCGCGTCGTGGCGCAGAAACAAAGACCCGACATTTTTTTGGGGCGAGTGAAGCGCGATATTCATTCAGTGCCAGTGTTTCATCCGGACAACGGCCGGTAAGATCGTTAGTGAATTGATATGCCGACTTATATTTACGAAACCACCGATGCCACCAAGCCCATACGTCAGCTTGAAGTTAAACAGAGCGTCCACGACGAACCGCTTCGCCTTGACCCAAAAACCGGGGAGGCAGTGCGACGGGTGATTTCCGCTGGCTACGGCGTATTCATCCCAGGTAAGTCGAGAGGTCCTTCCGTTGGCTCGTGCGGTTGATCCCGAAAAAATGAGGAGAGCTTCGACCGAGTAGGCCCTGGACCAGTTCGGGTCAGACTAGCAACAAATTAGTCGGTAGCCGGCGATTTTATTTCCTTCGCGCGAGAATCAACAGACCGCGCTCGGCCTGCCACCAGTATCCAAATGCAAATCCAAGTTCGGGAGGCGGCGGATTTCGATGATAAATTTCAGCGAGCGCGGTTTGATCATATTTTCCGAATTTTTCGCCGTGCGGAATGAAACGGCCGTAATACTCGAGCGCCCAATTCTTATTGAAGGCGCGCAGCGGAATGCCCGAATCGTCCTGCACAATGCAACTGCTATGACTAAGTAAGAAATCGCGAACACCGGAAAACCCGTCGCCGTGCATCAAGTACGATGCAGCCTTGACCAAACTGACCCCCGGCCCGCGCGCGGCGCACCACCGAAGAAAAGCGCTGTTTCCGCCGGACAGGTCGGTCTTGAAATAATAAAGAGTCTGCGATCGGCCATCGTGACTAAAAGTAATCCGAACTCCATCCGCCGGACTGTGAACAAAGGTTGTGTCTAGCACGGTGCAGCCGAGCCGCGCCAGAAATACATAAAGAATCGGCACGGTCCCACTCAGATTACTTCGACCGAGCGATGCCTTCATTTCCTCGGTCACGAAATAGTGCGTGACCAACAATGTCGTCATCGAGCCTCGCAACGCGTTGAGATTTGCGGCGAGCGTGTCCGGATTCATCCGCGAAACATCAGGCACCTGGCCCACGGGCTCGAGTCCAGCGAGAATGTAAGTGCTCGCGTTCGGAAAAAATGCGTTGGCGTAGAGGAAGTCGGGACCGCTAAACATGTAATACATCGTCCCGCCGTAGCGATAACACTCGGGAGCGTGTGATCCCATCCAGGCAGCGATCGGTCCGAGTTGAAAATACTCCTTCGTTTTCCAGGCAGTATCCATTGCCGCGGCATGGCCTTTCCAACGCTGGTCTTGGGTGAATCCCGAGAGCGGGCCTGTGACCGGCAACCCGGCCAGGAGCTTTGCGGTATCGTCGAGACTCGGGGTGTTTTGGGCGACGACGGACCCGCAGATTCCCGCCAATAAGCACGCGACCATGCTGTTGCGAAGCGCTCTAATTGAATTCACCGGCGTGCTTTTGCCAGATATGCGCGGAGGGAGCAAGGCGTTATCTAGTGCAGTCTAGAAATGGAACGAAACGCCGCAGCGGATCCGATAATCGGGCACGATCTGGAAAGCAGTGTTGTCGATCGATACTGGAAGATCGACGCCCAATTGCGCACTCCATTTACCACGTGAGGCCACGATGCGAGGCCCGACAAAAATGGAGGTGATACCGGTATCTTCGGCTGGTTTCCCGCGAAAACGGTCAACATCCTTATGTTCGCCGGAAACAATCAACTGCAGACCGATTATCATTTCGCGTTGCCGGATCAGATAATAACCCGGACCGCCTTCCCAGGTCAGGTCATTTGCAAAATGATATTGGTGCGTCCCGTCGCCCCGCAAGGAGAACTGAAGATTTTCGTCCGCGAAAAAGTTTTGGTAACGCATTGAAACCTGACCTCCAAAGATCCCGTCGAAAGATCCCGTGCCAAGAGTCAAATCGTGGCCATGAATTCCGCTTCGGGGCGCCCCGGGAATTTCGACTTCGTGAAACTCTTCTTCCAGCCGGCTCGAATCGCCGGTCGGAAATTTGAGACCGGTCAATAACACAGCCGAGCAGGTGAAGTCCGGCTCACGCTCAATCGCAACCGGATTCTTTCCTGAAACGTCAAAGTCTTTGCGCCCTCCGGCGGTGTAATGAAACAGCACCGTATTTAGCAAAAGCGATGTATCTCCCACACCGGACTCGGTGCCTTGATCGATGGCGAAACCTTCCGGCCTTTTGAACTCCCGATAGATGAGGGGCAGATTTAGTTGAAGAGCGAAACGATCGTTGATGCCGTAACCGGCCACCAGTTGCGTGACCGAGCTATTCTCATACTGGCCGATTGGATTCGATACTTCGCGGCCCTCCAGCTGCGCCGTGCCGAAGTGAGTGAATTGCTCCGACACCGCGCCATAAAATCCGCTCCACCATTGCGGCGATCCGCTCGGTTCCCTCGCCGGCATCGTTTCAAGTTGCGGAGTATAACAACCGCAGAGATCGCAGGCGCGAGTGCAGATCAATCCGGTCAATGTCAACGCCAGTGCCAAGAACGATTTCTTCATCAAGTCGAAGTTGTAGGACAAGCGCGTCGCTCGTAAGGCGGATCATCGGACGCGCGCGCCTTCGGGAACCCTCCGGAACGCGGGCGCGCCTGTCCTACAACTGCTCTTTTGAAAGAGCGGTTCGAACTAGCTCAGGCGAGACGCGGCGGAGGAGCAGGCGGCGGGTATGTGATTTCAGAAAACCATGGGTCGAGCGACGCATGGTTAAATTGTGCCAAACCCGGCAATAATCGAATTGCTCGCGATGTGCAGACGATATCGATTTTTGTGGCCCCGATTTGGACGTCTCGTTTCTGCTCGGACGTTTTTCCTTTGTTCACAACATGACAGAGCGAACAAGGATGCTTGCCGTCGAACGTGCGCTTTACCGCTTCGCAAAAGGAAACCTGCCTGGCGTTGGAGAGCACCATCGTGGTCCAGGCGACCGATTGCAGGGCTAACCACTGCAAGCCAACCGTCGAACAGAGCGCAAGGATTGCGATTATTTTACTGGTCGGACGCAGCATGCGGGTCAGCCTATCAAGCCCGGCGCCCGTACGTCAAATCACCGAGACCGGACGGGCCGATCTCGGTGATTGTGAAACTTTATCTTTGCCTAACGAACTAAAACTTATACATCAACGCAAAGCTGGCGTTGTGTTCGCGGATGTCCGCGTGATTGTGGGTCGAAAACGTGTCAAAAATGACAGGCTCACCCGGCGAATCAAAACTTACCGAGCCGG
>DATINV010000210.1:0-2590 GCA_035473775.1 Chthoniobacterales bacterium
CTGCCACCGGCACATTCTTGTAAAACGCGCCGTCGCATGTTGCGCAACTCGTTAGGCCATGGCCAATGAGTTTTTCTTCGTCGTCGAGCCCGAGATAACGCGCCGATGCACCGCTGGCGATGATCAGCGACTGGGTTTCCAACCACTCGTCGTCGGCTTGGACGCGAATATGGTTGTTTTTTGGTTCGAAATCGGTGACTTCTGCGTAAGAAAACCGCGCGCCGAACTTCTCGGCCTGCTGATGCATGTTCATGATCAGCGTCGGCCCGTCGATTCCTTCCGGGAACCCGGGAAAATTCTCGACCAAAGTGGTCGTGGAAAGTTGGCCGCCGGGTTGGCGCCCCTCCAAAACGAGCGGATTCAACTTGGCCCGCGCGGCGTAAATGGCCGCCGTGAGACCAGCGCAACCGCTGCCCACAATGATTACTTTTTCCACAAATCAATCTAGCATGCCGCGCAAGCCAGCAAAGGGCGCGACATTGTAGCCGCCCCGCTTTATCGGGGCGCTCCGATCCCGGCTGGCGTTACGGCGACAGAGCGCCGTGGCTACAACTGCGCGACTGCCTATCTTAGGACGATGCCGGAGTTAGCCGAGGTCGAATGGTTTCGCAAACAATGGAACGCCGGATTGGGTTTCGAAATCATCGATGTCGCGGCGCATTCGCGAAAATACGTTTTCCGTGGAACCGACGGCGACGCGCTTCGCGAGAATCTGATCGGGCAAAAGCTGCTGCAATCAAAGCGCAGCGGAAAACGAATGTTATTCGAGGCTTCGGCCGATAACTTCCTATTCATTCATCTCGGAATGACCGGCAAAACGCAGGTCGAATCGACCAACTTCCAACCGCGTAAGCATGATCATCTTGTCTTATATCAAAGAGAACGCGCGCTTGTTTTCACCGATCCGCGTCAACTTGGACAGGTTCGATTCCATCACGGCAAAGAGCCGCCAGACTGGTGGAAAGATCGACCACCGGAGATTGATTCGCCTGAATTCACTCAGAGATTCTTCAACGAATTTCTCGATCGACATCGCAAAGCGCCGATCAAGGCCGCTTTGCTAATGCAGAACGGTTTTCCCGGAATTGGAAATTGGATGGCCGACGAAATTCTCTGGCGCGCGAAAATCTTGCCGTCAAAACGCATTCGAAAACTGACCGCGCGCGAACGTGCCGCGATCTTTCGAACAACGAAGTGGGTTGTGCGGCGATCGCTCGAAACAACGGGCAAAGATTTCTCTGATCCACCGAAGAATTGGCTGATTCACCAAAAATGGAAACGCGGCGGCATCTGCCCAATCCATCGCACATCGCTCAAACATGCTACGGTCGCCGGTCGCACGACCGCCTGGTGCCCGAAGTGTCAAAGGTAGGGGCGATTGACTCAATCGCCCGCGGGCGGTTCGGTGAATCATGCCGCTCCGCGGCAATCTATAAAAGGGTACATTCTAGATGAACTAGCGGGAGCGTAACCGCCCCTACCTACGTACTGACGTGCACGACGATCTTGTGAAAGCCGGTGACGCCGGAAAACCAGCCGCGGTCTTCTTCGAATTCCTGGACTTCGCCTTCGCCGTCGGTTGCGCGCACGACGAGGGTGTAATCATCGGGTCCGTCCGGTTGCCAATCGTAACTCCAAAGCGCCCAGGTTAATTTTGTTCCGGGATAATCGAGCTTTGCATCGGCCCAGGTTTCGCCGTCGTCGTCGCTGATTTCGACGCGCGAAATTCCGCGATCGCCTCCAAACGCGATGCCTTTTACTTGAATCGGCGCACTGCTGAGCTGGCCTAACGAAAAGCGCGATTCATGATCAGGCACGTCGATCCGCGATCGCGTCGGGACAATGAAGTCGGGGCCCCAGCCTTGTGTTTCGTAAAAACCTTTCGCGCCCGGGCCGGTGAGTTCGATGCGCGTCAACCATTTCACATGCTTCTCGCCGAAATATCCGGGCACGATCGCGCGCATCGGGTAACCGTGACGGTCCGGCAATTCCTCGCCGTTCATTTCCAAAGCGAGCAGCGTAGTCGACTCGAGCGCTTTCTCGATCGGGATAGTGTCGGTGTAATTATCGACGCCATACAGTCGAACGCGTTTGGCGTCCGCGAGGAGGCCGGCAGGGTTGAGCAAATCGACCAGTGCGATGCCTTTCCAAATCGCGTTGCTCATTAGACCGGCGTCGAGTCCGTTGCTGATGCACATCAACGTCGTTTCCTGTTCGATTTTGGTAAACGCATCCAAATCCTGGAATCGATACGCTCGCGGATTTTGGACGAGGCCGTTTACTTCCAAATGCCAAAGACCTTCGTCCACGCTCGGATCGATCACATTCTTAGTGACACAATAAAATAAGTCGTTAGGCGTGATCGGTTTGACGATGCGGCCTTTGTATTGCGTGCCGTCGTAGCTGAACGCCGCGTCATCATAGAGTTTTCTCAACAAGGCAACCCCGCCACCGGCGACCAACGCACCGAGTCCACTCAAAATCAGCGCGCGACGTCCAATCGTTGGCGAGAATTCGGTTTCACCGCTTGTTTCAGTTTTCGGCCGGGTGAGAAAATGAAAACTCCCCACCAGCGTGCGTTCGAAAACCA
>DATINV010000211.1:0-3972 GCA_035473775.1 Chthoniobacterales bacterium
AGCACTTCGAAACAGCGTCTCGCACCGGCAGTGGCTCCTTCCATTGCCCAGGTCGTGTAGGTGAGAGACTCGATCGGTTGATAGAGCATCAACAGATAAGCCGCGAAAACGAGCAACGTTCCCAGTGTTAGGGTGCCGTTCAGAACGTGCAGCGCGCCGAGGTAATACATGGCGGCGGTACCGATCACCATCAGGGTGCTGATGACAAGCGCGCTATTTATGTTCGTTAGGGTCAAACGCAGGTTGGCCTGCAAGCTTTGTTGAGCGCGCTGGCGAAACTGATGGACTTCGAATTCCTCCTGGCCAAATGCATGCACCATCCGAATCGAGCTGAGTCCTTCCTGCACTTGCATCAGGACGGCGCTTTCCTGTTCCTGGATGGTCGTCGATTCGCGCCGGATTCGGTTCGCAAAAAAATAAATTGCCGCAACGATGAACGGCACGATCCCAAGTGAGAGCAATGTCAGCTGCCAATCCAGTCGGACCATCACCGCAAAAGTACCAATCAGAGTGATGACCGATCCGAAAATACCGGTGAATCCCTTGTTATAAATTGTCTGGATCGATTGCGAATCGTAGGCGACGCGAAAACTAGAATCACTCGAACGGCGGACGTCGTGATATTTAAGGGAAAGCGATTGGAGATACGCGTAAAGATCGGTTCGCAATTTTAGCAGGGCCTGGAGGCCCACCTTCACCAAAAGGTAATTTGTGATCCAGTTTATGCCTCCCGATAGAAGTTGAAGCACCACCAACGAAAGGCAGACGATAAAAAGCAGAAAAGGGACAGTCCCGTGAGAAAGAGAAAATTGCATCAGTTGGGTCTGTTGATGCAATCCGATGCTACGGCCAGTCGGAATTAGCGAATCGACAATCAGTTTGAACGGCCACGGTTTGAGCAAGTTCAGGTCGATGCCAACAAGCGACAGCACCAATCCGATGATCGTTTGCGGAAGAAACGGCTGGTAGTAACGAATGACGCGTCGGTAGATCGACATATCGATTTTGGATTGCGGATTTTGGATTTTAGATTGAACTACTCCCGCGCTCGCCAGCGTAATCGGAAATCGGAATTCCAAAATCTAAAATTCGAAGGTGCATCATTTCATTCAAATCTGGTCGGGTTGGGTCCTCAGCGGGGGTTATCTAGGGATCATCGTTTTGATGGCGATGGGAAGCACGCCGATCCCGTTGCCCGCTGAAGTGGTAGTCCCGCCGGCGGCGTTCCTTGCCGCGCAAGGGCGTATGAGCCTCGCCGGTGTGATTGTGGCAAGCACACTGGGTGCCTATCTCGGCGCGGCGGTGATGTATTGGCTTTCACTTTGGTTGGGTCGACCATTAGTCGTTAGGTTTGGCCGATTCATTCTATTTCCGCCGAAGAAATTAGAGGAGGCCGAGCATTGGCTAGCCCGTTACGAGGCGGGGGGGATCTTCTTTGCGCGGCTGCTGCCCGGCGTCCGGCATCTGATTTCCATTCCGGCGGGGATTGTGCGGATGAATTTCAAGGTGTTCACCGGAATGACGCTGCTCGGGTCGGCTATATCGTGCTCGATCCTGGCCTACCTTGGCGTCAGGGCGCAGCGGGTTGCTCCCGATTTGCTGAACGATCCGGAAGCGCTAGTCCATTTTGTTCGAAGCCAAACGAAGTGGTTACTCCTTGTAGTTGTCGCATTTGCAGCGCTTTACGTCCTCTCGAGGTGGCTTTCCAAGCGGAGAGCGGAATAACTGCCCAAAGGGTGCGGCGGGGGGGGCCGCCGGGGGGCCGATCCAAAATTGAACAAAGGCATCGAAGATGCTGTCAAAAGAACCACAGCAATGAAGAAAAACAGCCAGATCCTTAAGCCCCGTACCAAACTTTCACTTGGCGATTTGATTCTCGCGGTCAGTTCGTGCACTACCAACACCAAAGAGACAGTCGCGACCGTAGCCGATTTGCTCGGTAGCGGAAAAGTTCGCCTCCAAAGCGACGGCAAATTCCTCCGCGCCAAAGTTTGCTAGGCTAAACAACCGAATTTCCCGAAATCGCTCCGGCGAGTTATCTGCCGGAGCGATTTTTTTTGCGCAAATCACTTTCGCGTTGGGCGCGCCAATCTATCTTGCGGCGTGATCGATCGTTATTCCCGGCCGCAGATGAGCCAGATCTGGTCGGATGAACGCAAATACCAAATCTGGTTGGAAATCGAAGTCCTCGCCTGCGAGGCAATGGCCGAGCTCGGCCAGATTCCAAAGCAGGACGCGACTGAGATCCGCAAGAAAGCGCGGTTTTCGATTCCCGAGATCCTCGAGATCGAAAAACGCACGAATCACGATGTCATCGCGTTTCTCGAAAATGTAGCTGCCTCGGTCGGTCCGGCCGCGCGTTGGATTCATCAAGGCCTGACCTCATCGGACATTCTCGACACGACCCTTTCCGTTCAACTCACCGAGTCGATCAACATCCTCTCGGACGATTTAAAGCAAGTCCGGAACGTGATCGCAGCCCAGGCTCGTCGTTACAAAATGACCCCGATGATCGGCCGTAGTCACGGCGTTCACGCGGAACCGATCACATTTGGTTTGAAAATGGCGTTGATGTTCGACGAATTCGGCCGCGCGGAAGAACGTCTCGCCCAAATGCGCGAGCGCGTTCGTGTCGGCAAAATTAGCGGCGCGGTCGGCACCCACGCCCATGTCGATCCAAAAGTAGAACGCACAGTGTGCGAAAAGCTTGGCCTCAAACCAGCAACATTGTCGACCCAGATTGTCCAACGCGACCGGCACGCGGAGTTCATGACTACGCTGGCGGTAATTGCGTCGAGCATCGATCGCTGGGCAACCGAATTTCGACATCTCCAACGAACTGAAGTTTTGGAAGTGGAAGAATATTTCGGCGAAGGCCAGAAGGGCAGCTCGGCCATGCCGCACAAACGCAATCCAATCACCAGCGAACGATTGAGCGGGCTGGCCCGCGTAATTCGCGGCAACGCGGTCGTCGCATTGGAGAATGTCGCATTGTGGCATGAGCGCGACATCAGTCATTCGAGCGCCGAACGAATTATTCTGCCGGACTCGTGCATCTTGATGGATTTCATGCTGAACGACCTGCGGAACCTGGTCGAGCGGCTCCAAGTTTATCCGGAGCGGATGGAACAAAATCTCGGGTTAACGAAAGGTCTCTATAACAGCCAATCAATCTTGTTGGCGCTCACTCGCGCCGGCGCCGAGCGCAAGACGGCTTACGAAGCCGTGCAACGGGCCGCGATGAAGACGTGGAAGGGCGAGGGGAACCTGGCCGAGAACGCGAAGAAGGAACCGGAAATCGCCGCCAAACTTTCCGCCGCCGATATCGATCGTCTGTGCTCGCTCGACGTTCATCTGCGGCACGTCGATGAAACGTTCAAAACACTCGGCTTGGATTAGTCGCGGCCGACGCGTACTTATTTGAGTGGGCTCAAAAGCACTTCGGCGAGGCGGCCCGAGCTATCCAGCTTTTCAACCCGCATCTGAAATTGGGCGGCGGTTTGCTCTGGCGCTTTCGGATTCAGAGTCACGCGGACTGCATTGGTCGGCCAATTCAAAATCAATTGCGCGACTTGAAAATTTGGCGTCAGTTCGACCGAGTTCAACTCCAGATGGACTAATAATTCCATCGTCATCGGCGTTGTTCCGGCAGGCGTGAGCTGAACCCGGGCGCGAGTTTCGTTCGGAATGACTGCGACGCCGCCGATCTCGAACGCATTACGCATCTGGGCAGGTTGCAGTGGTTTCGTCGTCGGGAGCAGACGAAGCATTGAAATGCGGCCTTCACCGCTAAATTGGGCAGGCCCGATCTGAAATCCGGTTTCGGCAGGAATCGCGCTTCGCGCGGCAGCCGATTGCAGGCGAAGCGAAGCCATCAACGACGCCGGTCGCGCGCGAATCGCGCCCATTTGCAACTGCGAAGTCAGTTGCATTGAGAGTACTTCCAGAAAGAGACCAAGTATCGCGCCGTTC
>DATINV010000212.1:0-6568 GCA_035473775.1 Chthoniobacterales bacterium
GCAAATAAATCAGCGGAAACGCAAAGCCGTCACCGCTCACAAGTAGAATTGAATTTGGCTGCGTCAGGCCAAGAACATCTTCACCGCACTGTCGCGCAATGGAATTCCGGCTTTGGTCGAGGTGCCGGTAATTTTTCACAACAATTCCGACGAGTGCGATCGAACACAAGGTGGCAACGAGTGGGAAAGACGGCGTCGGGACGAAACGTGGGACCATTCTCGCTAGCAGCAGCACGCCAAACGCAGCCAGGGGCGCCAGCACCACGTGCGAAAGCAAAAAGAACCGTTGCAACACGAACAATGCCGAAGGCGCATTCTGAAGATTCAGGTTTGTGATCCAGACGAAGAACGGGCCCACGAGCACAAAAGCGATTACGGCAAACCAGAAATACCAGCGTCGGGACCGGTAAGCTTCGATCGCCCCCGCTAGAATCAGAATCCCGGAGAACCAGCCGAACGATGTGAAGAGAGCGGCGAGCCGCGCCCAGGGGGGCCCCCCGGTATAGCCGGGTGTGTTTACGAGACGAGTTGAGCCATAACTTCGCCGAGTGATTAACCCGATGATGTCGTGAAACGACGATATGTTGCCCCAATTGTAAATGGGGTGACGAGCGGCCGCCCAAAGCACATAGAGGTAAGGCAACAATCCGATTGCAGATACGACAAGGCCGATTAGAAGAATTTGCGGCTTCGCGCGTAGCACTTCGCGCTGGGTCCAAAGAACGAAGCAAAAGGCGGGGGCGAGAAGGACAATCGTCTGATGATTCGTGAACGCGAGACCGGCGGCGAAGAATGCCGCGATCAAGAAGCTCCTGCGCTGTGGTTGCTCGTGCCACAACACGAGCAGCAGAATCAGAATCGCGGCGAGCAAGTTGTTGAGCGGAAAAACCTCGGCTGCGAGCGACCATTCCCAGAACACTGAATTCACCGCGAGCATCAGTGCTGCGATTGCGGCGGCGACTCGAGACCGGGTCAGACGCGCAGCAATCAAAAAAATAACGCCGATGGCCAGCGAATCACAGACCACGGAAAGCAGATTCACCCGAAACGGAATCGCGCCGACAGGCAAGAGGCTGAAAAGATGCCCGAGCATCGTGAAAAGCGGATAACCCGGAGGATGTGCTACGCCGAGCGTGACCGCGGCGGTGATGAGTTCGGGTGTATCGCCAACGACGATGTCGCGCGCGGCGGTGGAAAAGTACAAAACGGCAGACGCGAGCGTCACTACAACCGCGCCCAGCCAACGGGTTCGTTCTCCTGTGGCTAGGATCGGCATAAGCGAATGTCGAAACTTACAACTGCACGACTTGTGCGGAATGAATGTCTTCGCTGGCGCGAATCTCTTTAAGCAAATGCTCATCCGGCACGTTGTCGAGATTCAACACTGTTAACGCGGTCCCGCCCTCCTGGTTTCGACTCAATGACATTGTCGCGATGTTCACATTGTGCTTTCCGAGCAGCGTTCCAATGCGACCGACAATGCCTGGCCGATCCGTATTCTCCAGAACGAGAATGACGCCATTAGGCCGCGCTTCGACTGGCCGGCTGTTCACGCTCACGATCCGCGGAGTCGCACCAAAAAATGCGCCGCCGACGGACACAGTTTTTCCCTCGGCATCCGCGGACAGTTCGAGCAGATCGGTATAATCCCCGAGCACGCTCAATCGTGTTTCGGTTATTTTCAATCCAAGGCTTTCGGCAAATGCGAGCGCGTTGACTTCATTGACATCGGCGCCGCCGGCGTTCTCTAAAAAACCTTTCAATACCGCGCGTGTGATCGGTCCGGTCTCGAGCTCGTTTACTTTGCCGCTGTAGTTGATTTTCAATTCATCCACGCGGCGCGGTGCGACCTGGGAAAGAAACCGGCCAAGCTTCTCCCCGAACCGCAAGTGCGGGCCGATGATCGACAAAGTCTTTGCGTCAAGACTCGGCATGTTGACCGCGTTGCGGATTGTTCCTTCAAGAAGAGCAGCGCGGATCGATTGCGCGATTTCAATTCCCACACTTTCCTGCGCCTCAGCGGTGGAGGCGCCAAGATGGGGGGTCAGAATCAAATTTGGAGTGTCACGAAGCAGTGAATCTTCCGGCAGGGGTTCGACTTCAAAAACATCGAGCGCTGCAGCCGCGACGTGCCCATCTTGAAGCGCGTCGGCGAGGGTCTTCTCATCGATCAATCCACCGCGTGCGCAATTGATGATCCGGACGCCGCGTTTTGTCTTTGCGATCCGCGTCGCGTCAAGCAAGTGGCGGGTTTCATTAGTGAGCGGTGTGTGAAACGAAATGAAGTCTGCTGCCGCCAGTAGATCATTAAGTTCTTCCACCAGTTCGACCTGCAGGCTCCGCGCCCGGGACGCGGAAAGATAGGGATCGTACGCAATCACCCGCATGCCGAAGGCAATCGCGCGCCGGCTCAGTTCGCTGCCGATCCGCCCCATGCCGATGACACCGAGGGTTTTATTGTAGAGCTCGACCCCTTCAAAATCTTTGCGGTTCCATTTCTTGGTGCGCAAACTTGCGTCGGCTTGGGGAATTTTTCGGGCAACGTTTAGCAGAAGCGAAAACGCGTGCTCCGCTGTGGAAACGGTATTGCCCCCAGGCGCATTCAGCACAATGACGCCACGCCGGGTTGCGGTTTCGACGTCGACATTGTCCACGCCGACACCGGCGCGTCCGACAACGCGAAGTTGTTTGGCGGCGTTAAGCACGTCGCCGGTCACTTTTGTCTCGCTGCGAACGATGAGCCCGCTGAACTGAGGAATGATTTCGATGAGTTTGTCCGGAGGAAGCTTTAGTTGAATGGAAACCTCGAGCCCGCCATTACTCGAGAGTTCGTCAACTCCGCGCTGGGATATAGCGTCGGCAATGAGAACTTTCGGCGGTGTCACAGCGAAATGTTCAACGTTCAATTGCGGCGGCGCAACTCCGCGACAACTTCGATTTCAGCCGTCTGCGGGAACATGTCTAACGGCGTAACTGATTTCATTTCGAACGGTTGCCGCAAGTCAAAGAGATCGCGCGCGAGCGTGGCCGGGTTGCAGGAGATGTAAACTAGCGTTGCCGGGGCAAGATCAAAAATGATTTCGCGGACGCGCGTTGTGAGCCCGGTCGCGGGCGGATCAAGCAGCAGCATCGTCTTGTCGGGGTCGCAATTCTTTAGAGCTGAGCGAAGCCCCGATTCTACGTCACCGGCGATGTAGGTTTCTTGGGCAGTCGCATTTTCATTCGCCGCAGCGATTGCGAAACGATCCCAATCGATACCGATAACGCTCTCGAATTTACCGAGCAACCCCTTGGCGAAAAATCCCGCGCCGCAATAAGCGTCGACTAATAACTTTTGGTTCGCGGGCACCAGATTGACAATCAGATCGCGTAACGCCTTCCCGACTCCGTCGTTAGTTTGAGTGAAAATCCGCGGGCCAGACTTTGCGCGCAAAGTGTAATGACCGTCGGGAACCTTCCGTCCACGCAAGTCGGTCAGCTCGCGGTTGACTTCATCCGTTGCGATTGGGCAATGCTCGACGTCGATCAATCGGTGCGAATCGCGACGGAAATAACCAATCACGCCTTCTTCGGCATGCACCGTGATCCGACTTCGATACGCATAATCCTGAGGCGAGGGGACAATTGCCCGCATTGGAGCGCCGTTGAATTTTCCGATCCGCTTTAAGAGATCACGAACCTGTCGCGCCTTGGTTTCGAGTTGATGCCCGTAATCGATGTGTTGATACGCGCATCCCCCGCACCGCCCGAAGTATGGGCAGCGCGGCTCGACTCGATGCGATGAAACCTTGCGGATATCGGTGACTTCCGCTTCCGCGAATTGCTTTTTCTCGCGCGTGATCCTGGCCGAGATCTGTTCACTCTCGATCGTGAACGGAACAAAAACGGCTTTTCCGTTTTCGCGCGCTACACCTTTACCGCCAAAGGCAATATCTTGGATTTGGAGATCGACAATTCGCATGTCATTAACACCGTCCTTCAGGACGGTGCGTGATGCGAGCCGATAGTCATAACCGCTTCAGCGGTTTTCACGGTAGCAGGTCGTGGCGCGCACCGGCTGAAGCGCCGTGTTAATTAGACCTGGCTCGAATTCCCCGATATCACCCGGTCAATTGCCGCCTCAAGGCTCTCCACTTTGACTGGTTTGACCAGGTGCTCCGAAAAACCGGCCTCGAAACTCTTTTCGATATCGCCGTTCATTCCGAAACCGCTGATCGCGATTCCTGGGATATGCGAGATCGCGCGCAAGTACGACATCAATTCAATGCCGCTGCCGTCCGGCAACGCGATGTCGCTGATTAGAAGATCAAAGGCGTTGCCGGCGGCTGCTTCCATCGCGGAACGAACGTTATGCGCGGCTGCTACGAGATGTCCGCGGCGCACCAACAATCTTTCGAGGGCGGTGCAGGTATCCACATGGTCGTCGACCAACAAAATTCTGAGTGGACGAGTTTCGGGCGTGGGCGCGATAAACTTTGTTACCCGGGCCGGCGGCGAAACGGTTTTCATCGTTAACACAAAAGTCGATCCGCGATCGCGACCGTCGCTTTGAGCCGTCAGAGTACCACCATGCGCCTGGGTGAGGGACTTTGAAATAGCCAGGCCGAGTCCGAGACCGCCATAGCGCCGCTGAAGTGCGCGCTCACCCTGCTCGAATGGGTCAAAGATGCGGTTCATGACTCCCGGCTCGATGCCGATGCCCGTGTCCTTCACGGTAATTGTGAGCGTGGCCGGCTCAAGATTGGTTGTCGAAATCATGATGTCGCCGTTCTCGCCGGTAAATTTGATAGCGTTCTTCACCAGATTCCAAATGATCTGCTGGAACTTTGCCGAGTCGGCCAGAATATGGTGGGCGCCGGCTCGCAGATTCACCCGCAGATTGAGACGCCGGTCCTGCGCTTCGGCTCGACAGATTTCGACTACGTTGGCGACAATCTCATTCGCGTCGATTGACCCAAAGCGCAGTTGAAGCTTGTCCTTGGCGATCCGGGTGAGATCAAGCAGATCATCTATCAATTGACTTTCCAATTCGACGTTGCGGCGGATCATCGACAACGAACATTTCGCCAGGTCGGAAGGAGAAGTTTCGGCTTCGAGCGCGTCGAGCGCAGCGATTACCGGAGTGAGCGGGGTTCGCAGCTCATGTGAAAGCATCGCCAGGAAATTGTCTTTAGTTCGGTTCGCGCCTTCGACTACTTCCTTCTGCAGTTCGATCGCCGCTTGTGCGCGATTGCGGTCAGCAATGGCGGCTGCGATAGCCATCGCGGTGATTGTCAACGCGGCAGTCCATGCTTGCAGCATGAGAAGCGATTGGTTCTCGCTTTGCATAATGAATGGTCCAAAACCGTTGATCGTTCCCGAAATCGCGATCGAGGAGAGAACAAAAACGCCGGTCGCAGTTTCGCGCGGCGTGAAACGAAAAGCCGTCCAGATCACAATCGGTCCGCAAAGAAACGAGACTGGATAATTGCGTGCCGAGATCTGGAACCAGCCGCCGAAGACGATTTCAGCGAGGATCACCAGCAACGAAAGTAGAACGCCGACTTCGAGCACCTCGGCTCGGTTCCATTTGCGCTGGGTAGATGGAATACTCCAAAGCAACAGCAGCGGCGTGACTACCAAATCTCCCGAAACATCGCCGAGCCACCAGGTGAGCCAGATTCGCCCGTAGGTGGCCCATTGCGCAAAGCCGCCCAAAGCAATCGTGGTCACGCCTAAGGTTGGACTTACTGTCGTGCTGACCAGCGCCGCGAGAGCGAACTTGAAGACATTTTGAGGACGCTCGAACACTTGGGTTCCGCCCGCGAACCGGTTGACCAACCACGCGCCGAAAAGCCCTTCGATTGTATTACCGCCCGCGATCCCGAGGGACGTGAAAAAATTCCCAGCCGTGACGAAGTTGACGAAAAATGCGCCAACAAAAATTGCCGGCCACAATCGGTAACCAAAAACAATCAATGCTGCGAGCGCGATTCCAGCCGGTGGCCAGACGGGAGAAGCGCTCGGGTTAACAAGCGCCAGCTTTAGGGAAAAAAAGCCGGCGACAAAATAAATCAGCGCCAAAACGCCGATTGCGGGCAGCGTGGGAATTTTCCTATGATTCAACATTAACCCGACCGCCTGTGGGAATCGGATTACTTGTCACGCCGCTTACCGGCGCGGTCAACCGATTTGTGAATAAGTCAACCGCCGCGCAATCGCGAGCGCGGCTTTAGTAACTGCGGCAGTAGGGATATTTCGATTCGTTGCCGAGCTCAGGCCCAAACTCAGAATAACCCGCGTGAATCCAGGGCATGTCGTTAGGCAAAACCGGTCGGTAACTGTGCCGCCAGATTGGAAACGGAAACGTGACACTCTCAAAGAGACCGGTGACGTGCCGTGCTGTCGAACGTTCTAGACCGCGCACTACTCCATAGCTGGCGGCTGCTACATTGCCTTCCGTCTTGCTCGCCTTACAAACCGAGTCCGGCGGTTCCGACGATGCGAATAACAAGTTCGACAAACCGCGCCCAAGTTTGCGTGTCGGTCCATAATCGTTACCAGGCGGATCTTGGATATCGGCGACCGC
>DATINV010000213.1:0-1828 GCA_035473775.1 Chthoniobacterales bacterium
TCTTGTGTGACTTACGTTTAGCCGGCGATTCTGCCGGCGAAGGAGACGGCGACTGAGCATTCAGCACGCAGGCTGCAAAAAAACCAATCGCCACAAGCAAACCGAAATATTTGGTTTTCATTGGCGCAAGCCTAATAAGCCCCTCTTGGAATGAGAAGACAGAAAATGACGTGTCGTGGCGCCCGTGTCGGGCGCGACACCATAAGAATTGCGGCCGACAAATGCCAGTCCGGGTCGGACCCGCCTCTACCTCAATACTTGATCGCGGGATTGGTGCCCCGATTCAGCACACCAACCTGCGAGTCCCAGAGATTGACGTCCGATTCGGTGTACTGGGCGGCTTCCTGCTGTTGTCGCTGGATTTGGGCCATTCGCTTTTGCTCTTGGTTTCCCGTGCCAGTGGCTTGGTCCGTCGTTTCGCAACCGACCAGGAATACCGCAACTGACGCGACCGCAATAAGTTGAAGCGATTTCATATTTCGACCATCATAACTCGTCACCTGTCACTCGTCACTTCATGTGAATGCCTCCGAATTGAAAGCTTTGCAGGCGCCGATCAAGGAACACTATCGCGTTCAGCCAAAGACTGCCCTGGTCACCCTTCGGGCCGATGGAAGGATCGGCCAGGGCGTAACTTGTAATGTCCGAACGGGAAAGGCACTGGTCGAGGCAGGATTGCATCCCGCCACGGGCGGAAATGGATTGAGCGTTTGCTCGGGCGACATGCTGCTCGAATCACTGGTTGCCTGCGCCGGCGTGACTTTGCGCGCCGTCGCAACCGCGCTTGAGATTTCGGTGCGTGACGCAACTATTCACGTCGAGGGCGATCTCGATTTTCGCGGTACCCTGGGGGTTTCCAAGGAAGCACCGGTCGGTTTTCAAAATATCCGGCTGCGGTTCGATCTCGATACCGACGCGAGCGATGAACAAATCGCCGCGCTTCTGAAACTCACCGAGCGCTACTGCGTTGTTTATCAAACCCTGGCCCGTCCACCGAAGATCGAAATCTCGAGCTCGGTGAGAGCACGCTAAATTTGCCGCGCGTCGGTTTTTACCTTACAGAAACACGTGCCGACCTACATGGATATCCACGATATTCCGGGCGGCGTTTCTGCTGAGGATGTCGCCAAAGCTCACGCCAAGGACGTTGAAGTGCAGGACAAGTACGGCGTTCATTATCACAAGTATTGGGTGAACGAGAAGGAAGGTAAGGTCTTCTGCCTTTGCGATGCGCCCAACGCCGAGGCAGCGGTCGAAGTCCACCGACAAGCGCACGGGCTGCTTCCCGAGAAACTTATCCAGGTTCAGTCCGACGTGGCGGAGCTTTTTCTCGGCGGAAGCGAGGTGAATCCGGCTGGCGCAGTAATGATGCCGGACGCTTCGGCATCCGACGATCGCGATCCGGGAATTCGCACGATCTTGTTCACCGACATCGTTGAATCGACCGCAATGACTCGGCAATTAGGCGATGAAATCGCAATGGAGTTAATCGATCTGCACGATTCAATCGTGCGCGATGCGCTCAAAGAGTTGGGCGGTCGTGAAGTTAAACACCTCGGCGACGGAATCATGGCCTCGTTCGTATCGGCGGCGAGCGCAGTAAAATGCGCGACGCGCGTCCAAAGCGAAATTGCCAAACACAGTCGCGCTAATACCGATCGACCGATTCGAGTGCGGGTCGGCATCGCGGCGGGCGAACCGGTCGAGCGTCATAACGATCTTTTCGGTGTGACCGTCCAACTCGCGTCACGCCTCTGCTCGCATGCCCAAGCCGAGCAAATCCTCGTTTCCAACGTCGTCGCCGAATTGTGCCAGGGAAAAGTCCTTT
>DATINV010000214.1:0-5579 GCA_035473775.1 Chthoniobacterales bacterium
TTCATGAGCGATCAGTTCGACACGATGTATAATATTCCATCGTACCGCGCGTGGTTCTTCCGTCAGGACCTCCGGCCAGCTTACGATTACCACCGGCGGTTTTTGCAACAGCTGCAGTTCCGTCGATCAGCCGAACGGTGGGTCTTGAAAGCGCCTGCCCACATGTTCGCAGCTCCAGCGTTGCTGGCGACTTATCCCGAGGCAAAGTTCGTCCAGCTGCATCGTAACCCAATCGACGCCGTTGCTTCGGTCTCAAGCCTGGTCACAATTTTGCGCAGGGTATTTAGCGATGCGGTCGATCCCATTCAGATCGGGCAGGACGCGATCGTTTACTGGTCGGGCGCGCTGAAAACTTTTATGCGTGTGCGCGACACGCTGCCGGTAGATCGGGTGTGCGATTTATATTACAACGACGTTCGGCGCGATCCGATTGCGGCGACGAAACGAATCTACGAGCATTTTGGTTGGAAGCTTCAACCGGATATCGAACAGAAGATGCGCGCAATTCTGGCGGAACAAAATTCGCGGCAGAACGGTGTTCATCGTTACAACGCTGCTTACTTTCAGCTGAGAGGTGCGGACAGGTTCGCGGAGTATTGTGAGCGCTTCGGGTTTACGCCGTCGACCGCAGTCCAGCCCGCGGAACGCGCCGAAGCCCCCGCCTGAACCGTGGTGCTTTTTACCACGTGCAATGGAGCTTGCACGCGTGAAAGCCAACAACTAAACGTCGGCTGAGACTCCCGGATGCCTTTTTCGCTCAAGGAATTCAAGGACCGACGCCTGTATCGAACCGCTGTCGGATACGGCGTCGCGGCCTGGCTCACTTTACAAGTGGCGTCACTAGTTCTTTCCGCTTTAGAAGCGCCTCGCTGGATAATGAAAGGACTCATCGGGGCGATATTTCTTGGCTTTGTTGTGGCGCTGCTTGCCGGATGGAAACAGGAACGGTCGCTCGTAGCCGGCAGCCCAGTCACTGCGTCGCAACGGCAACGGTTCGTTTTAGCGGCAATCGCTCTGTTGCCGGCAATAGCTGTCGCGCTCGCATTCCTGCTCTTCTATCACCCGGCACCGAGCGAGACTCAACGCACTCAAAATGCCAGCACCAAGAGTATCGCCGTTCTTCCGTTTGCGAACCTGAGCAAGAACGAAGAGAACGCGTTCTTCGCCGATGGCATGCAGGACGAAATTCTCACTGACCTGGCCAAGATTGCCGATCTCAAAGTCATCAGCCGCACCAGCGTCCAACAGTACCGCAGCAGCATTTCGCGAAATATCCGGGACATCGCGCGGGCGCTCGGAGTAGCGTTCGTTCTCGAAGGCAGTGTCCAACGCGCCGGCAACAGCGTTCGAGTCACTGCGCAGCTGATCGACGCTCGCAATGACGCTCACGTTTGGGCCGAACATTTCGATGGCGAGCTGAGTGATGTTTTCGGAATTCAAACTCGCATTGCCCAAATGATCGCAGATCAACTCCGGGTGCAGCTTTCACCGGCCGAGAAAGCGGCAATCAGTCGTCTGCCTACCCAGGATCCCGCGGCTCACGATCTTTATCTGCGCGCAAATCAGTTGCTCTCTCAAGTCCTGGCCGATTACAGCCATGGCAAAGAGAAATTGAGTGAAGCGCTAGAACTGTTTGACAAAGCAGTCGCGCGGGACCCAAATTTTCTGCTCGCTTATTGCCGCGCCAGTCAGGCGCACGTCACGCTCTATTGGCTTGAACTTGATCGCACACCCGAACGGCTTGCCCTGGCTGATGCCGCACTCCGCAAAGCGGAGATGATCCAACCGGATTCAGACGAGCTGCATTTTGCGCGAGGATGGTATTTCTTCCAAGGCCTCCGCGATTACTCGCGGGCACGCAATGAACTTAAGCTTGCGCAACGCACTTTGCCTAACGATGCCGAAATTTTCAGTCTAGCTGGCTCGATTGATCGACGGCAGGGACGTTGGGAACAATCAACTCAAGAACTGGAGCGTGCGGCAGAAGTCGACCCAGGAAACCTTTTTCGGTTACAACAACTGGCGGCGAGCTATCACGTGTTGCGGCGCTATGAGAATGAAAAAGCAATCTACGATCGCGCATTGACAATCGCTCCCGCCGATAAAAGCATTCCGGTTTCTAGCGCACGGATTGCCCTGGATGCGCACGGCGATACGGGTCTGCTTCGCGAGGCGATTACGAAACAAATGCAGGAAGACACAAAGGCCGCTGATGAATTTCCGGCCGGACTTCTTGATCAGACGTTATGCGATCGGGATCGAGCCGCCGCGGAGCAGGCGCTTAGTGCTATCACGTCTGGTGAGCTGGTTTTCTTTTTTCGAACACCGCCTGGATTCGTCGAAGGATTTGTGGCGCGCTGCTTTGGAGACAAACCGCGCGCGGAGTCTGCCTTCAATCGCGCCTGGGTGGAGCAAGAAAAGATTGCCCGCGAGCAGCCGGATTACCCCGGCGGCGTCGGCATTCTCGGATTAATCGATGCCGCCCTTGGGCGAAAGGAGGATGCAATCCGCGAAGGTGAACGGGCCTGTCAACTGACGCCGTTAAAACACGATGTGATAGATGGCGCGGAGCTAATGATTAACCTCGCGCTGATCTATTCCTGGACTGGTGAAAAAGATCGCGCATTCGAGCAACTCACAACTCTGGCGCGAATTCCCAGCAATCTGAGTTACGGATTGCTCAAGTTACATCCGCAGTGGGATGCCTTGCGTGACGATCCGCGATTCGAACAATTGCTCGCGCGCTTTGCGACTGAGCCTGATCAGCAATAATTGCTAGTGATTAGCGATTGACCAGCGTCGCTCGATTTTGCAGTGAATTCGCTGACAAGATCGACAATTCGTTCACATACATTAATTCGCAGGCGCCATTCCCAGTATCTGTCCGACTGAGTGAACTTCTCCAAGTGCCAAGTCCATGCCCGCTCGCTTCGACCAAATCGCCGCTCAAGTGCACCAGTTGTCCGGTCCGCAGTGATTTGCATTGCGACGCGATCGTCGGCGTTGCCGGAATAATGTGAACGTTGGTCGAATGGGTAATGATTTCGTCTTTCGGAATCGGCGGCGGCAGTTTGTACTCAAACCAATAAAAACGCATGCTTTGAGTGATGCTAACCTGATCAAGCACCCGCTGATCGGACATCGGTCCCCAACCAAGCGCTAGATCGACCGGAACGAGCGAAGCGCGCGGATCCCAACGGTAAACTTTTCGATGAAGCACGCGCGCGTCGAGAGCGAAATGCGCGAGCGGCACGAGCCGATAGTCATCGTGGGTGATTGGCGAATCGGGAGTCACTGTTTGGTCTGGCTCAGATGAAATCAGAACCCCCGGCGGATAAACAATTGGCTGATGGAGATAATGCCAGCCGAAAACAAGCGCGATAATAACAATAAAGACGCTGAAAAACCTCACCCAGCTTGAACAAGCAGATTCAGTGCTGGCAAATGACGAATTCCCAATGACGAATGACTATCGTCTGCTCATTTCGTCATTCGTGCTTCGACATTCTATTCACATCACCATGCCACCATCAACACACAACACTTGCCCTGTTATGTAACTCGCTTCGGCCGACGCCAGAAATGCGACGGCATTCGCGATATCTTCGCCGGTTCCGGTTTTGCCGAGCGGGATCTGCGATTGAATCGTCTTTTTAATTTCCTCAGACAACCCTGCGGTCATATCGGTCGCGATGAATCCGGGAGCAATTGCGTTGACGGTAATGCTGCGGCTGGCCACTTCGCGAGCGAGTGATTTGGTGAAACCGATCAAGCCCGCTTTGCTCGCGGCGTAATTGGTCTGGCCGGCGTTGCCGATCAGGCCAATCACCGATGTGATGTTAATGATTCGACCGCTCCGTTGCTTGATCATCGCGCGCAAAATTGATTGGGTGAAATTGAATGCGCCGCGCAAGTTGGTATTGATCACGGCATCCCAATCTTCGATCGACATGCGCATGGCGAGCCCATCGCGGGTGACACCGGCATTGTTCACGAGGATGTCGATCTTGGTAAAATCTTGCAGGATCTGAGCGCCGACTTTTTGGACCGCAGCGTGATCGGCTACGTCGACGGCGTAATGTTTGGCGGAGTCACTACGGTCCGAGCCGGACTGGCGGATGATGTTTATTTCGTCCGCGGTCCGCTTCGCGTTCTCTTCCTTACGACTGACACAAGCAACACGGGCACCTTCTGCCGCGAGGCGAAGCGCGACCGCATTCCCGATTCCCCGCCCCGCGCCGGTAACAATTGCATTCTGATTTTCGAACCGCATGATCAGATTGCAATGCTGCGTGTTGCGCCAGAAGTGTCAATACATCATGAACGTGGCTGAATCGTGATCGAAGATCAGATCCGAGCGTCGCTGTTCGGCGTTTCGAAACTCGAGCGCGCGCTCAGAAATGTAAGTGCGAACCGCCGACTTACCGAGACCTTCCTCGCTCAGACGAGTCCTGACCCGCTGCCGTTTAGCCACGGATCACCAATCAGCGCACCGACCGCGCGCAGGAAATTGGATATAGTTGATTCGCAGGCGGGCTGGCGGATCCGAGCGTAATTATCCGATGGCAGAACGCTGGTATCGACAAAGGAAACGAAACTGAGCGCTGAAACGATTACCAAGATCAGGCAATCTTTGAGGAGCATCATACCAAGATCGCTGGTCGCAGCTGGCTTGGATGCTTTGATTAATCGTGAGCGCAATCCTCGCGTTCGTCCCCGCAATTCACGAGTGCGCCATTGCCCCGCAATTGATTAGCCGAAGTTTCAGTGGCCAGCCATTTCATTGTAGACCGGCACGGTCTAGCACTAGCGACAACACATTACCTGGAAGATGGCTTTGCGTAGATCCCCGAGGCGCGCCGGCTTACTCAAGACCAAGTCTACATCGCGGGCACGATCGTCGTCTTGTTTCACCAAGTCGGCGAAACCGGTGAGTAGAATGACGGGTTCCGCGGGTTCAAGCGTCTTGATCGAAGCCGCCAGCTCCTGGCCGTTCGCTTCAGGCATTGCCTGATCGGTAATGACTAGATCGAACCGATCACGCTGAAACTTTTCCAGCGCTTCTTTGGCATTCGCCGCTGTGGCAACAATGTGTTGATCCTGAGCGAGGTACGAGCTCACAATTTCGCGAATAGTGGGATGGTCGTCGACGACCAGAATGTGCAGTGATTGCATCGTCTGGGCTTGCGGACGCACCGGAACAGCTTCGTGCTGTTCATCGAATGCGGGCAAGGAAATCGTAAAGGTGGTCCCCTGACCCACCTTACTTGAGATTTCGATGTTACCTCCATGACGCCGAATGATTCCGTAGGACGTGGTGAGTCCGAGACCGGAGCCCCGTTCACCTTTCGTGGTGAAGAACGGCTCCAGACATTTGCCGACAGTTTCTTCCGTCATGCCAATCCCCGTGTCGGAAATGTCGAGGAGAATTTGATTACCAGATTGTTGAGTATAAAACCGTAACCACCCGCCGCCGGGCATCGCATCCACCGCGTTGAAGATCAAGTTTGTCAGGACCTCGCGCAGTTCTGCGGGAGTGGTGAGGATAGGCGAAATCGCTCCAAGCTCCTTCTCGATGT
>DATINV010000215.1:0-5580 GCA_035473775.1 Chthoniobacterales bacterium
TTGTGAAAAATTACCGGCACCTCGACCAAAGCCGGAATTCCATTGCGCGACAGTGCGGTGAAGATGTTCTTGGCCTGACGCAGCCAAATTCAATTCTACTTGTGAGCGGTGACGGCTTTGCGTTTCCGCTGATTTATTTGCAAAAAGTTGAGCACCTCCGAACCGACACGACTGTCGTCGCCCTGCCAACACTGTTAGGGGCGTGGTATGCACAGCAATTGCGAGAACAACATCCCGATTTGGTTATCCCTTTCGATCGCTACGATCGGGCCACCAAGAATTTGGAAGCGTTGGTCGCGGCCAACCCTGGCCGGACCATCGCTCTCGCCGGAACTCTCGGAGAGGATCAAAGCCTAAATGTTGACTATTGGCCTTGTCAGCAAGGTTTGCTCACTGTGATCATGCCGAAGTCGCGAGACCGCGATTTGCAGACGGTGCTTTCCGAAAATGAGCAACTGCTAAGTCGTTGTCATCCGCCGGCGCCCGGCACCGCGCGAATGAATACCTTCGAAGCAGACATCATCTCGCTTTACGAATTTCCTTTCCTGCGCTTGGGCGATCTCTGCCAGCGAGCAGGTTGGAAAGACCAAGCTCAGACGTGGTACGAGCGCGGACTCGCGATCAATCCGCAATTCTCGCAGGCGCGCGAAGCTCTAGCGCGACTGGAACATTGATTCGCATCGCGTAACTGTCTTTGATGGCAGCGCCGCGAAGGATCCAATTAATCACTGCCTTCGCTGCGCTCTACATCATCTGGGGTTCGACTTATCTCGGAATCTTTTTCGCTATTCAATCCATCCCCCCGTTCCTCATGGCGGGCGCGCGCTTTTTTCTGGCCGGCCTAATCATGTTTGCGATTGCGCGGATGCAGGGTCCGCTCCAGTCAACCTGGGTTGACTGGAAGACATCACTCGTCGTTGGCGCCTGCCTTCTTCTTGGTGGGAACGGCGGCGTAACAATCTCAGAAAAATTCATCGAAACGGGCCTGGCTAGTCTGATTGTCGCAACTGTCCCTATTTATATGACATTGCTCGGTTGGTTGATTGGAATGACTCGGCGACCGAGCCGTATCGCTTGGGTTGGCCTGGCCGGCGGATTCCTGGGCGTCGCCATTTTACTCGGACCCGAGTTGCGATTTACTGGCGGCGGAAATCGCCATCCACTCATTGGGATGTTGATCTTGCTAGTAACTTCATTCATCTGGTCGGCAGGTTCGCTCTATTCGCGAGGCGTTAAGCACGTCGCATCCCCATTTTTTGCTTCGGCTCAGCAGATGTTCTGCGGGGGGTTGCTCTTAATGCTCGTCGGCCTTCTCTCCGGCGAGTTAAAGGATTTTCGTCCTGAGAAAATAACGGCGTTGTCGTTAGGAGCGTTCGCTTATCTCGTTTTGATCGGTGCGATCGTGGGTTATACCGCCTACTTTTGGCTCCTACGTAACTGCGATCCTGCCAAAGTTGCTACCTATGCTTACGTGAATCCGATCGTCGCCGTTTTGCTCGGGGCGCTGTTCGCACATGAAACAGTGACATTGCGAACACTTCTCGCTGCTATATTGATCCTCGGGTCGGTCGCGCTCATTATCACCGTGCAACAGTTAAGACCCAAAACGATGTCTCCAATCACGGCCGCCATAGAAACGGAATGCGCGAGATGAGCACAGAATTAGAACCTGACGGTAAACAAGATCGACCCGCCTCCGCGGAGGTTACGGCGGACAGGCGGCAGAAGGTCGACGTGGTGAAACGCAACTGGCGCGCCGAAGTCGAAACTGCGGAAGCTTACCGCGAACTCGCCGCTCGCGAAGATGATGAGAAGCGAAAAGGGATTCTGTTACGCATGGCCGAAGCCGAGGAGCGTCACGCTCGACGCTGGGAAAAGAAACTTATCGATCTCGGCGAACCGGTTCCCACGATTCCGGATTCGTTAGGCCGGCGATTGAAACGATGGTTGAATCGGGCCCTCGGAGCGGAAATCGCCATTCGAAGGATGGAAGCCGCGGAGGAGAAACATGAAGCCGAGTTTCGCGATCAGCGAGATCGCGCACTCGCTAGCGAAGAAGATGTAAAGGATTTCTTGCGGGAGAGTGCCGTAGAAGAAAAAGCCCATGCACGCGCGTTGCAATCCATGGTGCCGCAACTCGGGCCGCGCACCGTCCTCGACACTATTTTAAAACGCGAACGCTGGCACGGACGAGGTGGGAGCTGGGTCGCCGACGCAATATACGGCGTGAACGATGGGCTCGGCGCAGTGTTCGGCATTGTTTCCGGTGTAGCCGGCGCGACGAACAACCAGCAGCATTACATTCTGATTTCAGGCCTTGCGGGGATGATCGCTTCCAGTTTGTCAATGGGCGCCGGCGCCTACCTCGCGGTCAAAAGCGAAGCAGAAGTTTACGAAGCGGAAATTGCCCGGGAGAAAGCGGAGGTCGAAGAAAATCCGGAAGAGGAAATCGAAGAGATGTCGCTCTTTTATCAACTCCAGGGATTCAGTCCGGAAGAAGCGCAACGGATGGCCGAGCGGTTGGGTGAAAACCCCGATCAGCTCGTGCAGGCGATGGCGCAAAGCGAACTCGGACTTTCTGAACATCGTTTCCCGTCACCTTGGAAATCCTCCGCTTCGGCGGCAATTTCCACCGCGATCGGCGCATTCATTCCAATCATTCCATTTTTCTTTATGACTGGAATTGCCGCGGTTGTTTGGGCTTTTGCGATTAGTATCATTGCCCACTTCGCGGTCGGCGCAGTCAAATCTCTAATCACGCTGCGTTCCTGGTGGGCGTCAGGATTGGAAATGACCATCGTCGGCATCATCGAAGCCGCAGTCACCTACGGCCTCGGCCTCGCCTTCGGGGCGATCTCGTGAAGTGGCTTCCTTTTTGCTCCGCTAATGTTGGTGTCTTGCCTCCGCGCAAGTGCGGACACATTGTAAAGAAGACAGGATCAGCGTTTACGAATATGAGCCGTCACCTGTGAAGAAAGTGCTTGGCGTCGGCTGCGGCCTCTAGTCGTCCGACTGAAGCTTACCGGTAAAAACCGTGATACTGATATCCCCCGTCTTCGAGCGTCAGTGTCTCGACGTCCCAAATCGCGGTAAACGCATAGTTTTGTCCTGGCGCTAGATCGATCTTTCGGTGCGTGAACTTAGTCTTTCCGTAGGGCGAGGGAGTGTTCCTCACCGTTAAAATGTGACGGCCGGGGCGGACGATAGCTCGATAACCCTCACCCCGAGAGAGCGTCGTAATGGGCACACCGTCTATATAAATACTCAAGCCATTTTGATTGCCGTAATCAGCTTCTCGAAAGATTGCGAGGCCACTGTTGCCCATCAATTCAGTTCGCGAGTAGTCAACACCTTGTCCGGCCAAGGTCAGCGCGGCAAGCGCGAGATTCGCCGCTGCGAGAAAAAAGATGATCAACTTCGGGGTCCAGTAACATTTTTTCATGCGAAACCTCCTCCAATGTCCGGTTATTCAACCGCGGCCTTGCTAAATAGTATCAAAAAAAACGGAATGAGCCAAGAGTTTGTGCCGGACGACGATAAGTATCGATTAATACATGCTCTTCCGATATCTTCGCAGACCGCTTATTGACGAATCTTGCTCAAACAGAAGCGGCTATACCCCGCGAGGGACGCATTTCATCGCAAAAACTGGTCAAAGGAACCCGAAAACGTACGTCTGCCTCGAAAGTTGTATATCGATTGCGCTCAAAAGCGTCACGGGTGATTAAATCGTTGACAACAGACTCGGACAGGACCTGCCAGTTTACTGTCACTAAATCGACAGACACGTCGGGTATGCTAGAGAAAGGCATGTCGACTGGGCCATCGACGAGCGCGGTACGCTGTGTGGCTAACAAATCGGTCAGCTCTCCAGGATTTCGAAATGCAAACATTGATGTTAATCCCGCAGAAGGGAAAATGATTCCGTCGGTACTATCGCGCGATAGGTCGCGCAAGAACGTGGCAGCATCCTCCGACTGGAAAGTCCGATTGTTAGATTCAATCTTAAGGTTCTGCAACATCACGCGTAACACCTCCTCCGTAACTACCGAGCGATATTCTTGAGAGTCGACCACGGTGATTTTGCGAACCGAATTTCGGTTCTTCCAATCTTTTAGCAGTGTCTCAATCGCGCGCTCTCGCCATACAAAATAACGCGATGGGATGCTCGGTGTTCCGACCTGGGAAATAGCAATAACTCGAATGCCCATATCGGAAAGTCGCAGTAATGTTTCAAAAGAACTTCGACCCGGCTGAAGCCAGATGATCATGTCGACTTCATGGCTTCTTGCTTGATTACTAAGCGTTCCATCAGCCTCTTCATCCGGCCGCATAAAAAATGTTGTTGTAGCAAATCCCCGCAACCAGAGTTCGCGCCGCATCCATAAAAAAAAGGTCCTATACTCTTGAATGGTGATGAAATGCGAAATCAAAGCCGGTAAACCAACAAGGCCGCGAACGCTGAGGCGTCGGCTGTTGCGCAAACCGTTCAGCACGGTCTTGGAACCTCGGACACGACTTAAGAGACCTTCCTGTTCCATTTCGCGATAGATTTTGGCAACGGTTGAAACTGGCAGTTTGAATCGCGACGCGACTTCACGCAGAGAGTAGAAGACACGGGGCTGTTCTCTTTGGTTTTTGATTGCCAAAGACCTTAGGAGTTGCCGCAGATTCTCAGTCTTGTGCTCGGTCTCCTTTAAAGTGGAACCGCTCGGTAATCTGCCAAGGTCAGGAGAAATTCTTGGTTGAGACATAATGCCTTCCATCGAATGCGGGCGTGAGGATCTGTTTCACAACTGTTCGTAACTGATCACTATCTGTTCGTAACTGTTTACGAACTGTTTGTCTAGGTAAACGTAAGGTAATTGATTACAAAACGGACATGAATGCCCGCAGTATAGGAGGATCAAGTTCCTCCAGGGTGGCTGTCCCCCACAGAACACATCAATCCACCCGACGCGGTAGGGAGCAATTCAAATCGGGGCCTCGGCCGCTTTCCGGCGAGGCTCCGATAGGGGGCCAATCTTGGCGCCCAGCCCTCTGCTCAGCCTACGGCGGGACACTTTTCGCGAGGTGAAAAGTGGAGGTAAGGGGATTCGAACCCCTGACCTTCTCATTGCGAACGAGACGCTCTACCAACTGAGCTATACCCCCTCCGAAGCCGAAAATTATATCACGCGAAGGAAAACTTCAGCAACGAATCTTCGATCGTAGCCCTGTGATTGAATTCAATAGGCCAGCGCTTACTCGGAACAATCTAGTCCGTGTTTGCCGCTTCCACTGCGACCCGAAGATCAGCAACGAAGTGTTTGTATTCGCGGCGTCGTGATTCTTCATCCGGCTGACGCAACAGTGACGACGGATGAACGGTGGCAAGGACTCGAGACGCGAGCTTAGACGATAAAATCCGGCCGCGCTCACGCGTCACCCGAAAGCTGGGACCGAAAATGGTCTGGGCTGCGGTAGCGCCCATCGCTACGACAAGTGTTGGCTTAACAAGTCGCAACTCTGCTTCGAGCCATGGCCGGCATGCAGCAATCTCACGCGAGTTGGGCTTTTTATGGAGCCGCCGTTTACCCT
>DATINV010000216.1:0-25386 GCA_035473775.1 Chthoniobacterales bacterium
GCCATGCGCACGCCGATTTCGCTGGTGCGTTGCTCAACCGTGTAGGCCACGGCGCCGTAAATTCCAATAATCGCAAGGAGCAACGCGATGCCGGCAAAAACGCCAAGCAAAGCCATGGTCAGCCGCTCCTGCCCAAGTGATTCCGTCGCGATTGCGTCAAGCGTGCTCGGTTCCAGAATCGGCAGTCCGTTATCGATCTTGTTCAATACGGCGCGCACGATAGCAGTCGTGGCTTCCGGCTTTGTCGCCGTCCGGACCACAACATTAAAGAACGGCCCGCTGCGTTGCGGCCATGGACGATAAAATTCAACCTCGTTGGTTTTCGCGAGCCGATCCGAGCGAACATCGCCGACCACACCGACCACCTCAGCGGTCAATCCGGTTCCGTTGTCAGTGCCAAAAAGCATCTGCCGTCCGAGCGGATTTTCATTGGGAAACAATTTTTTTGCCGTCGAGTTGCTCAAGATCACTACCGGCGGCGAATCGACTTTATCGCCCTCCGTAAAGTCGCGGCCGGATAAAAGCGGGATGCGAAGCGTGCCAAAATATTGCGGTGAAACGCTGCGGGTCAGGCCAAGCGGACGTTGATTAACCGCAACGGGATTGCCTTCCGCGCGCGAATAAGGCGTGCGGGAATTACCGCCTTGAAGCGGGACAGCGTCGGTTATAGCGGCGGCTTCCACGCCTGGCGCGTTTTGCAGTTCGGCATGCAAGCGCTGCATCACTTGCGAGCGGGTCGCCGGGTCAGGATATTGCGCTGGCGGCAATCCGATGCCACCGGCCCAAACATGTGCGGTGCGAAAACCGGCGTCTTGCCGGCTAAGCCGGAAAAAACTCGTAACCAGCAAGGCAGCGCCAGCGAGTAATATTACCGACAAGCCCACCTGGGCCATTACCAAGCCACGACGAAAACGGTGCTGGCTGCGGCTCCCGCTTGTCCCGCGACCTCCTTCTTTGAGACCATCAACCAAATCTGCGCGCGAACTTTGCCAGGCGGGGTAAAGACCCATCAGCAAACCGGTGAAGAGAGACAAGCCAATCGTGAAAAGGAGCACCGGCCAATGCAAACTCACATCCCCCTCGAGCGGAATATTTTGGCCGGCTACGCGCGGGACGATTGACACTGTCCAAAGCGCAAGACAAAGGCCAATCCCTCCAGCGATCATGCTGATCAGAGTGCTTTCGAAAACGAACAAACGGACGATGCTTTTTCGTTCACCGCCAAGGGCCATCCGCAATGAAATTTCGCGTTTGCGCCCAGTGAAACGCACGAGCAACAAATTCGCCACATTGCTGCAAGCAATGAGAAGCACCGCGCTGACCGCCGCGAGCAAAGTCAAAAATGCCGGACGCAAGTTTCCGGTCACGTCTTCGGCGGCGGAAACGAGATAGGGCGACCAGGTGTTATCAGCAGCGTTTGGCCATTGTTCTTTGTAACTTTGATGCACTGTTTGCAGGGAGGCCTGCGCTTGCGACGTCGAAATGCCAGGTTTCAGCCGGCCAATAACACGCATGAAACTGACCCCGCGCAGCAATTGCTGCTTAGTTATTCCCGGAGGCTCGAATGGCTTGTTGGCGAAAATTTCCTCATTCGGACCCCACCACGCGATTGGCGGATTCGGCAGCACGCCTACGATTGTGCAGGCGACGCCATTCAAAGTAACACTGCGACCGAGGACAGCCGGATCGGAGTTTAATCGTTTCTGCCAGAAATGCTCGGTCACCAAAGCCACGTCGCCTTTGGTGTCTTCTTCGGGCAAAAACGTGCGGCCGAGAATCGGATTGACGCCGAGCAAATCAAAATAGTTGTGGGTGACGTGAGAGCCGATCAACTGGACCGGCTCGCCCATGCCGGTCATGATAAAGCCATCACCCCAATCGGCGGCGAGCCCAGTGAAAGCGGTTTGTGCGTCACGGTAGTGTTGAAACTTCGGAACGCCCCAAGGCATCTGCTTCAATTCGCGTTCCTTCGACTCGCTGTAGAGACGCACAATGCGGTTCGGCTCAAGAAACGGCAGACGACGCAGAAATAAGTCGTGCATCAGGCTGAAAATTGCGGTGTTCATGCCGATGCCGAGCGCAAGCGTAACGACCGCAATCGACGAGAAGGCCGGCGATTGCCGCAGTTTACGGAAGGCGAAACGAATATCGTTCATAGGATCGCAGGATTGAGTGTTAGATCGAAATCATTCGGTTCGAAGGGCAACGATTGGATTCACATTTGCGGCGCGGCGCGCGGGCAACCAGGCCGCAAAAAAAGCCACTAGCGAAATCAGGATCACGATTGCGCTGAAAGTAATTGGGTCCCAAGCGCTGACTCCGAAAAGAAGGCTACTCAACAAGCGACTCGCGGCGAAAGCGCCGGCAAGTCCAATGACGATGCTGATCGCGACAAGCGACATTGCTTGTCCGATGACCAGTTTGAAAATGTTCGACTGCGCCGCGCCAAGCGCCATTCGGATTCCGATTTCGTTCGTTCGCTGCGCAACTGAATAGGCCATGACGCCGTAAATTCCGATCGCGGTCAACAGGAGCGCGCTGCCAGCAAAAATCGACAGTAAAAATGCGTTAAAGCGTGGCTGAGCGAGAGACCGCGAAATGTACTCATCAAAGACACGCACGCTGGTCAACGGAATCGCTGGATCGATCGCCGCCAGCTCGCGGCGAATTGCCGACGTCACCGCCGCCGGATCCGACACGCTGGTCCGAATAACGATCGACATGGTGTGGGTCGGGATCTGAGTCCGCGGCAAATACATCTCGGACGAGTCGACATTCTTCAACGACTGATGCTTCACATTGCCCACGACGCCGATAATCTCCCGCATTCTCTCTTCCTTATCGTCAGCGGAGAACCCAGGCCTAATGCGTTTACCAATCACGTTCTGACCGGGAAAGAATTTGTCCACAAACCGCTGGTTCACGATCACTACCGGCGGTGAATTCAGTTGTTCGTTTTGATCGAACACACGTCCTTGGAGAACAGGAATCCCCATGCTCCGAAAATAATCGGTGCCAATCATCCGGACCGGGGCTCCAGGACGTTGTCCTTCTGGAAGCGGATGCTCTTCGATATCAAAGTCCGTGACCATGTTACTCCCGCTGAGTGGCAACGGGAGGATCAGGCTGGCCGACTCAACTCCCGGAAGAGCTCGGACTCGCTCAAGCAATCGATCGTAAAAAGCGATGACGTTTTCGTTCTTCGGATAACTCGTGCTGGGCGCCTGGACGCTCGCAGTTAATAATCGCTCGGTCCGGAAACCGGGCTGGACATTTCCGAGCTTGGAAAATGTTTGAATCAATAGTCCCGCACAGATCAACAGGACCAAGGCGAGCGCGACTTCGCCCATAATCAGTCCGTTTCGCAACCGTGCTTTATGCTCGCCGGCGCCGGTCCGCGTCCCGGACTTCAGCGAAGCATTGAGATCGACATGGGACGCCTGCCATGCGGGAACCAGTCCAAAAAATAAGCCGGTGCTTAACGAAACCAGTAAAGTAAAGGCGAGAACGACACCATCGAGTTTGATCTCGGCAATCCGAGGAATGTCTTGAGGAACGATCCGAATCAAACATTCGGTGCCCCACTGGGCGACCATTAATCCGCCAAGACCGCCCAAAGCGGCCAAGATCACGCTTTCGGTCAGCAATTGCCGAATGATGCGTGTCCGGCTTGCTCCGACCGCAGCTCGTAATGCAATCTCTTTGCCACGCACCGACGCCCGCGCCAACAACAGATTGGCCACATTTGCGTTGGCAATCAGCAGAACGCAAACCACCGCGCCGAACAGAACGTAGAGCGCAGCCCGAACATCCCCGACCAATTCTTCCCTCAGCGGTTTGAAGCGAACTCCAAAAAATGAATTCGTGTTGGGATATTGTTTTTCGAGATTCGCCGCGATGGTAGAAAGATCCGCCTGGGCCTGCTCGATAGTGACGTTGGTCTTGAGCCGCGCGATCGCGTCAAGGCTGTGCATGCCTCGCTCCTGAGTTGCCGGTTTGCTTCCGTCCGGGGTCGACGCATCTTCGGCGATGGTGACGTAGAGTTCTACAGGATCGCTTTGAATCGGATATTGGAAGCGCGGCGGCATTACGCCGATGATCGTGTGCACTTGTCGATTGAGTTCGATCGTGCGCCCAATTACATTCGGATCGCCGGCAAAGTGTTGGCGCCAGAAAGCATCAGTCAGGATCACCTTGAATCCCCCCGGCCCGCCGCCAGCCTGCTCGTCGTCGCGCGAAAATGTGCGGCCAATCACGGGTTTGATTCCAAGGACATCAAAAAGTTCGTCGCTAATTTGATTCCGTGAACGCTGATGGCGCCTTGTTCACTCGTTAGGGCTATTCCTTGGTCGCGATAAACCGCGATATTCGCGAGGGTATGGTTTTGCTCCCGGAAGTCGAAGAAATCGGGATAGGAAAGGGAACCGAGGGAGGTCTGTCCTTTTTCGCGGGTGTTGGTCATCCCGAAAGCAACCAACTGCTGCGGCGCCGGAAACGGAAGCGGTTTAAGCAACAGGGCGTTGACGACGCTGAAGATTGCGGTGTTCGCGCCGATGCCGAGCGCCAGCGTGAACACAGCGACGATCGTGAACCCCGGCGCTTTCACCAGCATTCGCAACGCAAAACGAATGTCGTTCATGGAAATTACTCCATCCTCAATGCCTTGATCGGATCGACTAGCGTCGCGCGTCGAGCCGGCACGACACAGGCGAGAAAGGCAACTCCGGTCAGGATAAGCGTGACTCCGATCATCGTTCCCAGATCGGTCGCGCCAATGCCGAAAAGGAAACTTTGGAGCAGACGCGAACAGACCAGCACGCCGATCAACCCTATGGCCAAGCCGATGCCGACGAAGCGCATGCCTTGAACAACGATCAGCCGCAACACGTCATACCGTTGCGCTCCGAGCGCCATTCGAATTCCGATTTCCTGCGTCCGTTGCGCCACCGAGTAACTCATGACTCCAAAAATGCCGGCCGCCGCCAGAAGCAAGGCAATCACTGCAAACAAAGTCACCAGCATCGCGTTCAAGCGCGGCTGTGCGACCGATTGGGCCATGTAATCCGTCAACGTTCGCGTTCGATAAATCGGTACGTCCTTGTCCAGCTCGGCCACAGTTCGACGCAACGCGTTGGTGAGCGATTCCGGATCAACTTGGGTTCGAACAAAGAGCGACATCGAACCAATCGCGAACTGCTGATGCGGAATGTAAATCTGTGGCTTGGGCGCGACCCGGAGACTGATCAAATGCATATCAGCGATGACTCCGACGATCTCTCGGACTGGTGGCTTACCCGGGTCAACCGAACCGTTTGCAGTGATCCGTTTTCCAATCGGATCCTCCCCCGGAAAGTATTGTTTCGCGAAACTCTCAGTCACGATCGCTACCGGCGGTGCATTGCGATCGTCGTGATCGGTGAATACGCGACCGCGGCGAATCGCAGCCCGCATCGTCTGGAAATAATCGGAGGTAACAACGTTGACCTCGGCCACCGGCTGCTGCCCCGCCGGCACTGGCCTTTCCTCGATATTGAAATTGAAGCCAATCTCGCTGCCGCTAAGCGGAATCCACCACGCTGCCGCCGCCGATTCCACGCCGGGGAGAATCGACACTCGATCGAGTAGTTTTTTATAGAATTCGGCCGAATCCTGCGGCTTGGGATAACTAGCGTCTGGGAGAGCGACGCGGGCGGTCATGACATTGCTTGTGTCAAAACCGGCCGGAACTTTTTGCAAACGAAGAAAGCTCTCGACGAGCAAGCCGGCGCTGGCCAGCAAAACGAGCGCGAGGACAATTTCGACTACAACGAGGGCGGTACGAGTTCGGCCCGCGGTCGATTCGGTCGACCCCCGCGAACTTTCGTTCAACGATCCGGCGAGATTTGGATGCGACGCCCGCCACGCGGGAAGGAGGCCGGCACAGATCCCAACCAGCAGACTGATAGACGCGGTAAAGGCGAGGACACGCGGATCGAGTGAGATTTCACCCATCCGCGAAATGTTTGGGAGAAACGCCCTGAACGATTCAATTCCCCAAACTGCAATCAACAAACCGGCAAGACCGCCAAATACACCGAGCAAAACACTTTCGATGACTAATTGGCGAATGATGTGCCAGCGTCCCGCACCGAGCGCAGCCCGAATACTGATTTCACGGTTGCGTGAAAGCGAACGCGCCAGCAACAGATTAGCAACGTTCACGCACGCAACC
Source organism: Chthoniobacterales bacterium (assembly GCA_035473775.1). Lineage (GTDB taxonomy): Bacteria > Verrucomicrobiota > Verrucomicrobiia > Chthoniobacterales > UBA10450 > AV40. The sequence continues at coordinate 6,212 of DATINV010000216.1, forward strand.
AGCAAGACGCAGCCGGCCATCGCGCACAACATCAACAAGGCTGAGTGCGTGCTACCGCCGACCATCGCGTTGATTTCCGGAATGACTTTCGCACCAACGTGCAGCTTCGACTCGGGATACTGCTGTTGCCAGTTGGCTACAATTGTATCGACGTTGGCCTGCGCTTGTTGAATCGAGACGTTCGGTTTCAGCCGCGCTATGCATTGAAAAAATTCGTTGTCGCGCTGCTCGGTCATCGGTTGGGAGCCGTCTTTCGGCGTCTCGCGCAAAACCGACATCGAAATCCACAGCTCCGGTGGAGATGTAAATCGTAGCGGATAGGTAAATCGCGGCGGCATGACACCGATGACCTGAAAGGCCCGGCCATCGAGCGTAACGTCCTTACCGACGATCGCGTGATCGCCACCGAACCGGCGTTGCCATAACTCGTGGCTTAAAACAACAACGTGGTTGCCCGGTTCGTCTTCGTTAGGCAAAAACGTACGGCCAAGCATTGGTTGAACGCCGAGGAGCGCAAACAAGTTCGCGGAAACGGATTCGCCCTGAACGTGCGTGGCCTGGCTCCCGTCCGTCAACGTGCTGACTGCCTGATTTGTGTAAACCCCGATGCGCTCGAAAACTTTGGCCTGATCGCGCCAGTCAACGTAATCGAGATACGACATCGACTGGATCTCCGTTCCAGGATCAGCCTTCTCCCGAGGATCGAATTCGCCGATGGCGACAAGATTTTGCGGATCGTGGAATGGAAGTGGACGCAATAACACCGCGTTCACCACGCTGAAGACCGCAGTATTGGCTCCAATTCCGAGCGCAAACGTCACAATGACGATGGCGGTGAAGAGCGGCTGTTTAGCCAGAACTCGTACGGCGTAACGAAGATTTTGCATAACTATTCGACTCGAAGAGCAATCATCGGATCAACTCGCGATGCCCGCCGGGCCGGGATCCAGGAGGCAAGGAATGTCGCGAGAAAAAGAAGCGCGCCTACACCGAGATAAATTCCCAGATTAATTCCTTTTACTTCGAAAAGGACGCTTTGCAGCACGCGCGACAGGACAAAGGCTGCGACCAGCCCGATCGCCGAACCGATTAACAACAAGTGCAGCCCGTGCGCGAGAACGAGCGTGCGAATTTGAGCCGGGCGCGCGCCAAGTGCCAATCGAATACCGATTTCACGGACGCGTTTGAGCGTGGTATAGGCGAGCAATCCGTAAAGACCGATAGTCGCCAGCACTAGCGCGAGCCCGGCAAAAATTGAAAACAAAAAGCTTAACAGGCGATGTGTCCCCCACGTTTCCTGAATGCGGTCCAACATTGGCCGCGCGTCGTAGACGGGTTGATTCGGATCAATTGAGGTCGCGACGTCGTGAATTGATTTGGTCAGCGAGGCCACGCTCATGCTCGAACGCACGAAAATTCCGAGGCTGGTTCGTTGAGCCTGTGCCATCGGACAATAAATGACCGGCAACGGGGCCATTTCATCGATTGGGTGAAAGCGCATCCGCGCGACGACACCGACGATCTCCGCCATCACCCAGCCTTCGTCGTCATTGCCGACGTCAACTCCGAGACGCTTACCGATCGGATCTTCACCAGGAAAGTATTGCTCAGCCAGCGCTTGATCGATGATGATGACCCGCGGCGAATCTTTTATGTCGCGTTCGTTAAAAAGCCGGCCGTGTAGCAACGGGACCTTGAACGTTTGAAAGTAATCGCCGGTAATAACCTCGAGGTCGGAGTTCAGCATATCCGCGGGCGATGGTCGCGGATTCCCTTCGCGCCAGAAACCGGTTTGCCAACCACCCATGAGCGGAGCATTCGAACCGATTCCAGCGCTCTGAATGCCAGGAACCGTGGTAAGGTTGTCGAGCAGCGTTTTGGTGAAAACGCCGATCTTCGCTCGATCGGAATACGTCCGGAACGGCAACTCAAGCCGCGCGCTGAATAAATTCTGTGGTTCGTACCCGAGTTGGAGCGTTTGCATCTTCGAAAAACTTTTCAAGACAAGCCCGGCTGCGACCAACAGCGTGAGGGTCAGCGCAATTTCACTGATAACGAGCCAATCGCGGGCGCGTTTCGCTGAGGGCGGATCGCCACTTCCCGAGGATCCTTCTTTTAGGGCGAGTTGAACGTCAGCGTGAGAAGCCTGCCACGCAGGCCATAATCCAAAAAGCACTGTTGTGACCGAGGCGATTAAAAACGTGAAGCCAAGAACGGGAAGATCGAACGAAACCTGGTGAAATCGGGAAACGTCTCCCGGACTTAACGCGATCAAGCCGTTACGGACCCAGACCGCAAAGAGAAATCCCAAAGCTCCGCCGAGGATCGCGATCACAAAACTTTCGATCAAAAGCTTTTTGATGATTTGTCCACGGGTCGCGCCAACGGCCGCGTGAATCGCAAATTCGCGGGAGCGCGCCGCTCCGCGCGCGGCAAACAGATTCGCCAGGTTCGCGCACGCGATTAGCAAAACAAGTCCGACCGCGCCGAGCAAAAGGCCAAGATTTGTTCGATACTTGCCGACCAGATTCTCCAGCAATGGCGTGACGACCGCGGTCTCCTGGCCGTTCGTGTCCGGATACGCTTTTTCCAAACGCGCCGCGATTCCTTTCATTTCCGCGCGCGCTTGTTCGACCGCGACTCCGGGCTTGAGCTTGCCCCAAACGTAAATCATGGGGTGAATAAACCGCTGCATCCACACGCCGTTGGGGACACGTCGCATCATCGACATCCAGAAATCGCTATCCTGCGGCGAGGTCATTTGCGGAGGCATTACGCCGATAACGGTGTAGATCTGATCGTGCAGAGTGATCGAGCGGCCCAGCACTGACGGGTCCGCGCTGAATGCGCGTCTCCACAAACGATCGCTGATTACAACAACCGGCGGCCCGCCGGCTTTGTCTTCGTCTTCACTAAATATCCGGCCTATCTCCGGCCCCAGACCGACGATGTTGAAAAAGTTTCGCGTTACAGCCGCGCCAGATATGCGCTCGGGATCGCGGCCAGGAATACCGCTCAGGTTTCGCGACTCCTTGTGAGTGGCAGCAAGATTTTCAAAGACGGTATTGTCTTTTTGCCAATCCAAATAGTCCGGGAACGAGACGGAATAATCCTGCCCCGGCCCGGAAGATTCGTTCACGACCATGATGCGATTTGCATCCGGATACGGGAGCGGCCGGAGCAAGACCGAGTTGACGATGCTGAAAATAGCAGTGTTCGCTCCAATCCCGAGCGCGAGGGTGAGGATGGCAACTGCGGAAAATGCCGGATTCTTGATCAGCTGACGGAAGGCAAGGCGAAGATGGTTCATGAGTTTGTTACTCCGTGCGCAATGCGATAATGGGATCGACCCGGGTAGCTCGACGCGCCGGAACGGTGCAGGCGATCAACGCCACAGTTGATAAGGAGACAATCGCGATGACTACAGCTCCGGTATCAAGCGCCCCGACATTATAAAGTAGCGACATCAATGCTCGTCCGACCGCAATGGCTCCAAGCAGGCCAACGACGATGCCTACCGCGATAAGGGAGAGCCCGTGAGAGAGAACCAGGCGGAAAATATTGGCCCGCGCCGCTCCGAGTGCCATCCGGATGCCAAGCTCGCGGGTGCGTTGCGTGACCGTGAGCGCCATCACGCCATAAAGACCGACGCTCGCCAAAACGAGCGCGAGAACCGCAAAGGTAGCGAGTAACGCCATGGTCAATCGCCGCGTGGCGAGACTCGAAGCGACCGCCTCGTCCATCGTCGTGATCTGTCCAATCGGTTGGTCCGGATCCAGCGCTTGAACCTCGCGCTTCACTGCGGCGATCAATGGTGCGATGTCGGTAAGATTGGTCCGAACGTGAAGATTGTTGTCGGTCTGCGGGTCCTGCGACGCGACCAAATACTCCTCCACCATTTGGAGCTTTTCCGCATTATCTTCGCCGGGGGCCTCGTTCCGCGTTCGCGGCACCACACCGACAATCGTCATCGGCGGCGCACTCTCATCCAACGTTTGATTGTCGTCGATGTGCTGCCCAATCGGATCTTTTCCAGGAAAATATTTTTGCGCAAAGGATTCGTCAATAATGATCGACCGTGAATGGCCTTTCTCGCCGGGCAAGTCTTCCGAGCCGAAAGCGCGACCGCGAATGATCGGCATTCCCATCACCCGGAAATAATCGGGTGACACGGGGCTGACCTCGGCAGGCGGTTTCTGACCAAGTGGAGCCGGCGGAGTTCCGGTGACGTGAAAACCGCTGTCCCACTCGGTGTCGTCAAAGGGGCTGTTGGAACTGATGGCCGCAGCTTCGACGCCGTAAATGTTTTTCACGCGCTCAAGCAGTTGCGTCCAGAATGCATCTTTCTGTTCGTCTTTTTTGTACTTCGCTTCCGGAAGCGCGATTGGAAACGTCACCACCCCATGCGGATCAAAGCCGAGGGGAGCGTTTTGAGCGTGCCAAAAACTTTTCAGCGTCAGTCCGGCGCCGGCCAGTAGCACGATCGCCAACGCAACCTGGGTAATGACCAAACCGGAACGCATCCGCTGTCTGTTCGCGCCGTCGCTTGAACCGCGGCCACCGACTTCATGCAGAGCAATCGAAAGCGAAGCGGTGTGCGAAATTCGCCAGGCCGGCCAGACTCCGACCAGGATTCCAGCGCAGATAGCCGCCAGCGACGTGAATGACAATACCGGGACATCGATCCGCGCTTCGTGAAACCGCACCACATTCGCCGGAGTCAGCGAGAGAATCGCGTCCAAACTCCAAATCGTCAGCAAAATACCAGCGAGCGCGCCCACTACCGCGATCAATGTGCTTTCAATAAGAAGCTGACGCGCGATGGCCCATCGGCTGGCGCCGAGTGCAGCGCGCACCGCCATTTCTTTGGCCCGTGCAAGCGCCCGCGCGAGCTGCAGATTAGCGACGTTGGCACAGGCGATCAGCAAAACGCAACCGACCGCGGCCAGGAGCAAATTCAAACTTGCCCGATAATCCGCGACCGTGGCCTCGAACAACTGATTTGTCCAGACGCGGCGACCGGTGTTGCTCTTCGGATATTTTTTCTCGAGATCGATCGCGATCGCAGTCAGGTCGCTGTTGGCCTGTTGCATGTTCACGCCAGGCTTCAGTCGACCGAGCGCCAAAAATCCCTGATGATTGTCTCGGCTTTGCATTCCGGGCTCATTTGCCAGCTCACCAAGGGGGAGAATGACATCCGGATTGCGCCCAAACTGAAGTTGTGACGGAAAAACGCCAACAATCTCGCGTTGAACCCCGTCAATCAACGCGGTCTTGCCCAAAATGGATGGCGAGCCGCCGAAATCGTGGCGCCAAAGATTTTCACTGATCAGCGCAACATTGGGCGTGCCGGCCAAATCCTCTGCCGGCGTCAGATCGCGACCGAGCAATGGTTGTATTCCCAGAACAGGAAGTAGCCCGGCACTCGTTCGCAATCCGCGGATGCGTGTCGGCGCGCCAACGCCTGCGCCTATAGAAAGATTAAAACTGTCGCGGCGGACCAGCGCCAACTCGGTGAAGCTGCGCTGACCGGCACGCCAGTCGAGCCAGTTCATGTATCCAACGGCGCCGCGCTCGAACGCACTTGAATGTTCTCGGACTACGATCAGCTTGTCCGGCTCCGGATACGGCAGCGGCCGTAACAAAACCGCGTTCACTACGCTGAAAATCGCGGTGTTGGCGCCAATCCCCAGCGCTAACGCGAAAATTGCAATCAGGGTAAATCCCGGACTCTTGACCAGCTGACGAAATGCGAATCGAAGATCATTCATGACGTGGGGGTGATTCGCTTAATTTGGCAACCTCGTCGGATATCGGTTTGATCTTTATGTTTCCCGCTGAAGTTCCGAGACGGACCAATTTTCCACCGCCGTTCAAAGTGCCGCGCAAGTGATGTCGGCGAACGTCGCTTGCTTGAATCGGTAGGCTGCTCACGACTTGTCCGACGCTCGTGTTCGCTTCAATCTCCAATCCGGCGTTCGCCGGCACCGACAGGTCGATGTTCCCGGCGGATGTTTTCAACTTTATATCGCCGACAACGGGTCCGGGAATCGAAGCGCGGATTGCGCCACCGGAAGTTTCTCCAATCAACTCACCGGAGACTTTCTCCAGATCGAGACTGCCCCCGCTCGTTTTAGCTTCCGTATCGCCCGAAAAATCCTGCACTTCGATGCGACCACCTGAAGTATGAGCGTTGAGATTGCCCTGACCGCGAGTGACTTTGATATGCCCTCCGCTGGTTTCGATTTTGATCGGTCCCCGGCATTCTTCGACTTCAATGGAGCCGCCGCTGGTTTCGCCATCGAGCGTTCCCTCCAACCGGGCAAACCTCATGCGACCGCCGCTGGTGTGCGCATTCACATTGCCGGTGATATCGACGGCGTTTATCTCCCCGCCATCGGTGTGCAACGCCGCTTCAAATTTTTTCGGAATGTGAAGGATGTAGTCAGCGTTTGTTTCGCGGTGCCTGAAGTTCCAGCGTGGTTTGTTTCCGCGCGAACGAACGGTGACGACATTTCCCTCTTTGGTGAGGGTGATGGGAACCGTCGCGAGATATTCCTTCTCTCTTGCTTCGTCACCGAACTCGATTTTACGATGCGCATTCAGAGTAACCTTGTCGTCCCCACCTGACGTCACGGTGATCGATCCGAACTCAACGTCGACAACCAGCTTTCCTCCGGGAGCAGCATCAATTTGGCGACTAACGATTTCTTCAGCGGCCGAGGCGGTCAGTGCGACGGCGCATAGAACGAACAAGCTTCGTAAGATGGTGAACATAAATGGGGCTAATGGGTTGTTGAGATCGACAGCGGTGAATTACTCATAACGAAGCGCAACCATTGGATCGACCCGGGTTGCACGGCGTGCGGGCACAAAGCAGGAAATCGCGGCCACCAGAGTCAGCATTCCACCGACTGCGAAATAAATTGTCGGATCGAGGGTGTTGACCTTGAATAAAATATTCTTCAGCGCCGAAGCGGCGATGACCCCGAGCAACGCAATGCTACCCGCACCGAGAGCGAGACCTATCCCGAGTTGCCATGCCCCTTGGGTCATGACCATCCGAAAGATTCGCTGCGCATCCGCGCCCAGGGCCATCCGAATGCCAAATTCTTGGGTGCGTTGATTAACGGAAAAGCTCATCACGCCATAAAGACCGACGGCCGAGAGAACGAACGCGACGATTCCGAAAATCGTGAACAACATCGCGATGATGCGATTGCCGTTAAGGATTTCGTGGTGAAAGGCCGCGGGCGTGCCCGGAAAATAGATTGGAAGATCCGGGTCGATCCCAGCGACCGCCCGGCTCAATGCCGGCCCAAGCGTTTCGGCGCGCTCGCCGCCACGTGGCCGCACCAGAATGGTAACAAACTGATTTGGCAAATCGCTTCCGAGCAAAGGCATGTAGAAGCCGGCGCTCTCGGTCTGTTGGTCGAAAGGTCCCTGCATCAGGGTGTCCGGAACCACACCGACGATTGTCCGCCAGGAGTCCGGTCGACCCGGGTTGAAAATCCGAACCGTATGGCCAATCGGACTTTGATTGCCCCAATATTTTCGAGCAAAGCTCGCGTTCACAATCGCCACCCGTTGTTTGGAATCGGCGTCATCAAGGGTGAAATCGCGCCCTTCTAAAATCTTCAACCCGAGCGTGTCGAAATAATTATCCGAAACGTATTCAAAGTTTCCACGCGGACGATCCCGGTCAGACAAATAATTCTGTCCATCCACCTCGTACTGACCACCGGCGGAAAAGGTCATGCGAAAACGACTGGTCAGTGAGACGGCATTAAACTGCGGGTCGGTCCGCAAAGATCGGATCACTTTTTTGAAAAACTCAGTGCGCGCGTCCTGGGTTGGGTAGGCGCCTTCCATCAAAGCCATTCGCGCGGCATAGAGGGCGTTCTCGTCATAACCGTAATTGAGTGTCATCTGGTTTCGGATCGATTTGATCTGCAATGTGGCAGCGATCAAAAGCGCCGCCGTCAGCGCGATTTGCCCAATCACCAGCACGCGGGTGATTCCGTTGACCAGACGATTGCTGTTACCGCGGCCGCCCTCTTTCATCATCTCAGCCGCATTGGCTCTTGCGCTCAAAAAGGCGGGCACTAGACCGGAAACAACGGTTGCGAGCAGCGTGATAGTCAACGTGAACGCCAGCACCCGGCCGTCGATGGTGAATTGCCACCAGTAGGGCAACGGGAACGGTGACGCGCTGAAAGCCCGAACCAGCAGATCGACCGACCAATAGGCCAGGAGCACACCGGCGGCCGCGCCAAATGCCGCCACCACCAGGCTTTCAGTCAACATTTGCCTAACAAGTCTCCAACGCGTCGCGCCGAGCGCGCCGCGAATCGCAAGTTCTTTTGCCCGAAGCGCTGCCCGGCCAAATTGCATGTTCATCACGTTCACGCACGCGATCAGCAAGACCAGAATGACTGCCGCCAGCATTGCCCAAACGGTTTGTCTCAGCCCTACGAAAGTGAACGCTTTCAACAGCGGTTGAACACTGGCCGATGTGAAATTCTGGTTTGTCTTTGGATTGTCTTCGGCCAAATGGCGGGCCAAGGCGATAAACTCCGCGTTCACCTGATCGAGAGTCACCCCCGGCTTGAGGCGGCCCATCACTGCCGGAGAGTTATTGTTTGCCCCCAGCCGGAGGTCACCACGCGGTTGGGGCGGGAACTCATTATATAGAGGAGTCCACAGTTCCTCCGAAAAAGGGAATTTGAAGCCCTTCGGCATGACGCCAATGATGGTTGCGGATTTGCCATTAACCCGGACTGCCTGCCCAATGATGTTTGGGTCGGCGTTGAAATCCCGCCGCCAGATTTCGTCACCCAGAATAAGTGTCTTCTCTGCGCCCGGCTTATTGTCTTCGGCATTGAAATCGCGGCCCAAAACCGGCGAGACGCCGACGATCTTGAACAAATCTTCCGTGACATAACCGCCGGTGTAACGTTGCGGGGTATTCTTGTAGGTGACGTTAATGGTCGAGCCACTGAGATAACCGGCCATCATCGAAAACGATTTTTGCGCAGCCTTTAGATCTTCATAATCCTGGGCTGCCGGAATTTGGCCGGTGCCGAAGTTATTGTTTTGGTCATTAGCCTTCGGATCGATCAGGCCAACGCTCATCAACTGCTCGGGATGCGGAAACGAAAACCCACGTAAGACGATCGCGTTGACCACGGTGAACTGGGTTGTGGCGCCGCAAATGCCCAAGGCGAGCACCAGCGTAGCAAGAAAACAAAATGATTTCTCCTTAAGCAACACGCGCAGCCCAACGCGCACATCTTGACGAAATGAATCTAGAATCATAATTACCTACTTCTTGCTACCCTCCACCACCCAACCGTCTCGCAGTTGGATGACTCGGTTTCCGTATCCTGCATTTTTCTCCGAGTGCGTGACCTGAATGATGGTCGCGCCCTCGGCGTTAAGTTTTTGAAATAGCTCCATGATCTCCTCGCCCTGACTCGAGTGGAGATTTCCGGTCGGCTCATCCGCCAGAATCAGTTTTGGATTGGCGATGATTGCGCGCGCGACGCCGACCAGCTGCTGCTGGCCGCCGGAGAGTTGGCGCGGAAACAAATCCTTCTTGGCCACGATTTGAAACCGATCGAGGACGTCTGCCACAATGGCCGACCGCTCGTTCTTGCCGACTTTTCGATAGGACAGCGGGATCTCGAGATTTTCGTAAACCGTCAAATCATCGAGGAGATGATATTGTTGAAAAACGAAACCGACTTGTTCGTTACGCAGCGCGGCCCGCTCCTTCGCTTTCAAATGATGAACAGCCGTGTCGTGGAAGAAAAATTCGCCCGTCCAACCATGGTCGTGCATCCCCAGGATGTGGAGCAGCGTAGATTTGCCCGCGCCGGAAGGCCCCATCACCGAAACGAATTCGCCTTCGGCGACTTCAATGTCGATGTCGCGCAGGACATAAAAGAATTTTCCGTGCGATAGCGGATAACTGCGTTCCAAATTTTTAAGTCGAATCATAAGAGCTACTCCGTTCGCAATGCCTGGATGGGATTAATCTGGGTGGCGCGTCGTGCTGGCAGCCACGTCGCAATCAGCGCGGCGACAGCGAGAACGAGCGGAGCAACCGTGAACGCGACTGGATCGAGTGCGCTGACCTCATAAAGAATCCCGCTCAGGACTTTTCCGGTCGCCATCGCTAGCAAAAGTCCGATTGCGACTCCACTGATTACCATGACGGAGCCCTCCCGCATGAACATTTTCAAGACAGCGCCGGCTTGAGCGCCGAGGGCCATCCGGATTCCGATCTCGCGCGTCCGTCTTGCAACCGAGTAAGCTTTGACTCCGTAAAGACCCACCACCGCCAGACCAAGCGCGAGTCCGCCAAAGATGGAGAACAAAGCTGCTCCCGCGCGGACAAGCCAGAGATCCAGGTTCGAATCAAAGTGTTGGGAGAACGTTCGTAAAGACAGGATCGGCAGTGAAGGATCGACCTCGCGCACGGTCCGACGAATCAAATCTGCCGTGTTAGCTTCATTTTCGGGAGAGAGTGAATGGAACCGGATAAAAAATGAAATATCGCTTTGGAATCCGCGCGCGAACGGCAGATAAATTCCGCCTGCCGGTTCCTTTTCAAACAGGGCGTGACGCGACGCCGGCACGATGCCGACGATCTCGATTGTTTCGTCCTGATTTTCCTTCTCATTCAAATCCGCGCCTCTTCCAACGTGGCCGTTTCCACCACCCTGGGCGGCTGCGTTCGCCGCCGCGTATTGAATGCGTTGGCCAAGCGCGTCGCCGTCCGGCCAAAGTTTCTTAGCTAAAACTTCGTCAATCACGGCAATCTTCGGACCGGGCGTCGTTGCCTCCGATTCGGTGAACGCCCGACCACGAATCACTGGCAATCCAACGGTTGAGAAATAATCAGCGCCGACGCTGTTCCACGGAGTGTCGAAAGCAAGCCCGTCCGCCGCGGTCGCTGGTTTCGAGTCTGGAGCGGGATGAACACCTGCGCGTTGAACTTTTCTGCTCAACTCAAACATCCCAAATGGAACGACTGAAGAAATACTCGCGTGCTCCACGCCCGGCAGCGCCGCTAATCGATCGCTCAAGTTTCGATAGAGCTCTTGCGCACGGGCTGGTTCGTAGCCTGCCAGACTCGCATCTACTTCCAGAACGTAACTTGCGCCCGGTTTTAATCCGGTATCGACGGACGCAGCTTTGCCAGCGCCGCGAATGAACAATGCCGCAGCGGTAATGAGCGCAAGCGAGAACGCGATTTGCACGACGACAAGCGGATGGCGCGGTAGAAATCTCCATCGACGCCGCACCAGGTCTTCGCCTGGGTGTTCTTTTAAATCAGTTACCACCGCGCTGCGGGAGAGCTTCAACGCTGGTCCGAGTGCAAACATAAGCGTACCGACCAGACAAAACCCGAACGTCGCAGCCAGGATTGCCGGATTCGGTCCGGCGAACCAAACAATATCGAGTGGCATCAATTTTCGCATCGAGGCGATCAGCAAATCAGACGACCAGAGTCCAAGAATCAGACCGCCCGCGCCGCCGAGTAGCGCCAGAGCGAACCCTTCACTCAAAAGTTGACGAACGATGCGCCAACGGCTGCCACCGAGCGCAAGACGGATGGCGATCTCTTTTCGACGCGCCGTCCCGCGCGCGAGCAGCATGTTCGCGAGATTAAGGCATGCGATTAGCAATACCACCAGCGCCATTCCGAGAAGCAAGGGCGCAACCATTTTTATCCCGCTGCCGGCGTCCGGATTGTTACTGATCGAATTGCGCGACACTGGCGCCGTTAGGAATGTCTGATCTTTTTGTTCGACCGGGTATGCTCTCTCCAAATTGGTTGCGAGCCCTTCCAGCGCAGGTTTGGCCGTAGCCGAGGTCATCCCGGGTTTGAGCCGGCCCATGATGCGCACCTGCGTTCCCTTCCGATCGTCAATCGTCGTCTTGTTTTCCGACTCGAAATCATTGGCGACCTGATCGTAAACACTCATCGGCAACCAGACTTCCGGTGAAAGAATCTGCATCGTGCCGACGAATCCCTTCGGGGCGATGCCGACGATGGTGAATGAATGACCGTTGATCAGTAACTGCGAGCCGAGAACGGATGGATCGAGACCGTGTTTGCTCCAGTAACCGTAACTCACGATCGCGACCGACGCGTTGTGGCCGGGCGTCTCTTCTTCCGGCAAAAATGCCCGGCCTCGGGCCAACTGGACGCCGAGAACAGAAAAATAGTTCGAAGTGACAATTGCACTGAACGCTCGGCGCGTGTCGCCTTTCTGACCGATGCCGATAAACGCGACATTAAAACCCATGACGTCGCTGAAGACCGTGTTTTGGTCGCGAATATCGCGATAAGTTGGATAGGAAAAACCGCGGAATTTTTTGGGATCCTTCTTGTCCTGAGAAAAAACCTGCACCATTTCGTGCGGCTTGGAGTAAGCCGGCGGAGCAAAGAAAAGCGTGTTTACCACGCTGAACACTGCGGTATTCACGCCAATTCCGAGCGCAAGCACGGTCGCAGCCGCAATCGTGAAGCCCGGGGCTTTGAGAAGTTGTCGAAACGCGAATTTGAAATCACCGATCATGGTTATGCGTTATGGCTAAGCGCGATCATCGGATCAGCGCGGGTTGCACGAAGGGCGGGAACATAGCTGGCAATCAAGGCCACGGTTGCGAGCGAAATCGTGACGATAACAAAAGTCATCACATCAAATGCGCCGACGGTGTAAAGCAACGCCGATAAGGCCCGCGTGGAAAATAAAGCCAGGGCCAATCCGATCACGGTGCCAATTCCAACCAGCTTCGCCGCGTGACCTACTACCAAACGAACAACGTCGCCGCGTTGCGCGCCCAGTGCCATTCGCACGCCGATCTCATGGGTGCGTTGCACGACCAAATATGAAATCACTCCGTAAATTCCAACGCTCGCCAGCAGCAACGCGATCCCGGCAAAAGCGCCGAGCAACACCATCGACATTCTTCGCGGGGCGACTGAATCAGCAGTGACATTTTCCAGGGTGCGAATGTTTGCGATCGGTTGATCGGGATCGATCGATTGAATTTCGCGACGAATCGCGGAAGCGAGATTGCGCGGATCCTGGGTGCCGCGCACCGCTAAGATCATGTCGCTCTGGGCCTGCTGGGCCAGCGGCAAATAATATTCCGGCGCCGGATCGATATCCAAACCGCGATGGCGAATGCTTCGGACAATTCCAACAATCGTCAGCCATTTCGGGTCAGATTTCCGAGGATCGCTAAACGTGATTCTCTTCCCAAGGGAGTCTTCACTAGGCCAGTATTTCTTCGCGAGCGCGTCGTTGATAATTACCACTCCGGGCGCATCCACGTTATCCGACTCGGCAAAGAACCGCCCCCGCAGGAGCGGGGTTTTGAGAACTCGGAAATAATCCGGCGTGATGGTACGAATTTCCTCATCCGGAGTGGGTTCCTTTTGACCCACCGGACGGCCCTCGATGGCGAAAGAAGAGTCGGTGTTCGAACCACTCAGCGGCAGAACGATTGTTAATGCCACCGCTTCGATTCCCGGCAGCTGCTGGACCCGATGCAGCGTTTCATTCCAAAAATTGATCATCGCCGCCCCGTGGTTGTAGTCAGCGCTGCCGCGCTGCGGATACTTCGTTTCGGCGAGATTCACTTCCGCAGTGAGAACGTTCCGGCGATCAAATCCGGGATCGATGTTTTGGACCCGCGCGTAACTCTTGAACATCAGTCCGGCTCCGACGAGTAACACCAAGGCGAGCGCGATTTCGGTGACAACGAGTGAGTTGCGGACCTGATTACTCCGCGCGCCGGCGGTCGAAGAACGACCGCCTTCTTTCAACGCTTCAGTTAGTTCAGGTTTGGCGCTGGCCAATCCCGGGATCAATCCGAAGAGGATTCCAGTCCCGACCGCGACCACCATGGTTACGATCAACACGGCCGTATCCACGTTCACCTCGGCCAGGCGCGGAATGGTGCGCGCGCCAATCTGCTTAAGCAACTCAAGGCCCCAAATCGAAAGCAACGATCCAAGAATGGCGCCGGCCAAAGCGAGCAACACACTTTCGGCCAGCAATTGCCGCAGCAATCGCCATCGGCCCGCACCGAGCGCGACTCGAATCGCCATTTCGCGTTCCCGCGCGCTGGCGCGGGCCAGCAGCATGGTGGCGAGATTCGCGCACGCAATCAGCAAAACAAAGACGACCGCGCCGAACAAAATTGCGAGCCCGGTCCGCATTCCGCCAACAATCTGATTTTGCAGCCCATAAATCTTCGCTCCGAAACCGCCGCCCTTGTAATTGTCGGAATAGGTTTTGATCCATCGCGAAATGATCGTGTCCAACTCCGCTTGCGCGCTGGCCAGCGAAACGCCCGGACGCAATCGCGTGATCAAATTATAACTCCGGCTGCCGCGCTGTTGCAGCTCTGCCGGCGTGAAGGCAACCGGTTTCCAAATGTCGACCCGCTCGGCGAAGACGTTTCCCTGAATACCGAAGATCGGGATCGGGAATTCAAATTTCTCCGGCATGATCCCGATCACAGTGTAACTGCGGCCGTTCAGGAGCAGGGCGCGACCAACCAGCATTGGGTCTGAATTGAAACGGCGTTTCCAAAGCCGCTCGCTGATCACGATCATGTCATCATGACCAACTCCCTGTTCTTCGCGGGCGAAGGTGCGGCCTTTGATCGGCTCAACTCCGAGCAATGAAAACAACGACGGTGAAACCACCGCTCCGGAAATCCTTTCCGGAACGTCGCCCCCACCGAGGTTAAAGGTTTGATAATTAAATGCCGCGAGTCCTGTCCCGCTTTGGAATTCTTTTTCGAGATCGAGATACTCCGGCGGCGAGCAGGGAATGCGCTCCAGTCCTTGGGTCGCGAACTGTTCCCAGATTAAGGCGATTCGGGACGGTTCCTGATATGGCAGCGGCCGGACCAGGAGTGCATTGATCAGGCTGAAGACGGCGCTGTTCGCGCCAATCGCCAACGTCAGCGTCGCTATTGCGATTGCAGTGAAGCCGGGGCTTTTGGCAAGGCCCCGCAGCGCCACTTTAATTTCGCTCAGCATAATCGCTGGTTGTTGTCGATTTTACATTCGTTAGGCCGCGACCCGGCTGTCCTCCACCACTCGACCGTCGAACAGGTGCACGGTGCGATCGGCATGCTGCGCGAACCGCTCGTCGTGCGTGACCATACAAATAGTGGCGCCGCCGGCGTGCAGTTCCTTGAGCAAATTCATCACCGCTTCACCGTTTCGAGAGTCGAGGTTTCCAGTCGGCTCGTCGGCGAGCAGGATTGCCGGTTTGCCGGCCAACGCGCGCGCAACCGCGACGCGTTGCTGCTGACCGCCCGAGAGCTGACTCGGCAAATGTTTCGCTCGATGCGCCATGCCGACGCGATCGAGCGCTTGGGTAACCAAGGTCTTGCGGTCCCCAGAACTCATTCCGCGATAAGTCAGCGGCAGTTCGACGTTTTCAAAAACGGTGAGGTCGCCGATCAGATTGAAACTTTGGAAAATGAACCCGATCTCGCGATTCCGGATCCGTGCGCGGTCCGCGAACGAAAGATTCGCGACTTCGTGCCCTTTGAGCGCGTAGCTTCCGTCTGACGGAGTATCGAGCAGGCCGAGGATCGACAATAACGTCGATTTGCCGCAGCCTGACGGTCCGGCGATCGAGATGTATTCGCCGTCGCGAATATCGAGATGGATTCCGGACAAGGCGTGCGTCTCGACCTCATCGGTGAGAAACACTTTGGTGACCGAATCGAGCCGGATCAACGGGGTTGTGCCGTTTCCACCGGAGGTTGATTTATGTGGGTTAGCTGAGGTTGATGTCATGGTTGGCATGGTTGGTTTTTTAGTTGAGACGAATTCGTTCGTGGGAGTCCCAGGCACTCGTATCCGAGAGGATGACTTGATCGCCCGGATTGAGACCGCTGAGAATTTCAATGGTGTTGACCGAGCTCTTGCCCAGTTTCACCGGCGTGCGCACCGCATCGTTGCTGCCCGGCACAAGTTTGAACATGCCGACGGTGTTGTTTTCCTGACCGAAGGCAGGCCGACCGACAAAGACGACGTTGTCCAGACGCTCGAGCTCGATTGTTCCATCAACGCTCAAATCCGGTCGGGCGCCTTTTGGCAATTCTTCGTCGAAAGCAACGTCCACCGTCACCGTCCCCTGCTCCACCGCCGGATCGACGCGTTTGACGTGACCTTTAACGACACCATTGCGAGTATCGATGGTCGCTTGTTGGCCCGGTTGAATGTCCTTGGCCTGGGTCTCGGCGATTTTTACCTGCGCCTTAAGTTTCGATGGGTCTGCGACGCGCGCGAGATTGTCGCCCGGTTTTAAACGCTGACCGACTTGCACTGGCAGCGCTTGCAACACACCGGACATCCCGGCTTTCACGTGCAACCCTTCAACCTGATCGAGTTTTAGTTTCGCGAACTGATTTGCTTGATCGACAGCCTGTTGTTTTGATGCCAGCTGCGGTTCGATCGAATCCCGCGCGAACGTAAATCGCTTGGCTTCAATTTCGTCGGTCTTCTGCAATTCCTCTTCCTTGATCTTAGAAGTCTTGTAAACGAGGTCGGCAACCAGACCGTTCTTCGCGAGTTGATCGTTCGTTTGGCGTTCCATCTTCGCCTGCTCGTAAGCCGAGTGTGCCGAAGTGGCCTTCGATTCCTGATCGAGTAACTCGCGCTGCAAAGTGGCCTTTTCTGATGCAAGGTCGGCTTCCGAGGCCTTCGCTTTCGAGACTGCCTCTTGCGCGCTCTGTTCTAATTCCGGGCTGGTCAACTCCAGTATAACGTCGCCGGCCTCCACTTTTGTTCCCGGCCAGATCAAAATTTTCTCGACGCTGGCTTCGGTCGTCGCCGGAAGCCATCGGAACTCTTCCGGAACAAGCGTGCCCAAGCCACGCACTTGCCGAACCATCGGACCGCGCTTCACGGTATCGATCCAGACACTCGAGCGGTCCACGCTCGGCGCTGCCGGTTTTAATCGCGACAAGGCAAAGGTCGCCAAAATCAAACCAACCGCACTTGCGCCGATAATCAGAATCCGGCGCTTGCGTTTCTTCGCGGCTACGCCTTGCCGCGGAACATCCATCGATGAAAGGCTCGATGTAAAACCGGTTGGCCGCACGATGGTATGATCTTCGTCTGGTTGTGCCTGTGGGGTTGTCACAGCGTGATTAAAACAGCGGCAACGTGCGAACCAGCTGGATCATCGCTGATGCACTTGCGGCGATTGGAATCAGGGCCGAGCCGATCAGCGCGGCGAAAATCGCAGCGTTGCTCAGAAAATCCTTGTTCTCTTCGTTGGCGAAGTAATCGCGGCTGATGTCGCGAAACGAGTTCGACAACTTCGTGCAGCGGCCGGACAAATTTTCCAGGTCCGATGCTTGATATTCGTAATCAACGAACGGGAATTTCCGCACGTTCTTGGTTGGATCGTAGGTTGGTTTCATAATTTCTTTCCCTTTCGTCTCTAGTGAGAAGCGTTTTGACCGCTCAATGGATTCAAAAGTTTTTTCATTTCATCTATGCGCTATTGCAATGCCCATGCCACGGGCCAAAACAAAGTTCTAAGTCACTGATTACCAGAGGTTAAAAGTTATCAGCGATTTCTTGAGTATTCGCGAAGTGCTCCGCTCATGGGACAACACCGTCCCGAAACTGGGACAAAAAAGTGACGAGATTGAGCAACTAAGTTGATGGAACACCTCCGCCTTTAATTGATAGATCCGAGTCGGATCGGCGCCTACTCTCAACTAAAGCGAGTGCAGCGAGCGTTCTATCAACAATCAACTTCTTCTGCTTGCCTCGTCAGCTGTCACATGTCACTTCTCAGCGCGGCAGGCGCAGCACTGCCTCGGCGCCGGCGCGATCGTTGCGATTCGTTAGGCTGACCGTTCCGTCGTGAGCTTCCGCGATTTGTCGGCTCAGGGTGAGTCCGATGCCCGATCCTTCCGGTTTCGTGGTGAAAAACGGAACGAAAAGATTGGTTGGGTTCATAATTCCCTGCCCTTCGTCAATGACGATCACTTCGACATAATCGCCCACTTCGCGCCAGCGAATCGTGACCGCGCCGTTCGTTTCAAGCGACGCGTCGACTGCGTTGTGCACCAGATTAATCAACACTTGTTCGATTTGGGCCGCGTCCGCCCGAATCTGAATCTTTGGCCCGGACACAACCTGGACCTTGAGCCGCGGTTCCAAATTCACCACTCGCTGGGCCAACTCGCCCAGATCAACGTCCTCCATTTGGGGCGGTGGAAGTTTCGCTAGTCGGGTGTAGGCCTGCATGAACCGGCTGAGGGAATCCGCCCGCGACGCAATCGATTTCAATCCGCTTTCCGCGTCATCTTTCCAATCTTTCGGCATCGGTTCGCGTCGCAAAAGAGTTTCCAGGCTGCCGGCCAACGATTTGATCGGCGCAAGCGAATTGTTCATTTCATGACCGAGCACACGTACGAGTCGTTGCCAAGCCCGCCGCTCTTCCTCGCGCAGAGTGCGGCTCAAATCGGTCAGCACGATAAGATCGTGGGGCAGACCGCGTTCGCGAAACGTGCTCCGGCCCACCCGCCAACGGCCGGAACCTCCGGGAAACGACATGGCCAGTGGTTCGTCTTGATCGACATCGAACACTTCTTCGAGTCCAAGATCTTTCGCCGCCCGGCCAAGAAGTTTGTCGATCGGCTGACCGAGCAATTCTTCGCCGGCACGATTCACCAGACGCAGGCGCTGGTCCGGATCGAAGGTGAAAACGGAAACTTCGATTTCGGCCATGATCGTGCGCAAAAGGGCGGTCGCTTCGAATGCGCCAAGACGTTGCACGCGCAACGTTTCGCCGAGCGTATTCACTTCGAGCAGCACTTCGCCGAGCGCGTCGTCCGCGCGGGCGCCGCGAGCCCGGATCGAATAATCTCCCTCGCGCAAGGCCGCGAGCAGATTGCTCATTGTTTGGAGCGGATGAATCACGTGATCGCGCGCGGCGGAAGTGAAACCAGCCGCGAAAATAAAAATTATTAGCGTCAGGGTCCACTGGACTTTGCCGGTGAAATCCCCAAACCACAGGATGGACAGCACAATGATGATCGCCGGCGCGACGGCGCCGATGATCAACCAGGTCAATTTGCCCTGATGCGAAAACCGATACCGA
>DATINV010000217.1:0-17047 GCA_035473775.1 Chthoniobacterales bacterium
CGAGCTTTCACGGCGAGCAATCCGCACCGGTGAACATTTCGAAAATCGCCGAACGGAAACTTGTAACGCGTCTTATTATTGTGGGCGTGGCGTTCATCGATGGCGAGGTACCACTTCGCATATTCCGGAAATCCATGATCACGAATGAAGTCACTCTCTTGTGACCGAGTCGGATGATCATTTCCCCAGGCGCCTTTCTTGTCGGCAAGAAAACGGCCTTGAGAAATCAACTCGCGCGCGAACGCAAAAGCCGTCGTATTGACCTGAACGGAATGATGGTCCGCTCCATGCGCCCGAACTCCGGCCAACTGAATGCAAATTATGAAACCGACAAGACCAATGCGCCTATTCATCTGGGGGTTGTTAAACGTCGGGCTGGCGGGATTTGAACCCACGATTGTCGCCGCGGCGACCGTTCTACCGGTACAGCTTATCTAATTCATCCCGTCCTCGCCCAGTTTTAAAGTATCGCTCTCTTCTAGACGCTTCGACACGAGTTGGAAAAACTTCGCTATGTATGCGGATCCATGGAATGCCATGCCGAGTTGCTTTCGATGCCCCCGAATTATGCTGGTGAAGTCGCCTGACTAAATTCTCACAAGACCCAACATAGCGGCGACCAGTTTTGTTACTTCGCAGGACCTATACCCCAAAACATACCGCAATATTTTAAAACGTCGGGCTGGCGGGATTTGAACCCACGACCTCTTGAACCCCATTCAAGCGTTCTACCAAGCTGAACTACAGCCCGATTTGGAGCCGAATTATTCACTCATTCAGAGGAAATCGCCACCGCTGAAATTTGCGGCGGTCATAGACCGCCGCTACAGGAAGAGATGCTAAGCGCTGGAATTGTTGGACTGCCCAACGTCGGAAAATCGACGCTGTTTAATGCGGTAACTCGGACGCACAACGCGCCGGCGGAGAATTATCCATTTTGCACGATCGATCCCAACGTCGGCGTTGTAACGGTGCCCGATCCGCGTTTGGAAAAGCTTACCGACCTGTCGAAGTCGAAAAAAGTCACGCCGACCGCAATTCAATTTGTCGACATCGCCGGTTTGGTCAAAGGCGCGAGTGCCGGCGAAGGGTTGGGCAACCAGTTCCTAAGTCACATTCGGGAGGTCGATGCGATTATCCAGGTGGTGCGCTGTTTTATCGATCCGGACGTGCATCATGTAAATGCCAGTATCGATCCGATTCGCGACATCGAAGTGATCAACACCGAGCTGGTTTTGTCCGACCTCGCGGCCATGCAAAAACGACATGATCGGTTACAAAAGGAAGTTCGGGCCGGCGAGAAAAGCGCCAAAATCGAAAGTGCGGTGATCGAAAAACTCCTACCGCATCTCGATGCCGGCAAACCCGCGATAACAGCGCCGCTGGATCCAGAAGAGAAAGTGATCGCCCGTAATTTCTTTCTACTCACTTCAAAACCAACGCTGTTTGCCTGCAACGTTGCCGAAACCGATCTGGCGGCGGTTGCGAAAGGTGACAAGGAAAACGCCGCGGCCAAGTATGTCGGCCTTGTTCAGGATTACGCCCAGCATCATTTCGGCACAGAAGCGTTTGTGATTAGCGCGCGAATCGAAAGCGAACTCGTCGATCTCAACGAAGATGAAGCGTTGGAATATCTGCGCGGTCTTGGAGTCGAGGACAGCGGCGTTCACGCGCTGATTCGCGCCGCTTATCATTTGCTCGGGCTGCGCACTTTTTTCACGACCGGCGAAAAAGAAACGCGCGCCTGGACGATTCGTGCCGGCGAAAAAGCGCCGCAAGCGGCGGGCGTGATTCACTCCGATTTCGAGCGCGGCTTCATTGCTGCCGAAACCATCGCTTACAACGATCTAATCGCGGTCGGATCATTCGGGAAAGCCCGGGAATCGGCAAAGCTTCGGCTCGAGGGAAAAGAATATGAAGTTCGCGACGGCGATGTGATCACGTTCCGGTTTAATGTTTAGCCATTGTCTTACTCTTGCTCGACGGGACTAGAGTAAGAGCATGACCAAGATTAGAACGGGTTACGCCGGGATGTACAGAATCCGGCCGCACTGCTCGCAATTGACGATTTCCTTGCCGCTCTCGGCTGCTTTCACGGTCGCAATCGTCAATTTCATGTGACAGCCGGTGCAGACCCCATGCTCGATCGCAACGATTGCTGAGTCGCCTTTGCTTCCAAACAGCCGCTCGAACCGGTTCAACACGTCCTCGTCCATTTTCTCGGCGAGGCCCTGCCGCTCCTTTGATAATTCCTGTAATCGCGCCTCAAGCGCTTTCGACTTTTCGCCGAGATCGGTCATTTGGCGGCTGATTGAATCTTTGGCCGCACCGGCTTTTTTTTCCTCAATTGTAACTTCGACCTTCAGCTTGTCGACTTGGTCCATCAATTCCAGTTCCTGGTCTTCCAGCTTACGAATTTCGTCTTCGTATCGCCGGATTTCATTACCCATCGCCTGAAACTCGTCATTCTTGCGGGTCTGATATTGCTGAGTCTTAAGACGATTGATGCTTTCAGTGCGGGTGCCGACGTCGAGCTCGAGTTTCTTGCGGTCAACCTCCGCCTGCTTGGCCTTGTGCTTGATCGCCTCCAAACTGGCCGCGCTGTCCGCCAGCTGCGATTCGAGATGTTTTCGTTGCATCGGCAGGTTTTTTATTTCGTTTTCGATCTGCCGGATCTTCTGTTGTCGATCTTGAAGGATGAGAAGGTGTTCTAGTTCCTCGCGCACGTAGCGCTGAAGGTATTGGCTCGGTGAACCGCCGTCAATCGCGCCTGTCACTTCGCCGCATCAATTGCGGTCAGGGCCTGTTCGGGACGTGCCCGGACAGCGATATTCTCAGTCAGGTTGACCCAACGAACCGTCCCCCCTGCGTCGATATAAAATTCCGCCGGACGCGCAATGTCACGGCCTTTTGGCCCGGCACCGCGATGCAAGACGTCATATCGCTTAATCACGGCAGCATCGACATCGGACAAAAACGGGAATGTGTAACCCATCTTCTTTGCCTGCCTCTGGCTGATTTCTGCAGGATCGACACTGATCGCGACAATTTGCACTCCTCGCGATTTGAAGTCGCCCAATCTTTTCTGAAAACTCCGCAACTCGGAGTTACAAAGTGGTCACCAATAGCCCCGATAAAAAATTAGAAGCGCGCCATTGGGCGAAAGTAGATCGGCCAGGGCGACTTGTTTTCCGTTTTCATCCGGCAATGAGAATTCGGGAGCTTTCTCGCCGACGCGCGGGGCCTGGGCAGAAAGCGGAACCTGTTTTAGGACGTAAAAGATTTCGTAGCTAAAAAAAGCGAACAGCAACAAGGCGACCACGGTAAAAATTGAACCAAAAACTTTGCCACGGTAAACTTGCGGGCGCCCGAACGCCCGGACCAGGCCGATCAGCAGCAAGACGGCACCGATTCCGAAAAGGAAAAGGGTGGCCCACGGAAAATCACGAGTGATCGGGAATTGCGCGAAGTACTCGTAACTAAATAGTCCGCCGACCGCGACGATGAAGCCGACCCAAAGCGGCCAGTTCCATTTTCGCTTCATGCTGCTCTTGGCGGCGACATTCGCAAAACCCATCGATAGAGAAGAAACGTCAGTGCTACGAACGTGATGCCGCCGAGAATGATTCCAGCGGTTTCAAATCCGGGACCGACAAGTGCCAGAGGCGTCGGACTGACTGATAACGATTTGATCACTGAAATCACAACTTGAATTATCCCCTCGCCAACGATCAGACCAGATGCCAGCAGGACGCCAAACTGTTTCGCGGCTTCAGGTCTGGCAGTCCGATCAGCTTGTCGGTCGTAGAACCAACCGACAACGGCTCCGACGACGATCATCAGCGTGGCGGAAGTCGGCAGATAAATCCCGAGACCGACCGCGAGTGGCGGAATGCGCATGTGTTTCGTTGTCCGGGCGAGAATTTCATCCAGCAAGATGACTCCAGCGCCAATCACCGCGCCGATTCCAATCAAACTCCAATCAATGTCCCCTGCGATCACCCCTTTCGCCAGCGACGAAATCAAACCTGCCTGAGGCGCCGGTAGCACGCGACTCGGATCCGTCCCAGGCGCACCAGCAAAACCATAAGTGTGATTCATCAGATCAAGGACCGGCGGAATGACGACGGCTCCGGCGAGGACACCGATCACCAACGCGACTTGTTGCTTCCACGGCGTCGCATCAACCAGTTGTCCGGTCTTGAGGTCCTGCAAATTGTTGTTCGCGATCGCGGCCACGTTAAAAACCACCGCTGTTGTGAAAAGGGCGAAGGCGATCAGCGCTTTGGTGGTATCCGGCCCGACGTAAGGTTTCACCCCGATTACCAGCAACAAAGCGGCGCCGATCACGACCAAAATTCCAATGCCGGACAGCGGGCTGTTGGATGAACCGATCAAACCGGCCATGTAACCGCACACCGCCGATACGAAGAAGCTCATTAAAAAGATGTAAACCACGCCACCGATAATGAGCGTTGGCAAGTGCGCGCCGAGCCCGCTTTGGCCTCCAAAAATCCCGAGCAGCCATCCAATCGGCAGCATGCAGACCAGAGTTACTACGCCGACGATGCCAATCGGAATGTCGCGCTCAGTAATCGGCAGGGTGGCCGCTTGGCCGGTTTTGCGCGCGCGCGACGCAGCCATCGCGCCGGCCAGACCGCTGATCAGCGGCTTTGCCAGCTTCAACAAAGTCCAAATCGCGGAAATGCCGATTGCCCCGGCGCCAATATATCTGACTTTGCCGCTCCAGGCGCTGCGCGCGAGAGCAGCCACCGGTGTTGTGAAGTCTGGGACTAATCCGGAATAATGGGGCACGCCCCAGCCCCAACCGATCAGCAAGCCGACGAGCATCGCCAGGCCGACCGACAGACCAACAAGGTGCCCGATGCCTAACAACAGGAACGATAGTGAGAAATCGTAGCCGCTGACCGCGCCTCTCTTTCCAATCCGAAAATTTTGCGCGAGGTCGGAAGCGAATATCTGAGTCTCGATAACTAATGGGAAAACTGCGGAGACGATGGATCCCCAAAGAACCGCCATTAGACCAGCTCGCCCTTGTTCAACGTTGGAGGCAACGTCACCGCTGCCGCTACTGCCGACTTTCAACACTTCGGCGCACGCTACTCCCTCGGGATATGGCAAATCCGAGTTCGTCACCAGAGCGCGCCGCAGCGGAATTGAATACATCACACCGAGAATTCCGCCGAGCGCGCAAATCCAAAACGAAGTCCAGAAAGGAAAATCGGTCCAGTAACCGATCATGATCAAGCCGGGCAGCACGAAAATGATCGACGACAGCGTGCCGGCCGCTGACGCGACGGTTTGCACGATGTTGTTCTCCTGAATTGTTGCGTCCTTGAAATTGCGCAGGATCGCCATCGAAATCACCGCCGCAGGAATTGATGTTGAAAACGTAAGGGCAGCTTTGAGACCGGCGTAAACATTCGCCGCCGTAAAAACGAGCGTGATGATAACGCCGATGATTATTCCGCGAATGGTGAGTTCAGCGCGATTTCCGGTATTTTCGTTCACGGCAGCGCAGGATAGGTTGGAAGCGCTGAACCGGTCAAGACGCGGAAATCAGGGATGTGCTTCTTCGTCCTGATCCTGGGATTGCGGGGGCGAAGGCTGAGCGGCTTCAGGTAAACCCTTTTCCGAAAAATTCGTCGTTTTGACGACTCGATCTTTCTGGGCACCGCCACGCTCAAAATAACTCACCGTTCGACGCACCAACCGATTTCCTTCAATAAAGTATTCCACCTCGTAATTGGTCGCGCCTTCGCCCCCGGTGAAACGAACTTTGAGATTGCCGCTTCCCTGGCCGGTGATGCTTGTCGTCTGCAACAGAGGGTTGGCAAGGTCGACAAACGCCTGCTTGGGAAACGCGATTCGCGCGTTATCGGTCTTGACCGTTACGCCCGAGACAACTGCCCGTGGCGCGTCAGTCGCGCCAAAATATTCACCCGACGTTGTCCTCGGCGAATCGGAATCAACCCTCACAACAAAGTTTCCGCCACCCTTCAAAGTGCCTTCCAGCGTCACTTTGTTTACGTTCACGACCTGCCACTGCGCGACCGCAGTGGTAGCAAGCATGGCAAAAAGAGCTGCGATTATCTTCACCTAAATGCTTCGCCCCGCAAAGGCTAAGCAGATGTCAGTAAGTTTCGACGGGCGAACGTTTGCCGTCTTCGACGCTGCGTTGTTTGGCGCGTTCTTCCCCGAGAGTGGCAACGCGCAGGTCCCAAATCTCTTTATCGATCTTGCGAAAGGCGGCCTCGGAAAACTCGTGCGGTGGTTTCATCTTCTCTTTGAATTTCGCCACCGTAGCCAGCGCGCGATTGATTTGGTCGCGCGGCAATGTCTCCAAAATCTTGCGAACATTTTCAATTTCGGGAATGCGATGACAGATCATGACTAAATCGTTGCCAGCTTCGATCGCGAGACGGATCGTGTCGTGCAAACCGTAGCCGTTCAGGATCGCGCCCATGTCGAGGTCGTCTGTCATGACCAGGCCGCCGAATCCAAATTCCTTGCGTAGCAAGTCTGTAATAATTCGACGCGATAAACTGGCCGGCGTTTTTTCCTTTTCGAGACACGGATACCAACCATGGCAAATCATCATGCTGTCGACCCTATCGACAAACTGTTTGAATACTGCGAGCTCGTTCTGATCCAACTCTTCTCGCGTGCGATCGATCCGCGGCAACTCGAAATGCGCGTCTGATTTCGCGCAGGTGTAGCCGGGGAAATGTTTGCCACAGCTGGCGATTCCCTCGTTGCGCATGCCATCGTTGAACGCGCCGGCGTTGCGCACGACTTGCTCGACGGTCTTTCCATAACAACGTCCGCGCAGCGAATTGTCGGCATTATCGTCGAACGAAATGTCGAGCACCGGACAAAGATCGAGATTGAATCCAAAAACGCGCAGCAAACGGCCGGTAATGTCGCCATGGCGGCGGACCAGATTGATGTCGTCCTTGTCGCGCAACTGCTGCGCGTTCGGCGGTTCGCTGCCGATTAATCGTAAACGCGAAACGCGGCCGCCTTCCTGATCGATGGTGATGATCGGTTCGATCTGACTCAAGTCACGCAGATCGTCGATCAGCTTTCGCAACTGCGGCGCGCTCTCGATGTTGCGCCCAAAAAGAATGAAGCCGCCCGGCTGAACCCGGCGAAACATTTCCGCGCTGGCGGCGTCGAGTTCTTTGCCGGGAACGCCGCAGAGTATTAGTTGTCCCAGCGAACCGTTATTATTCATTTACCAACGAAATTAACCACGAATGGACACCAATAAACACGAATAGGTGACGGTGCTAAAATATTCGTGTCAATTCGTGCTTGCCGAGCCGTAGCCTTAGCGGAGGCTGGTGCATTCGTGGCTGAAGTATCAATAGTAAGGTAATTTGAAGAAAATCGGCATCTACGGCGGCACGTTCGACCCGATTCATCACGGCCATTTGATTCTGAGCCGGCAGGCCTGCGAAGAACTCAAGCTCGACCAATTGATCTTCGTTCCCGCGGCGCTCTCGCCCTTCAAAAAAGATCCCGCAAAAGCGAGTGGCGAGTTGCGCTTAGAAATGTTGAGCGCGGCAATTCGAGGTCAGGAAGACTTTATCGCGGACGACTGCGAACTAAAACGGCCGTCGCCGTCATACAGCATCGATACGGTTCTTCAACTTCGTGAGCGAGATTCGAACGCGGAATTCTTTTGGCTGATTGGCGCCGACAATGTGAGCGGCCTGAAGAAATGGCACCGCTTCGACGCGCTCGAGAAGCTCGTTCAGTTCGTCGTGCTCGATCGAGGTTGTGCCGAGAAAGCGGTCCACAAATATAGAATCGTCAAACGCAATATTGATATTTCAGCCACGGACATTCGAAACCGAGTTGCGTCCAGGCGTTCTATCCGCTATCTCGTACCGCAGGCCGTGGAAGAAATCATTCGCCGCGAGAAACTTTACCGGGAGTCAGCGACATAACCGCGAAACAGTTAGCTACGACCTGCGCCGAGCTCGCTTCAAACAAGAAGGCCGAAGACATCGTCGTGCTTGATCTCGCGGGAATTTCCAGCTTTACCGATTTCTTTGTCATCTGCTCGGCGAGTTCCGAGCCGCAGCTCAAAGCGATCGCCAACGAAATCGAAACGCGCTTACGCGACGATCACAACAGGCGGGCTTCGGCGGTCGATGGCTTCCCAGCAAGTCAATGGATTGTCCTCGATTATCTCGAAGTCGTGATCCACATCTTTCACCGCGACAAACGCGCGTTTTACAGCCTAGAGGATCTGTGGGGCGACGCGCCCCGCGTCTCTTGGGAGACAGCGACTACAGCGCGTTAAGTGTTACTGCGAATTATTTTGCCGACGGCGCAGGCGAGGGTGAGGAGCCAGCCTGTTGTACGCTCATCAGTTCGACTTCGAAAATCAACGTCGAGTTGGGCGGAATCGTCGGGCTCGGAGAGTGTTCGCCGTAAGCGAGATCCGGCGGAATGAAGAGCTGATACTTAGACCCTGCTTTCATCAACTGAAGCGCTTCGGTCCAACCCTTGATCACGCCACCCACTGGAAAGGTCGCGGGCTGGCCACGTTTATAGGAACTGTCGAACTCGGTGCCGTCGAGCAATGTGCCGCGATAATTTACTGTGACGGTATCGGTGCTCTTCGGCTGTGCGCCGTTGCCTTCCTTTATCACTTTGTATTGCAAACCGCTGGCGGTGGTCTTCACTCCGTCTTTTTTCTTGTTCTCAGCCAGGAATTTTTCGGCGTCAGCTTCGTTCTTCTTCCCCGCCTCTGATTGTTTTTGCTGCATATCCTTCTCGAACGCCATCATCGTCTCCCGGATCTGGTCCGTGGTCATCTGAGGTTTGCCGGCAACTCCGTCTTTGACCCCGGCGGCGATGAGGTCGCCATTCACGTCCACGTTTTGGCGCTTGAAGTTCATGCCGATATTCAAGCCGACGGCGTAGCTAAATTTGTCCTTTTGGTCTTTGAATTGGGCAGGCTTGTCTTGGCCTGAGACGGTGAGCACGAATGCCAAAACGACAACACTAGCAATAATTGATTTCATAAAATGGGTTTGCGAATCTGATTGCGCTTTACGTAGGAACAGCGCAGAAGGTTGCAACGCTAGTGGAGAAACCGCGCTCGTCAACCCAACATCATCCCCCTCGTCCAAGCCTGTTCGCGGTCTGCGTTTTGTCGCTTCTCGCTGGCACCCTCGGCCGTGCGGCCGCGCCAATCCAAATCTCCGGCGCTGACGCACTTCGGATCGGAAAAAGAGTTTGGCAAAACGAAAGTAACGGAAGCATCGCGGGCCTCACTGCCTGGAATTCGGGTGAGGATTTCGCTTCACTTGGCATCGGACATTTCATTTGGTATCCGGAAGGAATGCGCGGCCCATTTGAAGAGAGTTTCCCGAAGTTTCTGGAGTTCGCACACGCGCGTAACGTCACCGTCCCGGTCTGGCTTAATCAGGCGACTTTCTGTCCCTGGAAATCCCGTTCTGAATTTTCTAAAGCCCAAAATTCAGCCCAAATGCGCGAACTTCGGGAATTTCTTGCCCGCACCGTCGACCTTCAGGCCCGATTTTTGGTGGATCGTTTACAAGAGTCTCTGGCCAAGATGTTGAACGACGCGGCGCCCGGTGAACGCGATAATGTTCAACGCCAATTCACGCGCGTTGCCAGTACGCCGCACGGCTGCTATGCATTGGTCGATTACGTAAATTTCAAAGGAGAAGGCGTGCTATCAACTGAACGTTACCACGGGCAAGGCTGGGGCTTATTACAAGTGCTCGAAGCGATGCACGGGACTGAAACCGGCGCAGTTGCGACCGGAGAATTTGCGAATTCTTCGGCTGCAATTTTGCGCCGACGCGTGCAGAATTCGCCACCGGAACGGCATGAGGCCCGCTGGCTGCCCGGCTGGTTGAACCGCGTCCACACTTACAATCAAAATTCATGAAACACTTTCGCCTGCTTCAGCTGGGCATTGTTGCCGTGGCTATCGCGCTGATTGGCCCTGCGCAGGCGCAAATGTACGGCAAAATGAAAAAGCCGAGCGAGATGATTTTCAAACAGGCACCGTTGAAAGTGAACCAGCAACTGCTCGCCCGAGCGACGCCGGACAGTACTCACATTGTCGTTTCCATTCCCAAACAGCGCGCTTATCTCATGATCGGGGACCAGATTGTCGCGGACGGACCGGTTTCGTCCGGCAAACGCGGACACGAAACGCCGCGCGGCCATTTCAGCGTCATGGAGAAAGATCCGAACCATCATTCCAGTCTCTACGGCGACTTTGTCGATCGTTCCGGCCGGACCGTGCGCGCCGGCGTGAGTGCTCACATTGATTCGGCACCGAGCGGGACTCATTTTGCCGGCGCGTCGATGAAATGGTTCCTGCGCCTGACCGGAGAAGGCGTTGGAATGCACATCGGCATTTTGCCCGGTTATCCCGCCTCACACGGATGTGTCCGCGAATCAGTGGAAGGTGCGAAATTGTTTTACGATCACGCCAAGGTCGGCACGCCAGTCGACGTCGGCGATTTCTAAATCTACGACGCACAGGCGTTTTTCCGCGGTCGTCGAACGGTTGATCGATCGCGTTAGTGAGATTCCGGACATGGGCGGAATTTGATTATGAAATCAGTTTTCGTCGCAACATTTCGAACGCGACCTGGGCGACCAGTTGTTTAAACGTTTCGCGGTCACTCGGAAAAAATAATTTTCTGACTTTTGTTTCGTTCGTATCCGCGAGAGCGACGTAAACCATTCCCACCGGTTTTTCAGTGGAACCGCCCTCGGGTCCCGCAATTCCCGTCGTGGCCAATGAATAAGTCGATCCCGCTCGCTTTCGCGCTCCTTCGGCCATCCCCCGTGCCACTTGTTCGCTTACCGCGCCGTGTTTCTCGATCAATTTCGGATCGAGCCCGAGGATGTCGGTCTTTGCTTCATTCGCATAACAAACGTAACCCGCTAGCAAAACCGCTGAAGCGCCCGGAACATTCGTGACGCGATTCGCGAGCAGCCCGCCAGTGCAGGATTCGGCGGTGGTCAGGGTCTGTTTCTTTTCGGTCAGGATTTTTACCAACACTTCTTCAAGATTTTTGTCCTCGGTGGTGAAGACAGCATCACCAATTTCAGCGCGAATAATCTTGTCAGCCTGCTCCAAGGCAATCCGCGGACCGATTATTCGGACATCAACTTCGCCGGGCCGTGCGCAATAACCGAGCTCAATGCCCGCAATCGCCAGAATCTGGTTGCCGATTTTTTCTTCAATCACCGATTCGCCCATGACCGCGACCCTGTAGAACTTGCGTTCGATCTGGGGGGCTTTGACAATCGAATGCAGGATAGGCATCACCGATCCGCGAAACATCGGCTGAAGCTCGCGCGGTGGCCCCGGCAGCAGAAAAATGTGAGGCGACCCAATCTTGGGATTGATGTTCGCTCTTAAATACAAACCCGACGCACTGCCGTTTTCATTTGGAAGAACCTGCGCGCCGGACGGGACTTGCGCTTGCCGCGCGATACTTGGGACCCATTTGATTCCGCGAATTTTCAGCCGCTCCTTGAGCGATGCGAGCAGCTCCGCGTTCTCTTCCAACTTCAAACTGAGCAGGTCGGCCGAAAGATCGCGCGTGATATCATCGCTGGTTGGACCGAGGCCACCGGTTACGAAAATTATTTCCGCGCGCGGAAATAACTCCTTGAGCGTTTCGCCAATTACCGCGCCGTCGCCGACCGTTCGTCGTTCTTCAATTCGTAATCCGAGAGAAAATATCTCCTTCGCAATAAACGCGAGATGAGTGTCGTGAACATCGCCGGCGAGCAGTTCGGTGCCGGTGTTGAGGAGAGCCGCACGCATTGGAAGAGAAACAAACGTTCAACGTCCAACGCTCAACGTTCAACACTGAAATGACGACCGCAGCCTCAAATTGAGCGTTCAACGTTGAAAGTTGAAGGTTTGGCCGAAGGCCAGATTACGCGGCGTCTTTGTCCTGCTTCTTGCGAATCAATGGCAGCTTTTTGCCTTCAACGACTGCACGATTGATTGTGACCTCGGCGATATCTTCGCGGCTGGGCACGTCATACATGATGTCGAGCATGATCCGCTCGAGTATCGAACGTAGCGCGCGAGCGCCGGTCCCCTTCGTGACTGATTGTCCAGCCAGCGCGCGTAGCGCGTCCTTTGTGACCGTCAGACGCACGCCTTCCATCGAGAACAGTTTCGTGTACTGCTTGATCATCGCGTTCTTGGTTTCGGTCAGAATAGCGACCATCTCCTCTTCAGTTAGCGCGTCGAGAGAGGCTGCAACCGGCAAGCGGCCGATAAATTCGGGAATCATTCCGAACGCGAGCAAATCTTCCGGCTCGACGTGACGGACCGCCTCTTTGCGCGAGGCTTCCTCAACTTCGAGCGTTGGACCTCCAAAGCCCATTACTTTCTGACCAATCCGTTTCTGAATGATTTTATCGAGACCGATGAATGCGCCGCCACAGATGAACAAAATTTTCTCGGTATTTACCTGAATGTATTCCTGATGCGGATGTTTTCGGCCGCCCTGCGGTGGAACGTTGCAGGTCGATCCTTCGAGAATTTTTAGGAGCGCCTGCTGTACGCCTTCTCCGGAAACATCTCGCGTGATGGAAACGTTGTCCGTCTTGCGTCCAATCTTGTCGATCTCATCGATGTAAACGATGCCGATCTCAGCCCGCTTCACGTCGTAGTCCGCGTTTTGGAGTAACCGCAGAATGATATTCTCCACGTCTTCGCCCACGTAACCGGCTTCGGTCAGCGTCGTCGCGTCGGCAATACAGAATGGCACATCGAGGATTCGAGCGAGCGTTTTGGCAAGCAGAGTTTTGCCCGAACCGGTAGGACCAATTAAGAGAATGTTGCTCTTCTCGATTTCAACTTCGGCAAGTGGATCGGGCTGAAATGCTGCCGACGAATCACCCGCCGGCGTGGAATGTTGCAATACGCGTTTGTAATGATTGTGAACCGCGACTGATAAAGTCTTTTTCGCGACGTCCTGACCGATCACGTATTGATCGAGTGAGCGGCGAATCTCCGCCGGTTTCGGCACGCGAATATTGGACGATTGCCGCCGGGCGTCCTCGTTCAGCTCCTTGTCGAGGATGCTTTTGCAAACATTGATGCAGCTGTCGCAAATATAAACGCCTGGACCGGCGATGAGTTTGCGCACTTCGGCGTGGCTTTTGCCACAGAACGAGCACATCGTGAGGTTCGTCGCGCGCGCCATATTTCGCCCTTAGCGGAGCAGCTTCTATTCCTCCGATTTTTTGCCTTCGGGTTGCGCGCCGTCGAGTCCCTTCACTTCCTTGCGCGACTTAATCACTTCGTCCACCAACCCGTAGGACTTCGCTTCCAGCGCCGACATGTAGTAATCGCGGTCCGAGTCCAGTCGGACTTGGTCTTCCGGTTTCCCGGTGTGCTGCGAGATGATCTTAATGATCCTCTTCTTCAGCTTGAACATGTAATCGACCTGTCGTTCGACATCGCTCGCCTGCCCCTGCGCTCCACCAGAGACCTGATGGATCATGATATCCGAGTTCGGCAACGCGAACCGCTTGCCTTTCGTACCGGCGCACAATAACACCGCGGCCATGCTCGCCGCCATTCCAAGACAATAAGTTGTTACGTCGCAGGTCAAAAATTGCATCGTGTCGTAAATCGCGAGTCCCGCAGTCACCACGCCACCGCCGGAGTTGATGTAAATGCTGATGTCCTTCTTCGAATCTTCCATCTGCAGGAACAGCAACTGCGCGATCACCAAATTCGCAACGTGATCGTCGATGGCCGTCCCAATGAAAACGATCCGATCTTTCAGCAAACGCGAGTAGATATCGTAGCTGCGTTCCCCGCGGCCGGTCTGCTCGACCACCATTGGGATCAGGATCGATTGGGATCGATTTTCGTTACTTTCGCTCATTTCTTTTGCTCTTGGGAAACCGGCTGGACGCTAGCATTCGCCTTGAGGAAATCAAGAGTCTTACCCAGCAGTATCTGTTCCGCGAGCGCGTTAAGTCCATCGTGTTCTTCGAGTTCCTTACGCATTTTGTCACTGGAAATGTTGTAATGCTGAGCCTCATGTCGGATCCGATGATCGACATCTTCCCGAGTGACCTCGATTTTCTCCTCCTCGGCAATCCGTTCGAGAATGAAGTTCGTTTTCAAACGGTGGTAAGCCACGCTTCCCGCCGTCTCGATTAGCTCTTTTTCTTTGTCTTTGAGCATTTCGTCGGGAATTCCACGCGCGCGATTTCGCTGCACCAACTCGGTCAACGCGCGCTTTGTTTCGTTTCGCAACAATGGCGGCGGAACATCGAACTTCGTTTTCTCGTGCAGAAATTTGACGATCTGCTCCTCTTTCGCCTGCTCGAGTTGGTGCTCTTTTTCGTGTTCTAGGTCGTGCTCGATGCTATGTCGTAGATCGGCCAGTGTTTTTCCAGGTAACAGTTTCCCCGCAAATTCGTCGTTTACTTCCGGCAGAACTTTGTCTTTGATCTCGCCCAAGGTCACGTGGTAGCTGCCCTGCTTGCCGGCCAATT
The DNA here is from genome assembly GCA_035473775.1 of Chthoniobacterales bacterium. Lineage (GTDB taxonomy): Bacteria > Verrucomicrobiota > Verrucomicrobiia > Chthoniobacterales > UBA10450 > AV40. The sequence continues at coordinate 14,572 of DATINV010000217.1, forward strand.
CTTTGACCAGAAAGTCCGCCGCAAAATCTACAGTTATCGTCCGCGATTCATTTCTTTTCTGACCGACCATCTGTTCGCAAAATTTCGGCAGAAAATTATCCGGCGCGAGACGCACCCAGAATTTTTTCCCGCCGTGCAGATTCTTGCTCGCGTTCGGCGCGACTTCACTGATCGGTTTCCCGTCGACCGTTCCTTCAAAATCGATCACCACGAAATCTTCCATTTGCGCCGGCCGATCCGGAGCGTCGACAAAATCCGCGGTTTGATCGCGCAACCGCTCCACCGTCGCGTCGATTTCCTGTTCGGTCACTTTCGTGTCCGGCAGCTCAACCCCGATACTTTTGTATTCGGGCAACTTGAATTCCGGCGCGGTGACTACCGTTGCCTGAAACTTCATCGACTTGTCTTCGCCAAATTGGACGTCTTCCAAATTCGTCAACGACGCGACCCTTAATTTCTTCTGCTCGATGGCTTCCCGATAGCTTTTCGAGACGAGCTTCTTAGTAACCTCTTCCTGAATTTCTTTACGAAAACGTTTGTCGATGACAGCGCGCGGTGCTTTGCCGGGCCGATAACCAGGAATTTTGGCGAACCGCACAAAGCCGTTTGCGATCACGTCCCATTCCTTCGAAACCTCGTCCGCCGGCAGCTCGATCCTTAGTGTCGAAACCGATTCCGGCTTTTTCTCTACCTGAACCTTCATGCGAGCAGCCACGCTACGCCGCGGGCAATACCGGGGCAACCGATTCGCCTCTTATTTCTTCTTGAAGGTTGTGAGCTGCGAGAACATGCACTGCCAGCGTCCATCTCTCTTCACAAAAAAATCGGTCGCACGCTCCATGGCCGTAAACGGTTGACCCGCAAACTTCCCTTTCGTCGAAGTGATGGTTGTGATCACAGCGCTATCTCCGTGCGCGCGGACTGTCATGTCATCCAGCTCCATTTCTTCATGAACTAACGTTTCCGATTTGATCACGCTGAGAAAATGAGCCTTGTCGATGACTCCTCCATCTGCGTCAACGATCGCCCAATCGTCTGTCAGAAATTTGCTAATCGCGTCGACGTCGTTGCTCAGAACCGCGGCCGCGAAATCTTTTTCCACTTTCAGAAGTTCCTCCTCCACGTGATTGCTGCGGGTGTGACACGAAAGGGTCAGCGACACCGTCAGCAACGCCAGGACTCGCTTCATCCTCGTTCGCCCCGCACGTAAACGGAATGCGTTTGCGAAACTCCAAACCAGTAGGCGAGCTCGCGGTAATCATCGCAATCGGACACGGCAAGGTTCGCCAGTTTACCTGGCTCGAGTGATCCGATCTTGTCGCCGCGATTGAGTGAATACGAGGCATTGATCGTCGCCGCGGAAATCGCCTCGGCGGGCGACATTTGCATTTGGGTGCACGCCAGCGAGAGAATCATGGGCATCGATGGTGTCGGCGACGAACCAGGGTTGAAATCGGTGGCGAGCACAACTGCGAGGCCGGTCTCGATCATTTCACGCGCGCACGGATATTCCTTCAGACCAAGCGCGTAGACTGATCCGGGCAAGAGAACCGGCTGCACGTTCGCAGATTTCAGTGCCGCGATCCCCTGCTCATCCGTTTTCTCCAAATGATCCGCGGTTGTTGCGCCAAGCTCTGCCATCAACTTGGCGCCGCCGCAGTTTGAAAGCTGATCGACGTGGCCGCGCAATTTCAACCTGAGCATTTTTGCCGCAGTCAAAATCTTGCGCGACTGCTCGACATCGAAATAGCCGCGCTCGCAAAAGACATCGCAAAATTCAGCCAGTTTTTCTTTCGCAACTCGCGGCAACATCTCGTTAGTCACAAGATCGATGTATTCGTTGGCGGAGTTATCGCGCGGAATTGCATGAGCACCAAGAAATGTCGGAACAATCTCAAGAGGCGTTTCGTCATTTAGCCGCTGGATCACGCGCAGAATCTTCAGTTCGTCTTCAACTGTCAGTCCGTAACCGGACTTTGCTTCGGTCGTGGTGGTCCCGCATTTAAGAAACCATTCGACGCGCTTCTCTGCTAGCTGGAAAAGGTCTTCCTCGCTGGCGGCGCGCGTTTTTTGAACTGTCGACCAAATGCCGCCGCCGGCTTTGGCGATTTGCTCGTAAGTTTCCCCGCGTGCGCGTCGTTCGAAATCGTCCAGCCGATTCCCGCCGAAAACCAAGTGGGTATGCGCGTCGACGAACCCCGGCATCGCAACCCGTCCGCCCAGATCGACAATCTCGGCATCGCCAGCTTTCCTTTCGATTTCGTCGCTCGAACCGACACTGTCGATCTTGCCGTCGCGAATCAGAATTCCCCCGTCGGGAATGATTCCTAGCTCGGACAGTTCCTTTCCGACGCGAGGCCGCTTGGGCCCTGAAAGCGTGACCAACTGAGACGCGTGAAGGAGAGCGCGTGTGCTCATTGAATCAACATCTCACAACGTTTCTTCCAGAATGACAATAGCCCAGCGCTGAAGCGTT
>DATINV010000218.1:0-3685 GCA_035473775.1 Chthoniobacterales bacterium
CGCCAAGGCGCAAGCGGCCGGAAAATTCGAGGAGATCGAATCGCTTCAGAAACAGCTGACGTCCGAAATCAAACGTTTGCAGGAAGATTGCGAAACGAAGAAAGAAAAACTCCGCGCAAGTTTTGGGAAATGATCTTCGTCAGTTAAGATTCGTGAACTTTTCGAGACCTGCTTCGCGCAGGCCTTAAAAATAATCCGAGATTAGGAGGCGACTTTGGCAGGCTCCGATTTCAAATCGCCGCCACCACGCTTGGGCAAATCTGGATCCAAAAAACCGAGCATGTGGGCGCGTTTGATGGTGCGGACCCCTTCCTGCTTTTGGAGATCGGTGATGCCTTGATGAAACCTTTCCATTTTCGTCCAATGCACTTTTGGCCGGAAATGGTGTTCGGCGTGGTAGCCGTTGTAGAAAAACAACCAATTGTAGATTTTTCCGTAACTGCTCACCCCCCAGGCGATCGGTTTGTCGGGGTTTGCGCCGTAATGGCGATAGTAACCGTTCAAATAACTGAAGCAGTGACCGAGATACCAGAACGGCAGAAAATAAACGATGAATCGCCAGTTGATAAAATGAATCGGCCAGGTGGGCACGATTACGGCCATCAGGAACAACATCGTTCCAAACGCGGTGAGCTCGAGATTGCCCCAGCGCAGGTCGCCGTTGTCACGCCTGCGCAGGTCGTTCTTGATCGCGCCTACATCGTCGCGAAAGAAACTCTTGAACATGTAAGCCCACGGATTTTCTGCTTCGCCGTCGTGACTGTGCCGATAAATCGACAGCCAATCGACCGTGTCGCCCTTTTCGTCCTGACGATCCGAGTTCCCCTGATGATGTCGCATGTGAACGGCGTTGTACATGGTTTGCGAGAAACAGCAGGCGACAGATTGAGTGACGCCGAACGCGCGATTGAGGAAATTGGAACGGAAAAATGGGTTATGAATGAAGTTGTGGCCGACGCCGTTGATGTTGGCGTTCACCATCAACGAATACAGAAAACCCAGGATCAGCATCACCCAGAGCGGCGCGTGCGGATACAACAAGAACAATCCGACGAAGTAAGCGAGATGAAACAAACCGGCCGCGGCAGGAAGCACGTCCCAACGCGTGTGCGCGAAGATTCGCGAGTTAGTGGTTGGCCGCTCGATGCGGATGGCGTCGGTGTTCACGGAGGTTAGTACCAATCGCGGAAGAGTGGGTTTATCGCAAGTTTGGGCATTGCCAATGGCGAGCGTGCACGGCAATTTAACGCCTCATGTTTGCTCTTCAGCCGGAGATAAAAGTTTTCAGCGGCAGCGCCAACCGGGAATTGGCCCAACAAATCTGCAAATACATGGGAATCCCCCTCGGAAAGGCGACGATCAGCTCGTTCCCCGACGGTGAGACCTATGTCATGATCGAGGAAAACGTCCGCGGCCGGGATGTTTTCCTAATCCAGCCGACCTGTCCGCCGACCAATGAGCATCTGATGGAGCTTCTGATCATGGTCGACGCTGCCCGCCGGGCGAGCGCCGATCGGATCACGGCCGTAATCCCATTTTTTGGGTATGCTAGGCAGGACCGCAAAGACAAGCCGCGGGTGCCGATCACGGCCAAGCTCATTGCCAATCTCTTATATGCGGCCGGAGTAAACCGGGTGCTAACCATGGACCTGCATGCCCAGCAAGTGCAGGGATTCTTCGATATCCCGGTCGACCACCTTTATTCGTTGCCTGTACTAATTAAGTACCTGCGCAAAAAGCTGAAGGGCAAGACGGTGGTCGTTTCGCCGGACATTGGAGGACTGAAAATGGCCTCCGCTTATGCGGGCGCGCTGGGGGCCAACCTTGCGATCGTGGCCAAGGAGCGGAAAAGCGCGACGGAGACCCAGGCATTATACCTGATCGGTGAGGTGAAAGACTGCGATGTCCTCTTGGTAGACGACCTTACCGAGACGGCCGGGACCCTTACCTCGGCGGCCGAGATTTTGAAGAAACACGGGGCCAAAAAGATCTACGCCGGGGTCTCCCACGCCGTCCTGGTAGATGTCGCCATCAAGCGGTTGCAAAAGTCTAAAATTGAGGAATTAATAACGACCAACAGCACGCCGGTGCGCAAGGTGGAAGGCTTTAAAGTCACCGTGCTCAGCGTCGCCGAGCTTCTCGGTGAGGGGATGAAACGAATCCACAATGACGAGTCCGTGTCGTCGCTGTTCAAGATCGACAAATAAACGACCATGGCCAAGCAAGTTAAATTAAAAGCAGAACCGCGTGACGCGATCGGGCGCGCCGCTGCGCGCAAATTGAAAGCGCGCGGGATCGTCCCGGCAGTGATTTACGGCGGCAAACAAAAATCGCAGGCGTTGCAGGTTCTCGAGCGCGATCTCAACGCGATGCTAAGTCACGCGTCGGGCGAAAACATTTTGGTGGAGCTAGAAATCGCCGGTGAGAAAACGGGCCGGACCGCGCTGTTACAGGAAGTCCAACACTCGCCGGTCAGAGGCGATGTGGTCCACGTCGATTTTCACGCGATCTCGATGGACGAGAAAATCGAAGCGAGCGTTCCGCTGGAGGCAATGGGAATTGCGAATGGCGTGAAAAACTTTGGCGGTTTGCTCGAGCAAAACCTCCGCACCCTCACCATCGAATGTTTGCCGCGCGATTTACCGGATAAAATTACGGTCGACGTGTCCGCGCTCAACATCGGAGATGCGATCCACGTCCGCGATATCAAGATGCCTTCGGGTGTCGTTGTGAAAGTGAACATCGAACTGACTGCGTTCTCGGTAGTTGCGCCGGTCGCGGAAGAAGAGCCGGTCACGCCGGAGGCCGAAGCTGCGGCCGCGGCTGGTCCGGAAGTCATTACCGCGAAGAAAGAAGAAGGCGAAGCTGCTGCGCCGGCCGCGGGAGGAAAAGGCGCGCCGGCTGCGAAGGGTGGCGCTCCAGCCGCTGCTCCAAAGGAAAAAGAGAAGAAATAGGTGGAACGCGTTCGCCGAACGCGTTGGTGTAGCGGTGCTTGTTCTCAAGCACTGAACTTAATAAACAGGCGTTCGCCGCGGCGAACGCCTCTACAACGACTCAGTTCAAAATGATTCGTCTGGTCGCCGGTCTTGGGAATCCGGGAGCCGATTACACGCACACGCGTCACAACATCGGCTTCATGATTGTCGACTATCTCGCGCACGAAGCGGGACTCAGTTGGGAGAAATCGAGCAAATGGGACGCAGCCACGGCAAAACTTGGAGGTGCTTTATTGGTCAAGCCGGCCAGCTACATGAATCGCAGCGGCCATCCGCTGCAGGCGATCGCGCAATTCTACAAATTCTCGCCGGAGCAAATTTTGGTCGTACTGGATGATTTTTCATTGCCGTTGGGCCGGTTACGAATTCGCCAAAGTGGGGGACCCGGCGGGCACAACGGACTCGAATCGGTTATTGTTCAGTTCGGAACCGAAGACATTGCGCGCCTGCGGATTGGAATCGGGGCCGCGCCAGCTGAAGGGTCAAGCGATTACGTCCTCAGTAATTTTTTCGAGGAGGAAAAACCGCTGGTGCGATCGACCGTCGAACGGGCGGCGGAAGCGGTGAAATGCGCAATTGACAAAGGCGTTGTTTCCACGATGAACACTTTCAACAAAATCGAAGAAGAAAAACCATGAAGAACCGTTATGAAGCCCTGCTTATTCTCAACGCGCAGGGAAAGGAAGACA
>DATINV010000219.1:0-3533 GCA_035473775.1 Chthoniobacterales bacterium
GCTGTGAGCGCTTCCGGACTCGCCGCATTTTTTTTCAATGCAGTCGTGATCACACCGGTGCCGAGCGGTTTCGTAAAAATTAAAACGTCGTTTGTCCGCGCGCCGACATTTCTCCACACGCGTTGCGGATCGATCGTGCCCGTAACTGCATATCCAAAAAGCATATCTTCATTGCGAATCGAATGCCCACCGATCACGCTGCAATTTGCTTCCTGCATTTTGTCGAGACCGCCGCGAATGATTGCTTCGAGAATTTCGGGATCACCTTTTTCTGGGAAGCCGACGATAGAGAGCGAAGAGATCGGTGTGCCGCCCATTGCGTACACATCGCTGAGGGCATTTGCGGCGGCGATTTGCCCGAACAAATTCGGATCGTCAACGATGGGCGTAAAAAAATCGACCGTCTGTACGAGCGCGAGCGTTTCGGAAATTTTGTAGATGCCGGCGTCATCGTTGGTGTCGAAACCGACCAGCACATTCGGATCGGATTGTCGTGGAAGTTTGCGAAGCACGGCGTCAAGCGTCGCCGGATTCAATTTCGCGGCGCACCCGGCGGCTTTCGCCATTGAAGTGAGTTTGGGGGAAGCAGTGGGCATATATTTATTGCGTGCGGCGACCGACGTAAAGGTGTGGCGCCGCCTCCCTTTCTCGAACGCGAATGTTTCGCGTTCATTGTAAAGGATGCACGGCGTGGTGATCGCGTGATGCCTCGGCGGCGCGCCGTTTAAGATCGAAGGTTGTCGAACAAGGCCCCGCGCGCGCTCAGTTGCTTGTGTCGTCCAAACATGTTTTCATCCCGCATGCCTTGGGACATCTGGTTAATTTTTCTGGTGCTCGCCGTCATTGTTCCGCTGCGCGGGCGCATGCGATTGAAACAACTCTTGGCCAAGCCGCGTGTGGAAGCGAGCGAGCGCATTTCGCTTTACCTTTCGACGATCGCGTTTCAGTGGATCGCAGCGGGGATCGCGGGCTGGCGAGCTTGGGCTCACGGATATACCGGCGTCAAACTAGGACTTAGTACTGGTCCTAACCTATATCGCACCATCATCGCCGGAGTCGTCGGAACGGTGATTCTCGCAGGTGTGCATTGGATGAACTTTCGCCGTATGGGACGTTTGCGCGACACGCTTCCTACACGCGTACAGGCGATGGCGACCCGCATCCTTCCTCAGTCAACGAAAGAGCGCGTGCCCTTTCTTGCACTTTCGATTACCGCAGGTTGCTGCGAAGAGTTTTTGTACCGCGGATTTGCGATGGCAGTTTTCTCGCGCGCTGGATTCCCGATTTGGGCCTGCGTCGTGGTATCGTCCGTCCTGTTCGGTGCGGCTCACTTGTATCAAGGACGCAGCGGTCTGATTGGGACGGGCATTTTTGGGCTCTTATTCGGTGCCTTTCGCGCATTCACAGGGAGCATTGTCCCCGTAGCCGCCTGGCACGCTGCTGTTGACATCGTTGCGGGGATCGCTGGCCAACGCTATCTCATTAATAATAAGCCGGTTACAGAATCTGTGATTTAGGTTTTAAATATCTCGAAGGATTTTTAGCTTCCTTATGTCCCCAGCCATTCCGGTGCCTCCCTCGGCCGATACGATTCGACGTGCATCAGCAGAGTTCAACGTCGTGGTCAACGACGACCAAATCCGGCAGATTCAGCAGTACATGGCGCTACTTCTGAAGTGGAATGACGCCGTGAATCTGACGGCGATCCAGGATCCGCTCGAAATTTTGTATCGGCATTTTTGCGAGTCGATGTTTGGCGCGAGCCTTATCCCTGCTACCGGCGGTCGGCTAGCCGACGTTGGCTCAGGCGGAGGGTTCCCTGGGTTACCGCTGAAGATTGTGCGGCCCGACCTGGAAGTGTGCTTGATCGATTCAAATGTCAAAAAAGCGACATTTTTGGCTGAGGTCGTCCGGGAATTGGCGCTGCCTGGGGCGCGCGTGCTCGTTAGCCGATACGAAGAGCTTGACGAAGAAGTGGCTCCGCTAGATATCGCGTGCTCACGGGCTGTCGGTGAATTCGCCCAGTTTCTGAAGTGGGCAGCTTCGGAACGAATCGGGGCCGCGACGGTCATGCTCTGGATCGGCGGTAGAGATCTCGATGAGGCGCGGGGCAGCAAAGACTGGAACTGGCATGAACCGATAGCGATTCCACAATCGCTTCGCCGTTTTGTCTTGGTCGGAAGTCGCGCTGATCAAGTCGCCGACTAGCATCGGTCAATTCTTCCGGTGACTGTTTCGACCCCGGATCGCGCATCGAGCTTGGCCTTGGCGAAGTATCCCCTCGGCTTTTCAAATTTTTTACTCATACTTACCACTCGAGGTTTCACGTGGAACGCTGACTTCCTCAGCGGTTGTCCCTTGTACCGGAGTTATCTGTTCCACGTGGAACACGATTTTGTCACTTCGACCGAAATCGCGCTTCGCGGCGAGTCGACGACGTTTCACGTGGAACGCTCCTCTCCTCGCATCGGCGGGCCAGACAATTCCGAGACTCGTCAAGGCAGTACTACGAAGCCGGTGAGAAGCGGCTCGGACCGGCGGTGGGCACCCGTTCCACGTGAAACGTGGGTGGACCGACGCTCAAGACTTTTCAGGTTCGATGTTTCACGTGGAACTTCAGATATCACGGGCGATCCGACGCTCCGACACCAGTGTTTCACGTGGAACGTAGTCTAGACCCGAGTTCGGAAGTTGTTTCACGTGGAACGCACAATTGCAGCCCGTCACCCTAGAATCCTCTAATAGTCGGCCGACCGACCGTGGCATCGCCCCCAACCCGAGAAATAGCAAAATTCGCGCCAATTCGTGTTCCACGTGGAACGTCGCGCCAATCTGCCGCGAACGCAATTAGATTTCCTCAATCAATCGCGCTCCCACGCGAAAATTAGACGAAACCACTTGCATCGCTTTAGGGTGTTTGCTACGTTTCGACCACGGGGGATTTTTGGCCAGAATTATCGCGGTGGCGAACCAAAAAGGCGGAGTTGGCAAGACAACGACCGCCGTCAACTTAGCCGCCTGCCTCGCAGCGGTCGAACAGCCGACACTTCTCGTTGATTGCGACTCCCAGGCAAACGCCACTGCCGCTATTGGATTTACGAAAGATCCCGCCCGCCATACGCTCTATCACACGTTGATTTTGAACGAAGCCTTCGACAAAGTTGTGCAGAAGTCTCAAGTCGAAGGCCTCGATGTGTTGCCCGCCGACAAAAACCTCGCCGGGGCGGCCGTCGAGCTGGTCACAGCCGAAAATCGCGAATACCGCTTGCAAGGTTTGCTGAACGGCATCCGAGATCGATATCGCTTCATTATTCTTGACTGCCCACCCGCGCTCGATCTTCTTACGCTGAATGCGCTCGTTTCGGCCAGTGCGGTACTTGTGCCGATTCAATGCGAGTATCTGGCGCTCGAAGGCGTGTCGGAGCTGCTCGACACCCTCATGCGAATCCGCCGTACGCTCAATCCGAAACTGGAAATCGCGCTCCAATCAAGGGATCTGCGAGACGCTTTGGCTCAGCCCGAAAACGATCGAG
>DATINV010000220.1:0-6141 GCA_035473775.1 Chthoniobacterales bacterium
GTTCTCGGAAACTTCGCTTATGATCATCAACGTTGGTCTGAAGCGATTCGCCGGTATCAGGAAGCGATCGCGAGCGGAATCGATACCGCCGATCTTCACACCGATCTCGGGAATGCGTTTCGGTTTTCAGGTCAACCGCAGCAGGCACTGAGCGAATATGAAGTCGCGCAACGATTGAATCCGCGGCACGAGAACAGCCTGTTCAATCAGATCAGTCTCTTCACTGAATCGCTAAACCAGCCGCAGCGCGCGATTCCGATTGCCGAAGAATTCATCCGGCATTTTCCGAACAGCGACAAACTGCCGGCTGTGCGCGAACAACTTGCCCGGGCAAAAGGGGCGCCCCCTTGACCGCTTTAGCTTTCTAACACCACATAAGCCATCGCGTGACGGTCGGTGTGACTAAGCGTGATCAACGCCGAGATGACGCCGCGCTTGGTGGCAAGCTCTTGGGCCGGCCCGGAGAAAACCAAAAACGGTTCGCCGCTCTTCTTTTTGCGAACATCGATGTTCCGCCAGCCCATCGCCTTGCCAATCCCGGTGCCGAATGCTTTTGAGACCGCTTCTTTTGCTGCGAACCGAGCAGCCAAGTGACGCGCCGGAAATTTCATCGACATCGAATATTCGATTTCACCTTCGGTGAAGACACGGCGCAGAAATTTTTCGCCGAAGCGGTCCAGCGAGCGCTCGATTCGCTCACATTCGACTAGATCGACGCCGATACCGATTACGCTCATCGCGAAAGCATTAGCCCCTTGTGCGAAACGCCGTTTCTCCCCGCCGCCTGGCACGGACGGCCTACAAAGAAATCCGGCCTCATCCTTGATAATCTTGCATCGCCTTTAGCATATCTCTGACCGCGTTTTCGAGTCCCACAAACAGAGCGCGCGAGATGATAGAATGCCCAATGTTCAGTTCGCTCAGGTGCGGAATTTTGTGAATCAACTCGATGTTTGTGTAGTTGATTCCGTGTCCAGCATTCACCTGGAGCTTGAATTCTGAGGCAGCTTTGGCTGCAGCCTGCAAGTTTTCCAACTCCTGCTTCTCAATTTTCTCCGAAAACGCGTTGGCCAGTTTGCCGGTGTGTAATTCCACCATCTCCACCGCCAGCTCGTGCGCAGCGTCCACTTGTTCGAGGGTCGGATCAATAAACAGGCTGACTCTAACACCGGCGGTCTGCAGTCGCTTGATCGTCGGCTCCAATTCCTTGCCTTGGGTAACGACGTCAAGTCCGCCTTCGGTTGTGATTTCCTCGCGTTTTTCGGGAACGAGACAGACTTCGTCGGGAACAATTTTCAATGCAATGTCGACAATCTCAGGCGTGTTTCCCATCTCCAAATTCAATTTCGTCATTATGTTTTCACGCAGTCGCTCGATGTCGCGGTCCTGCATGTGACGGCGATCGCTCCGGAGATGGGACACGATTCCGTGCGCGCCCGCCTTCCCGCATATCGCCGCCGCGGCAATGATGTCCGGCTCGGCATTTTTCGAATCCGGCATCGTGGCATAGCGAGCCTGTCGCAGCGTCGCTACGTGATCGATATTGACTCCGAGCCGAAGTCCGCTCATTGCCTGGTTTTGACGTTTTTACTCGAGCGGAAATTCGATTCGTTCTTCCGGCTCGCGCGCTACCAAATTGTTCCGCGCGATGATCCGGACGCAGGTGTTCCAGCGCAATAGTGCATCGTCATGGCCTGGGGGACGAATCGCCTCCGCTTTCTCGAACCAGTCCATTGCTTCGCGAAAGAGATCGTAGGACTGAAACCTACAATCCGGCGTGTTCGATCGAAGTTTCGTTTTCGCGCGACGCTCCGCCACAATCCCGGTGTAATAGGCGCGGTCGTATTCGGACTTCATTCGCGCCAGGAGTTCTTTGGTTTGTGTATCGCTGACTGCGTAACCTTTTTCGAAACGATCGGTCAATGCGAGCAAAAGGGTGATGATCGCCGTTTGGTTTTCAGGATCGGATTTCAGAATGTCGAGACAGATACTTTCGGCTTCGCCAGGTTCGTTCAGCAATCGGTAACGCTCCGCTTTCTCCAGCGCGGCCGGAATTGCGTCGTGCGACAGTTGCTTGAGGTCCGACATGTTACTTTTCGATCTTACGGTCGGATCGGCGCTTTAACCAGCGCCAGATCCATCCAAACGGGTCGTAAAACTTGTCCACCACACGTTCTTTCAACGGAATGATTCCGTTGTCTGTGATCTGAATATTTTCCGGACAGACCTTCGTGCAACATTTCGTGATGTTGCAATAGCCGATGCCTTGCGTTTTTCGCAGTTCTTCGATCCGATCCTCGGTGTCGAGCGGATGCATCTCTAACGCCGCAACGTGAATCAGGAAACGCGGGCCGATAAATTTGCTGTGCATATGATGGTCGCGCAGGACATGGCAAACGTCCTGGCAGAGAAAGCACTCGATGCATTTGCGAAACTCCTGAACGCGATCGATATCGGCCTGCTGCATTCGCCAGGTCCCATCTGGCGCGTCAGGCGGGCGCGGTTTGAACGGCTTGATCCGTTTCTTCACTGAAAAGTTCCATGACACGTCGGTGATCAAGTCTTTCAGGACCGGAAACGCTTTGATTGGCTCGATTGTGATCGGCTTCTCAATCGGCAAGTCGCTCAGCCGCGCCATGCACATTAACTTGGGCATTCCGTTTACTTCGGCAGAACACGATCCGCATTTCCCGGCTTTGCAATTCCACCGACAGGCCAAATCGTTCGCCTGCGTTCGTTGAATCTGATGGACGGCGTCGAGCACGACCATTCCCTCCGAACATTCGGCGTTGTAATCTTCAAACGCGCCGCCATTCGCATCCCCGCGCCAAATTTTGAAGCTGACCCGCGCCTCGCTCATTTCATTTCCTCGATCACCCGATTCAAGTAATCCGGCATTTGCGGAAGTGGTTCGAGTCGAATACGCATCGAGCCGTCGTCCGTTTTGGAAATCATCGTGTTCACTTTCGCGAACCGCTCCTCTTTGTTCGGATAATCTTCCCGAAATTGCGCGCCGCGACTTTCTTTACGATCGATCGCTGCGCGGGTGATTGCTTCGGATACCGTCAGTAAATTTTTCAGATCAAGTGCGGTGTGCCAGCCCGGATTGAATTCGCGGTGGCCGGTCACACTGGCGCGATTCGCGCGCTGCTTTAAGTGCTGCAATTGTGAGAGTGCGTGTTGCATTTCGGATTCGGTCCGAACGATTCCGACATTATCCTGCATCAACTCCTGCAAGTCCCTTTGGATTTCGTACGGGTTTTCGCCTTGGCCGCGTTCGAACGGAGCCAATGCGTCTTCTGCGACCTGGTCGATTTTATCGGTATCGATTTTGCCGAGCGAGTTATCTCGGGCGTAACGGGCCGCAAATTCCCCGGCGCGTTTTCCGAAAACTAAAAGGTCGGAGAGCGAATTGCCGCCAAGACGGTTCGCGCCGTTGATTCCAGCCGCACATTCGCCCGCCGCGAACAAACCCGGGACGCGCGACATTTGAGTATCGGGATCGACATGAACGCCGCCCATAATGTAATGCGTCGTCGGCCCGACCTCCATCGGCTGCTCGGTAATGTCAATGTCCGCCAGCTGTTTGAATTGATGATACATGCTCGGCAACTTTCGCTTGATGTGCTCCGCAGCGTCGGGAAGTTTTTCTTTAATCCAGGCAATATCGAGATAAACGCCGCCATGGGGCGATCCCCTGCCCTCTTTAATTTCGCGAACGATGCACCGCGCGATGTGGTCGCGCGTCAATAGTTCGGGCGGGCGTCGCGCATTTTTATCGCCCTGACAATAACGCCAGCCTTCCTCTGCGTTGTCGGCAGTCTGCGCTCGATAATTCTCCGGGATTTCGTCGAACATGAAGCGCTTGCCTTCTTTGTTCGTGAGAATGCCGCCTTCGCCACGCACGCCTTCGGTCACAAGAATTCCCATCACGCTCGGCGGCCACACCATCCCAGTTGGATGAAATTGAATGAACTCCATGTCGATCAATTCCGCGCCCGCGTCGTAGGCCAGAGTGTGACCGTCTCCGGTGTATTCCCAACTGTTGCTGGTGATTTTGTAAGCCCGCCCAATCCCACCAGTCGCAAGCACAACTGCTTTCGCGCGAAAAATTTTGAATCGACCGCGCTCGCGTTCATACCCAAATGCCCCGACCGCCCGATCTCCATCCTTCAAGATCGCCAAGATCGTGTGCTCCATGTGGACGTCGATGCCGCGATGCACGCCGTGGTCCTGCAACGTGCGGATCATTTCCAGTCCGGTGCGATCGCCGACGTGCGCGAGCCGAGGATATTTATGGCCGCCAAAATTACGCTGCAGAATTTTTCCATCTTTGGTCCGATCGAACACTGCACCCCACGCTTCGAGTTCACGCACGCGATCTGGCGCTTCTTTGGCGTGCAATTCGGCCATGCGCCATTGATTCACATATTGCCCGCCGCGCATGGTATCGGCAAAATGGACCTGCCAGTTGTCGCGCTCGTCCACATTAGCGAGCGCTGCGGCGATTCCGCCTTCCGCCATGACGGTGTGCGCTTTGCCAAGAAGCGATTTGCACACTAGTCCGACGCGAATTCCGGCGGCCGAGGCTTCAATCGCTGCCCGCAATCCCGCGCCACCGGCGCCGATCACGAGCACATCGTGTTCATGCGTCTCGTAGTCAGCCATTCGTCAGAAAATCAAAATCCGGAAGTCGTGCCAGATTCCCATTGAACAAAGGCGCACGTAAAGATCGGTGAAGCCAACCCAAAACAAACTCATCCACGCCCACAGCATATGGCGTTGATTGAGACAAGTGACACAGCGATAGCAGGCGAAAGTCGACGGCGATCCCGCGAGCTGATCTCGAAAACCACCGATCAGGTGGCGCAACGAATGACAGCCGAGAGTATAACCGCCCAGCAAAACCACATTGATTGCGAGGACGATCGTACCCACGCCAATTCCGAAACGTCCATTAAACCAGAGCGCTTTCCAAACGTCGTAGCCGAGGATCAAAATAAAAATAAGCGCGAGATAGAGAAAATAACGGTGAACGTTTTGCATGATCAACGGGAACGAGCGCTCGCCGAGATACGTCTTGCGTGGCTCGCCGACCGTGCACGCGGGCGGATCGGCCCAAAACGCCTTGTAGTAAGCGCCTCTATAATAATAGCAGGTCAGACGGAATCCGCCGGGCGCCCACAAAATCAAAAGCGCGGGCGAAAAAATTAACCAAGCCGGCCACCAAAGCGGTTTCGGTCCAAACCAACTATGCGGCGAAGCGCCAAAGAGTTCCGGCGAATAAAACGGTGAGATGTAATTGCCAAAGAAGTAATGCGAGCCTTGAAACGCGGCCCAGGTCGAGTAAACGATGAAGGTCGACAATCCAAGAAAGACGAGAAGCGGCTGTGTCCACCAAATGTCGGCTCGCATGGTCTGGCCGAAAGAGCGTCGCGGTAAGGTCGCGGCCGTCGATCCGTTCATTGGCCGTCTGCTCCTTCGATTGGAAGTTTCGCTTTCTTCCACGCTTCCCAGCTGCCAGGAACATTCCAAAGCTCTTTGAATCCAGCCGGTTTCAGAATGCTGGCCGCGATACTCGAGCGATAGCCGCTGCCGCAATAAACTACGGTCGGCTTGTTGCGATCGAGCTCACCGACTCGCTTCCGCAATTCTGGAACGAAAATATGTTGCGCGCCGGGAACGTGTCCTCGTTTCCATTCGCCCGGACCGCGAACATCCACAATCTGCAGCGATGATTTCTTTTCATTCAATTCGTGCACGCTCATCTGGCCGATCCGTTCGATCGGAAATCCAGCGGCGTCCCACGATTTCATTCCATCGATGAGATAACCGGCAAACTTCGTGTAACCGGTCCGCACGAACAGGCGCAGAGTATTTTCCAAATCACCGTCACTCTCGAGGACGAGCAGGATTGGCTTTTCCGGGTCGAGCATCCAGCCGGCCCAAATCGAAAGTGTTGGCGAACCGCCAATGTTAAGCGCACCTGCAATGTGACCGCCCCCAAACGCCAGCATCGTCCGCACATCGACGAGCTGATTACCGTTCTTACCGATCGCGTCCTTGAACACTTTCGCCGGCAAACCGGAAACGCGGGGCAACCCCCCAATCACTTCGGGCCCTGCGGCGTTCACTTTTTTC
>DATINV010000221.1:0-6187 GCA_035473775.1 Chthoniobacterales bacterium
CACGTCCTTCATCGCCTATTGGCACCAAGGCATCCATGATGCGCTCTTTGTAGCTTGATCAATCTGTTTCAGTCCCGCCGTGGCGGGACTGAAGATTCTTTGATAACTGAAACTCTCCTGGCCCCGATGAAATCGGGGCACAGATTTTCAGACTCAGCTCTTAAAGTTGTACTTTCTTACTACCCTGTATGTAGATGTCAAAGAACCAGCATTCACGTACACTTCTGACCACAAAAAAACTCAATCTCGTGCCCCGATTTCTCCTCCTCGGCCGACGGGCTTGCCCGCCGTAGCCTTGGCGAAGGCGGGGACAAAATTGAGTCAATTTGCAGTCCCAAATGTACGTAGAACGAACTCCTGTTTAGAGGAGCTCCCGCTGTCGCGCGGGGTGACCAAATTAGCGCATTTCCTCAAAGCGTCAACCTTCGTTCGCGTGAATTTCCCTCCCTAAATGTCCCGCTCGTAAAATCCTGAGAAACAATCGCTTGCACGAGCCGGCGAATAGTGGACGGCTGGCTACCGATGCGCGCGCGAAATTTTAATGGATGCCGAAAGAGAAAAAGCTCCAGCCGCCGCAACACCAGCATCAAAAACCAGGTTGTCAGTACAAAATGAAGCCCCGTCCGAAAACCGAAAGTGGGCACCCCCGATGCGGAAAGTTGAAGGGCAAAGTTGCTATCGTTACCGGAGGCGACAGCGGAATTGGCCGGGCCATCGCCGTCGCCTTTGCCAAAGAAGGTGCCGATGTGTCTGCGGTTTATCTAGAGGAACACCGAGACGCGGCCGAAACGGAACAGATGGTCGAACGCCACGGTCGCACGCGTTCACTGTCGCAAGCGCTTGCCGAAAAGTGTATCCGGGTGAACGCGGTGGCGCCGGGACCAATCCGGACGCCACTTATTCCCTCAACGTTTCCAAGAGACGAAGTGGCAACGTTCGGCTCGGGCGGCCTGGTCAGCCGGAGGAAGTTGCACCGAGTTACGTTTTTCTCGCATCGGAAGATTCCTCTTACATGACCGGCCGAGTGCTTCACCCAAACGGTGGAACTGTCGTCAACGGATGATGCATCCCATGATTGAGCTTGTTTGGGATTTGGGGTTTGGAATTTGATGTTTTACGCTGCAGCAATGCAACAGCGTTCCGATGGCCGCATGCCCGATCAAATTCGGCCGGTCCATTTTGAGTTGAACATCGCGCCGCACGCGACCGGATCGGTTCTCGTTTCGATGGGCAACACCAAAGTCATCTGCGGTGTAACCGTCGAAGACGTGATTCCGCGCTGGATGAAGGAACAAAGCGTGACTGGCGGCTGGCTCACCTCAGAATATTCGATGCTTCCGTACTCCACGACCACTCGAAAGCCGCGCGATATTTCCAGAGGGCGACTCGACGGTCGCAGCACGGAAATCCAACGGCTAATTGGGCGATCGCTTCGGGCAGTTGTCGATCTCGAGAAACTTGGGCCGCGCACGATGTGGATCGATTGCGACGTACTCCAAGCGGATGGTGGAACGCGAACAGCAGCGATCACCGGCGCGAGCCTTGCCGTCGCTCTTGCTTGTCGAAAATTAGCCAAAGACAAGAAGCTCGCCGCGCCGCCGATCAAGAAACTGGTTGCGGCGGTCAGCTCTGGAATTCTTGGGGGGCAGTCAATTGTCGATCTTAATTACGAAGAGGACAAAGCGGTCACGGTCGACTTTAATCTCGTTGCGACCGAGGACGGGGATTTTGTCGAAGTGCAGGGCTCGGGTGAAGAATCGACCTTCGCGCAGCACGAGCTCGATCAAATGATGACGATGGCGCGAAAAGGAATCGCGGATTTAATCGCGGCGCAGCGCGCTGTCCTCTCGCGGATCATGGTTTCGCCGCCGGGTATTTGAGGATTGGCCATTGATCGGGTGCGTGGCTTTAGTTGAGAGTTGGCATCTTCTGAGCTAACAAGCCGCAAGCTCGATAAATGAAGAAAGCACTCATCACTGGCATAACCGGGCAGGACGGAAGTTATTTGGCTGATCTCTTGCTCGAGCAGGGCTACGAAGTCCACGGGATCATTCGCCGCGCGAGCACATTTAACACTGCGCGCATCGATCATCTCTATGCCGATCCACATATCAACGGCGTGCGGATGTTTCTCCATTACGGCGATCTGAGCGACTCAGTGAACCTGGTGAAGCTGCTTTACGATCTGAAGCCCGACGAAGTTTATCATCTAGCCGCGCAAAGCCATGTCCGGGTCAGCTTCGACATTCCCGAATATACTTCTGATGTCACCGGAGTCGGCACGATTCGGATTTTGGAGGCGATCCGCGAAGTCGGATTGCGTTCACGCTTTTATCAGGCGTCGAGCAGCGAAATGTTCGGCAAGGCGCAAATGGTTCCGCAAACTGAGAAGACCCCGTTCTGGCCTCGCAGTCCTTACGGCGTAGCGAAAGTTTTTTCCTATTGGGCGACGGTGAACTATCGCGAGAGCTACGGACTGCATGCGAGCAACGGGATTCTGTTCAATCACGAAAGTCCGCGCCGCGGCGAAACTTTCGTCACCCGAAAGATCACCCGCGCGGTCGCGGCGATTAAACAGGGGCTGCAGAAGGAGTTGTTCCTGGGAAATCTGGAAGCAAAACGCGACTGGGGTTACGCGCCGGAGTATGTCGAAGCGATGTGGCGGATGTTACAACAGCAAAACAGCGATGATTATGTAATCGCGACCGGCGAAACCCACACCGTTCGTGAATTTGCCGAGACCGCATTCGCCTGTGTCGATCTGGATTGGAAAAAATTCGTCAAGCACGATCCACGCTACGAACGGCCGGCCGAAGTCGATCTCCTGATCGGTGATCCAACCAAAGCGAAAAAGATTCTGGGCTGGGAGCCGAAAGTGCGATTCAAGGATTTGGTCCGCATTATGGTCGATGCGGACATGGCGTTGCTCTCGCGCGACACGCCGCGCAAACATTTGGGAAAATTGCCCTAACGAATTACGCCGATCGCGTGGTTCGATTCCGCCATCTGGGTTCCTGAAGTTAGTGCCGGAATCACACTAGTTAGCGGCGGATTGATGATCGATACCTCCGCGCCCGGGCCGACCTGCCCATAGAGATTGATGATGTCGACCGAGCGCATGCGAATGCATCCGTAGCTCGCCGGACGGCCGATATTGCGTTCCTCCGGCGTGCCGTGAATGTAAATGTCGCGGCCGTAGGCGTTCGCATTCCGACCTTCTTTACCACGCAACCAGATGATTCGCGTCACAATTGGATCGCGTCCGGGCGCGTTGACCGCAACCAGTTCGCCGGTCCGGCGGCGATCTTTGAACACAGTTCCCGCAGGCGCGCCGTCCCCGATTTTGTCCGCGATTTCCAACTCACCGAGCGGCGTTCCAAAACTTCCGGGGCGATCGCCCAGTCCAAATTTCGATGTCGAGATCGGATAAGTGGCGACGAGATTTCCTTTTTCAAGGAGCGCGAGTTGTTGATCGTGAACGCTGACCACGATGTGATGTTCGGTGTCGCGGGGAGCGGCGCACGAACCGAGAAAGATTGCGAACGCGGCAACGAAAAATTGCCGCGTGATAATGTTAATGACGTTTCTCCCCGGCCTACCCACGATTAAATCGAAAGAACTCTTGTGCAGTTGCGGTCGTCGCGCCAGCAATTTCTTCCAAAGAAATTCCGCGCGCGCGGGCAATTTCCTCCGCAATCAGCCTCGTGTAAGCCGGCTCGCAACGTTTCCCGCGATATGGAACAGGCGCCAGATACGGGCAATCGGTTTCCACCATGAAACTGTTTATCGGAACTTTGGCCGCCACTTCGCGCACTTGCTTTCCGTTTTTGAACGTAACAATTCCAGTAAAGGAAACGAAATGGCCGAGGCCGAGAACTTCATTCGCCTGTTCGAATGTGCCGCCGAAGCAGTGGAACACGCCGCTGACCTGCCGTCCGTAATCGCGCAAAATCGCGAGCGTGTCGTCCCAGGCGTCGCGCTGATGAATTACAGCGTTCATTTGCAGCTCGACCGCAAGATCAAGAAGTTGCTCGAATAGCTCGGCCTGTTTCGACTTGTAAGCGCCGTCTTCAATCGTGGCTTCGAGTTGCTCTTCGGTCGAGCTTTGCAGCGCGTTGAAGACTTGAACGTCCTTGCGTTTCGCTGCTTCGATACTCGGCAAGTAATGATAATCGAGGCCGATCTCGCCAATCGCCACTACCCGCGGATTCTTTGCCAGCTCACGCAACAGCGTAATAACATCTTCCTCCGCGTCATGCGCGTAAGTGGGATGAACGCCAATCACCGCGAAAACATTTGGATATTTTTCGGCAAGATCGATCGCGCGCCGGCTGCTCTCGACTGACGTACCGATGGTTACAATCCTCGTTACGCCGGCTTCCCTCGCCCGACGAAGGACATCGTCAAAATCCGGTGCGAAGTCCGGATAATCGAGATGGGCGTGGGTTTCAATTAGCATGGGAGAATTGTAGGGCGTTTCTATGAAACGCCAATGGCGTCTAACCCAGACGCCCTACAAGTCACCATTCAACAATGGTGCTCGCCCAGGTCAGGCCGCCCCCGAACACGACTAACAAAACGTAATCACCGCTTTTGATCCGGCCGGTGCGATTCGCCTCGTCGAGTGCGATGGCGACCGCTGCAGCTGAAGTGTTCCCGTATTTGTCCAGGTTTACGTAGAAGCGCTCGAGCGGAATTTTCAGTCGAACTGCAATCGCTTCGATGATGCGCAAATTCGCCTGGTGCGGAATGACGCAGGCGATGTCGTCCGCGGTGAGGCCCGCGTCCTCCAAAACTTTCTTTGACGCGTTCACCATTGCGGTGACGGCTTGCTTGTAAACTTCCTTCCCCAACATGTGGATCGTGGCGAGGTTCATGTCGACATTGTCGCGGGTGATCGGGCAACGGGACCCGCCGCCCGGCATGAACAAAATGTCGCTGAATTGTCCGTCGCTACCGATGTGGGTGGCGATAACGCCGTGTTCGCTCCCACGATGACGCAAAACCGCCGCGCCGGCGCCGTCCCCAAAAAGCACGCAGGTATTTCGATCGGTCCAATTCGTAATCGAGGTCAATTTTTCGGCGCCGATAACCAGCACCGTGTCATGCGTGTGTGAAGTGATGAATTGTTGCGCAATTTCGATTCCAAACAGAAATCCGGCGCAAGCGGCGGCGATATCAAGACAGGCGGCATTCTTCGCGCCGATCTTTTTCTGCACGAAACACGCCGTCGCCGGAAAGAGCATGTCCGGCGTTGCCGTCGCGACGAGAATGAGATCGATTTCCTCGGGTTTGATTTTCGCCTGCTCGAGAGCGTTGAGTGCCGCTTTGGTCGCCATTTCGCTCGTTGTTTCGTCCTTGGCTGCGACGCGACGTTCTTTGATCCCGGTGCGAACCGTGATCCACTCGTCACTGGTATCGACGATTTTCGTGAGGTCGTCGTTGGTGAGCCGTTTGTCCGGCAGGTAACTGCCGGTGCCGACGATCGAAACGGTGCGCCGCGCTTTAGCGGAGTGCGGCCGCGGGTTCGGGCGAGGTTGTCGTTTCATGGTAACGGCGAACTTCCTCGACGATATGCGGGTTTACCTGTTGTTCAATCGACTCGGCCGCGACTCGCAGCGCGTTCTTGACCGCGAGCGGCGTGCTCGAACCATGCGCGATGATACAAATTCCATTTACCCCAAGGAGCGGACTGCCGCCGTACTCCTCATAATTCGTTTTGTCCCGGATCGAGCGAAAAGAATCCTTGGCTAGGAACGCACCCAGTTTTCGCATCGGGGTTCGCGAAAGTTCGTGTTTGAGCCAGGTGAAAATCGCAACCGAGATCGATTCGCACGTTTTCAAAATGACGTTGCCGACGAACCCATCGCACACCACCACTTCAACTGGGTCCTCGAATAAATGCCGCCCCTCGATGTTGCCGACAAAGTTCAGCGATGTGCGCTTGATCATCTGAAAGACTTCCTTGGTTAGCTCGGTGCCCTTCACATCCTCTTCGCCGAGCGAGATCAAGCCGACAGTCGGTTTTTTATAATGCAAAACATGGCGCGAATAAACCGAGCCCATGATGGCGTATTGCAGTAGATGTTCCGGCCGCGCATCGATATTTGCGCCCGCGTCGATCAAAACAAACACGTTTGTCTCCGTCGGCAAAACGGCAGCGATCCCGGGCCGATCGATTCCGGCC
>DATINV010000222.1:0-12837 GCA_035473775.1 Chthoniobacterales bacterium
CCATTTGTTGGCGATACCTGCTCCGGCATGATTGTTCATCGCAACTTGCCGAGTCATCCTGAGGCAATCGGTGGTAGTGAGACCGGAGTTCCAGTCGGCCCGACTCCGACTCCGACACCGACTCCGACGGCGACTCCTCCGATACCGGCTCAGTATCTTATTGATTACATAGCAGTCGCTGAACCTCCATCCCATCCGGGCAAGCTACTGTTCCAAATGAAGGTAACTAACCTCAGCACAGTGCCGGCAAACTCGCGATGGAGGATGGTCTGGAATTCGATCACTTCTCCCGATGAGCAATACTACGTCGGTATGACGACGGATGCGTCTTCGGCTGTTACGTTCGAGTACGGGACAGTCCAAACCCAGTCAATACCTCCTGTCGTCGGAGTTATCGGAGTTCCAACCGAAAACCCACTTGGAACGCCGGATGGCGCCAGCAACTTCAACGCCGATGGGACCATCTCGTTTTACATCGACAAGTCGTTAGTCGGAAATCCGCAGCCTGGAGATATCCTTGGCGCGGTTAATGGCCGAACGTTTAACACCGGCGATACTCCACCTGAAACGTTTCAACGATCAACCCTCTTGGTCGATCACACATTCATTAAGGGCAACACTGACACGAGTTATCCACCGGCAACCTACACCGTTGTCGGAAATACCAGCTGCACTGCTAGTGGAATCGTGCCCATAAGCGCGGTCTCTCGCAAAACTCACGGCCCCGCGGGTGATTTCGATGTCGACCTGCCCCTTACCGGACAGCCCGGCATTGAAGATCGCACCGGCGGCGCATCGGGCGATCACAAAGTGATCGTCACATTCGCGGTTCCGGTCACGGTAACCAATGCGACGGTAACTCCCGGCGCAGGTGGAACGGCGTCAGTGAGTAGTTTCTCGATTAATAACACTCAAGTGACCATAAATCTGACGAACGTGAGCAACGCTCAAACTCTGACCATTAATCTGATCGGCGTCGTCGGCGGAGCCAACAGCGGAAACGTCGGGATTCCAATGAGCGTTTTGGCCGGCGATACGACGGCCAATGGTCTGGTCAACTCCAGTGACGTTGCTCAAACCCAATCCCAATCCGGCCAGCCAGTTGGACTAAGTAACTTCCGCGAAGACGTAACAGTTAGCGGCCAGATCAACAGTTCCGACATTGGATTTGTGCAGGCGCACTCGGGCACGGGTTTACCATGAGGTAACGCGCGAGCGGCCGTTTCCGGCGAGATTCTAACCAGGTGAGGCGTCCAGAAATCGGAGTTTCTCCGATTTCTGTGTAACACCCTCCTCTGCCATGAAAAAAAACTCGCACACCTCGGGGGCCCGTGTTCTAGCCGGCCTACCATTTATTTTCGTTGGTGTTTTCTTGCTCACATTCGCCCTTTCTGATCTGCCGGCGAAAAATCGCGTTCATCGGATTTCTCAAGCCGGAACATCGCCTGCACCCGCTGTCGCAGTCCCAGTTCCATTCAGCGGCACCTACGACCCGCATGAATTTCCGTGCGGCACACCGTTGAATCACTTCACCGTATTGCCGGGACAGGCCCGCATCATTGTCCAAGTCAGTGCCACGATTGCAACCAACGATCTTACCGTGACTCTGCTGTACGGAGCGGTTAATCCGGCGCCGGTTGCCGGACCTGAGGACGAAGCCACCTCGTCGGAAATTTTGCTTTACCAGCCAGGCGGCCTGATTCCAGCCGGTGATTACTGGGTCCAAGTTTGCGAGACGCCGAGTCCGGGGGCCGTTCCGCAGGTGGCGCCGTTTGATTACAATGGCACTTTCACAACGGACGACACGGGGCCAGCCGGTGGTGCACCGCCACCTAAGACATTGAGTGTGGCTCCAGCCCCTCTGGACAACGGCCCGAAAATCGGCTTCGAAAATTTCGCCGCGCCTGGCGTATTGATCCAGGTCAAAACCACCGAAGGTGGTCAGCAACCAAACGGCGTTGAGTATATGGGCCGCAACGCCGGTGAACCATCGATGAGCAATAACTGGCTTAGCGACACCGCCGTTTATCATTCCGGTCTTGAAACCCTTTTCGTCAAATTCGACGACAGTTGCCCGGCCAGCGGATTGTCCTCAACATGGGCCAATCGCGCGGCTCCGACCCAAATTGCGGTCGATTCCGATCCGATCGGGTTCACCGATCCCGCGCTCGGCCGTACTTTTACCGGCGAACTGACACTGCTGTCGCCCACCTGCAAAATGTCTTTTACCGACGATGACGGCGCAACCTGGATCCCAACGCAAGGAAGCGGGCTTGCGGCCGGTGTTGACCACGAAACGGTTGGTGGCGGTCCATATCACACTCCGATTCCGACTCTGCCGACGCCGTACAATCACGCGGTTTACTATTGCTCACAGGATACTGTAAATAACTCAGGGCTTTGTTCGCGGAGCGATGACGGGGGCTTGACCTACGGTCCTTCCGTTGTGGTCGCCGCCCCAACCACAAATGTCTGCGTTGGATTGCACGGCCACGT
Source organism: Chthoniobacterales bacterium (assembly GCA_035473775.1). Taxonomy (GTDB): domain Bacteria; phylum Verrucomicrobiota; class Verrucomicrobiia; order Chthoniobacterales; family UBA10450; genus AV40. The sequence goes on from DATINV010000222.1 coordinate 2,497, forward strand.
CAAAGTTGCTCCAGACGGAACGGTTTATCTGCCACTCAATGTCTGTGACGGCGCCGGAAGTGTAATTGTTTCCGAAGACAACGGCATTACCTGGACGGTGCGTCACGTCAACAATGGGGTTGTGTCCACCGCGCCCTCAGCCAGCTTTCAAGATCCCGCCGTCGCGACCGATGCCGGCGGACGCGTCTATTTCGTAATCGCAAATAACGACACCCAAGCTGCGGTCGCGACTTCAACCGATCAGGGCCAGACGTGGCAGAATCTCTTCAACGTTTCAGACATCTATGGATTGAAAAACATCCGTTATCCGGCGGCCATTGCCGGCGATGCCGGTCGAGCCGCCGTCGCGTTCTACGGGACGATTACTCCGGGCGACGCTCTCCAACCCGACTTCAAAGGCGTCTGGCATCTTTATGTTGCAAACACTTTCGATGGCGGGCTCACCTGGACCACGACCGACGCAACGCCAAACGCGCCGATGCAGCGCGGTTGTATCTGGGCAAAAGGCGGCGCGAACATTTGCCGGAACCTTCTCGACTTCTTCGACATGACCATTGACAAAGTCGGACGCGTTCAAGTTGGGTACGTAAACGGTTGCGAGGGCGGCCCGTGTGTCCAGGCCCCGATCGTCTCCGGTGAAACACCGGCTGGCCAAGGTAACGCTTACACCGGCGCGGCGGCAATCGCGCGGCAATCGAGTGGCCGGCGTTTGCTCGGGAACAACAATTCGATACCGGCAACGTCGAAGCCAGGCACGCCTCTATTAACGCATCGGCGAGTCGGCAACGTCGTTCATTTGCAATGGTCCGAAGCCGATACGGGCGGGCTAATGGTTAATAATTATCAAATCCTGCGAGGAACTACGTCGGGCGCCGAGACATTGCTAAACACCATTGCTGGAGGACAAACGGGCGGCACTTATGATGACACGCTCGCGAGCAACGACACGGCAACATACTATTATAAGGTGGTTGCAGTAAACAGCGCCGGCAGCTCGTGTGGCAACAACGAGGTTAAGGCATCTTATCTTGGAGATAGCTGTACCGGTCTGGTGATTCATCGAAACGATCCGGCCCACTTGGAAGCGAACACTCAAACCGCGACCCCGCCCTCAATGTTGATTGATTACGTCGCAGTCGGTGAACCACCGGCGAGCAACAACCTCATGTTCAAGATGAAGGTGAACAGTCTCGCTGGATCACTTCCGGCGAATAGTCGTTGGCGAATGGTTTGGAATTCGTACACGGCACAGGCCGTGGCCGGTAATGTCGCGGCGCAGCAGTGGTTTGCGGGTATGACGACCGACGCCAATGGTGTTCCATCATTCACCTACGGCACATTGGCGGATGCCGGTGTTCCCGCTGTGTTTGTGATCTCGGAGCAACAGCAGTTCCCGGCTGATCCGACCAGCAACTATCAACCTGATGGAACCATCACGCTTATTGTTCCGAAGTCAGGGATCGGTAATCCACAGCCGGGCGCCCTGCTCGGCGGCGTCAATGGCCGCACTTTTGCGGACAATTCCGTCCAGGAGCGCTCGACTACCTTTATCGATCACACTTTCGTCAAAGCCCAGACCGACAACAGTTTTCCCGCTTCCACGTATCTGGTTAGTGGAAACAACTTCTGCTCCGCCACCGGCGTTGCACCAATCGGCGCAGTTTCGCGTAAGACTCATGGCTCCGCCGGAACGTTCGACATTGATCTGCCACTCAGCGGGCCGGAAGGAATTGAATGCCGCACCGGCGGAGCGAACGGCAATCACACAATCGTGGTCACGTTCCCCGGGCCGGTCACGCTTGGCTCAGCCGCTTGCGGCGGACAATCGGCGACCACGAGCACAAACGGCAGCGTCGTTACGGTCAATTGCAGCGGCGTTCCAAACGCCCAAAATATTGCCATCACCCTGACCGGGGTAAGCGATGGCACCAACATTGGAAACGTATCGATCCCGATGGGCGTCCTGGCGGGCGATACGACGGCCAACCGCGCGGTAAATTCAAGCGACGTAGCCCAAACCCAGGCCCAATCAGGACAGGCGGTTACCGGCAGCAATTTCCGCGAAGACGTGACTGTGAACGGTGCAATCAATAGTTCCGACATTTCGTTTGTGCAGGCGCATTCCGGCACCGGGCTTCCGAGCCAGTAAAGATCGGCAACGAGATTATTGCAGCCTTTCGAAGGTGAGCTATATGTGCACGCTTAGCTCATGAGACAATATGCTCCTTTTATGATTGTCGGTCTGGTCGCAGCCGCGGCCATTGGTGGTGGAACAATTTTTTATCACGCCAAAGTTGCCGCCAATCCGGTTCTGAAGATTTCGAAGGAATCCGCCGAATCAAAAGAAACCGGGCACGTCCTGGGACCAGCCAGCGCGCCGGTGACTCTCGAAGAATTTGGCGACTTCCAATGCCCCCCCTGCGGCAAACTCTCCGAGCCGATTAATCAGTTGCAAAAGCAACACAACTTGCGCGTGATTTTCCGCGAGTTTCCGTTGCCGATGCACGCCCACGCGCGCGAAGCGGCCTGCGCGGCCGAAGCCGCCGGTCTGCAGGGTCGCTTTTGGCAAATGCACGACCTGCTCTTCCGCGAACAGGCCGTCTGGAGTAATTCGAAGGACGCCCGCACTCTCTTCAACGCTTACGCCGGAATGCTTCAGTTGGACCTGGATCGTTTTAAACGCGACATGGATAGCCCTGAAGTGCTGCAACAGGTTGATACAGACCAGCAACGGGGCGCTCAAATCGGAGTAAGAACAACGCCAACAATTTTCCTGAACAATGAAGCTGTGCCACCGGAGCAATTGAAACCCGAAAATTTTAGCGTCTACATCGACGCAGCGGTAAAGAACGCCAAGCCGTCCTCCTAATTTGCCGCTCATGAAAACGGACCGCATGGAAAAATCAAGAACGGGGCGATCGCGCGCGGAAATCATTTTTTACATCGCCGCGGCCGTCGTCGCCCTCATCGGGCTAACCGAGGCTACTTATCTCACGGTAATCTTTCTTTCGGGAGAGACTGCGGTCTGCGGCAACTCGCCCGACTGCTTCAAAGTTCTGGGCAGTTCTTACGCGAAGATTGGCAGCTTTCCCGTTTCCGGTCTCGGCGCGCTCGCCTACTTCAGTGTTTTCACGTTTGCCACGTTCGCCGCTTTCGATTACGGCCGAGTCCGCAAATTTTTCGCCTGGACGGTGCTCGCCATGTTCGCCGTCACCCTCTGGCTGTTGTTCGTCCAGGCCTTCAGGCTGCACGCCTTCTGTAAATACTGTTTATTTTCGGCGGCACTTGTTTTTCTGCTAACCGGACTGGTGGTTGCTCGTCCCGCATCAATTCAAAGGAGCTCTTAATGAAACGAAATTTCTCTTTCGCAATCGTATTCCTGGTCGCCGTCGCCGGCTGTCAGAAAACGAAAAGCAAATCGGCGTCGAACCAGGCGAAAATCGACGCTTGTTCGCTGATCACCAAAGACGAAGTGCAAAAGATTCAGGGTTCGCCAGTCACAGACGTGAAGCCGAACGAGACCTCAGACGACAACTTTCTTTTTTCCCAATGCTTTTACAGCACTCAGGTTTTCAACGAATCAGTCAGTCTCGCTGTTACCCAGCGCAATTCCTCGTCGGATAAGGCGCGCGATCCAAAAACCTTCTGGAAGGAAACCTTTGGCCGCTACGACGGCACCTTGAAGGAGCAGGACGGCGACGAAGAAAAGAAAAAGAGCTTGGGTGACAAGGACGACGAACGAGGTGCGCCGCCCAAGAAAATTACCGGAGTTGGCGATGATGCCTGGTGGTCAGCTAACCGCGTCGGCGGGGCAATCTACGTTTTGAAGGACAATGTTTTTATCCGCATCAGTGTCGGCGGATCCGGAGACGAAGAATCCAAGATTGAAAAATCGAAGGCCCTGGCGGCAAAGGCTCTTTCTCGGCTCTGATTTTCAACTGAGCTGAGACCGCGGAGTTTGAACAAACAAAGTTCATGACTTTCTGCAAAGACTTGAGTCCCGACTTCGACCGCCCTTGCCCTTTCTTGTCGCACTTACAAGCTGCCAGAAATCGAAAACCACTTCCGACTCCGAACCCAAGATCGACGCTCGCGCGCCTTGATTTCACAGAAGAGATCCAAAGCCCTTGCTAGCTTTTAAATTGATGTCGGTTTAGCAATAGAGGGCAATGTCGAACCAGATCTCCCCTCGCCCGCGCGCTATCGGCGTCACCAAGCGGCATTTTCCGATCGTCGCCAGTCAATTCAATCAGGTTTACGTTCAGGGATTGGTCGATCACTTCACCACCGAATTGCGCAGCCTCGCTCCAGCTGCCACTTTGGCTCTTCACCAGGTTCCCGGCGCGTTCGAGATTCCGGTGATTGTTCGTGAGATTGCTTCGCAAAAGCGCGGCGACGCCATCATCGCGATCGGCGTAATTATGGAAGGCGAAACCGATCACGCTGAGAATCTGAGCCGCTCGGTGACCGACGCGTTGCAACGAATCGCCATTGCTCATGGCGTGCCAGTGATCAATGTCGTTTTGAGTTTCGACACCGAAAGTCAGGCGCGCGCCCGTTGCCTCGAAGACGAAATCAATCGCGGTACCGAAGCCGCCCGTGCTGCGGTCGACGTTTCCAGCGTGATGTCGAAGTTGCGCAGCAAGTAGTCGTATGGGGAAACGCCGACGCGCCCGGGAAGCGGCCATTCAATATCATTTTTGGCGCGATCTTCAGCACGGCGAAACCCCCAAGCGGATCGAAGATTTTTGGGATTTCTGCCCGGTCAAAGCAAACGTGCGCGAATTTGCCGAGCCCTTGATTGCCGGAATGGTCGAGCACCTCGACGAAATCGACGAGCGCATTCGCAAGTATTGCGAGAACTACAATCTCAGTCGCATCTCCGCAGTCGATAGAAACGTGCTGCGGCTTGCAATCTACGAAATGCTCCACCGCGATGATATTCCGCCGGTCGTTTCAATCAATGAAGCGATCGAGGTAGCCAAGACTTTCGGCGGCGCCGAGTCCGGAAAGTTTGTGAACGGAATCCTCGATCGGGTCCGAAAAGATCTCGACCGCCCTGCCCGCGAACCTGTCTCCAAAAGGGATTCTTAACCCTAATCGACACGAATTAACACGAATCGCTTAACACTCCGGAATCCTTAGTGTCCATTGGTCTACATTCGGGGTTAGAACGGCATGAAATTTCTCGAAGCGCTGGCCCAACAGTTCGCCGGCAAGCCGGTTGACTGGGATGACCTTGAGCACGCACTAATTCGCGCCGATCTCGGCGTCCCTCTCACGACCCGAATCGTGAAGAAGTTGCAGGAACAGGAAGCCTGGTCGCTTCTGGGAATCAGCGACGTAATTAACGTCGCGCGCGGAGAGATTTCGAAAATCTTGCCCAAGGACACCAAGGCCATTGAGGGTGTTGAAGGACAACCAACCGTCGTTCTCATCGTCGGGGTCAACGGCACCGGCAAAACAACATCAACGGCCAAATTGGCGAATTATCTGATGCGCGCGCCTTATTATAGGGCGTCTGCGGCAGACGCCGTGCCGTCTCACAGAGACGGCCTACAAAATCGTGTTCTTCTCGCCGCGGCCGACACGTTTCGCGCCGCTGCCATCGAACAACTTGGGATTTGGGCGAAACGGCTCGGCCTGGAGATGATCAGCGGCCAGTATGGCGCAGATCCGGCGGCGCTTTGTTACGACGCCTATGAATCGGCCGCGAAAAACCAAATCGACTTTCTCCTCTGCGACACCGCCGGACGCCTCCACACTAAAGCCAACCTCATGGCTGAGCTCCACAAGGTAAAACGCAGCCTCGCAAAGCAGGATCCTTCCGCTCCCCACGAGATTTTACTCGTTGTCGACGCAAGCACCGGTGGCAACGCGCTCAGTCAGGCGCGCGAATTTCATCAGGCCCTCGGCCTAACCGGATTGATTGTCACCAAACTCGACGGCAGCGGCAAAGGCGGGATCGTGGTTGCCATTCAGGACGAACTTAAAATTCCCACGCGATTCATTGGCACGGGCGAAAAAATTGACGACTTCGCGCCATTCGACACCAAGCGATTCCTGACGCAAATCGTTTGACCGAGAACACGGCGAGCTGGGAAACCGCCGGGTAGACGGAATCGCCGCGAGGTAGCGGCGAGTGAGCGGGAGCGAACGAGGTCAATAGTTGCCGCGCAGCGGCTCGCCGTTGGCTTCATCGTTTGGTTAAGCCCCGGCTGGTCAACTTCGCCGGTAGCGACCGAGAATGAGTTCTGGAATGCAAGTAAGGGCGATACCGCCAATAACTGTTACGGCGCAAATCCATTTCCATCCGCCTGGTCCCAACGGAAAAAATCCAAGGCCGTATCCAAGGGAAGCAACAGCACCGAGAATGAAAAACGGGCCGGTGAAGTAACAGTGGACGCGGCCGCATCGGAAGGCGTTGAGCAGACATAGTGTCCCCATGACACCCAGGGACGCGGTCCATAACACCGTTCTCCAAATGGGTGATACGGCCCAGCCAAGAACGAACCCAAACCACGGAAGACACCAGAAAAGGAAACCGCTCGTCCCGTTACATAGCAGATCCCGCTGCGGACTTCCAAGGCCAAGTGCATTTCTCATTATTGTTTAGCGGCCTAACGAGAACAAGTTAAGCCACCGCGAGCGAAAGCGAGCTTTGCGTTCACTTCATAATTCATAATTTTTAATTCTTACTTGGCCGCGCAGCGGCTCGCGGTTCGCTTCATCGATTGGTTAGATGCGGTCATGTGCCGACTCGCGTCATAATCACTTGGATACGTCGGTGATTTCTTCGTTAGTCATCGGTCAGTGAGCCGTGGATTCCAGCGCTCGAATGACCTGGGCGACCTTGTCCAAGATCGCGTCGACAATAGGTGCATTCAGGGACTCAATCAGTCTAGGCTTGTAGTCGGGACGGCGTTGGGCCATTTCAGCCATGGCCATCATTACAGCCAGCCCGTTCTGGAACCGTGACAAGTCTTGGGTGCTCACGAATACGTTCAACCTGTATAGGTGCAGGAGACGACCATCGGGCAGCGTCCTCAGTATCTCCTTTGCCCGGTAAAGTCTGTGGAAGCTGCCGATCATCCGCGGAACTCTCTCGTTCACGAGGGCGCCTAGTTCCTCCACGTCGGTCGTGCTGGTGAGGACAGTCAGGTCATTCCTGATGTGAGCAATCACTTTCTCCGCTTCGAGGATTTCTTCCTTTGTCACGTCGCCGCGAGTCATCAGTTGCGGGATCAAAACGTGTGTGGAGTTCGACTCGAATAGAGGCTCCCAAAAACCACAGATAAAAATCGTCCAGATGTCGGCTCCCGCGCTTTCCGTTCGTGGCTGCTCTTCACACCATCGTTTGAAGCGCCGAAGCCGCTCGACTATGTCAGCGCTTATCGCATTGAAGTCACGAAGCCATCCGACGAGGCGATTCGTCAACGTCCAGTCACCGTCGTCGGCTTCGTTCAACTTGACACGAACTTCTGGAAAGCGGGCTTCGATTTCGTTTCTTAGTGTGCTCGAGCGCATCACCATCTAACGAGAACAAGATAAGCGTCCGCCGCTGGGAGCGAACATTGCTGGACTCTCAACTCTCATCTTTCAACCTTCAACTGTTCTTCCCGCCGGGCGGCGGTTCGCTCCAGCGCTTGGTTAGATACAATGGGCTTACCATAGACTTTTGTGTCGCTTGAGCCGATCCCACGCTATCCGCGCAGCATACACCGCAATGTCGCGATATGCAGGATCGCTGCTGCGCTGCTCTTCAGAAACTTTGGTGTGTTTTCCAGTGGACGTGTCGAGTACATCCCAGTCGCTTTCATAGCGTGACAAAATGAGCGGCTGTCGCCAGCCAATTTGGGTTACGATGAGTCCACCATTCTGATGATGAGCAACTATCGCACATGCGTCATTTGTCTCGCCGTCGAGCACAAGTGAGTAACCACCGCCGAGGCGCTTCCAATCCAATCCAAAAAGATCAACGTCACATCCGACCAAGCATGTGAGTGCGAGAAAAACTAACGTCGCGGTTCGGTGCATCGCCTGGTTAGATGCGTTACTGCGTAACAGGTAAATCCATGTTGTGCATCACCGCGATGCCCCAGCCGTCTTGTTCTTTTGTCACGACCAACATGAGAAGTCCTTTGCGTGGCCCCATGTCTTGACCATTTCGCACCGCTCCCGTCTGGCTCCAAGTGACATCGACGTTCGCTACATCAGATCGAAGAAAACGAATTTTTGTATCCAGCACTCTAAATTCAGCGTGCTTAAACGATGGGATCGGACCCGCTCCGTCGCCTTCCAGCAGAGGCCGGTGAAATTCTTCGATCGCTTTGCGTCCATGCGCACTCATTCCCCAGACGTTTGTGAAATCTGCATCCTCATGGAAGACCATGGAGAAGGCGTGTGCATCGAGCTTCGCGAAAGCCTCGCCTTGGGCTGCAATCAGTTTACGAACCGACTCTTCGTCCCCACTTTGCACCGTCGCATCTGCCGCGCGGCTGAACGATGCGATCGCAACGAAAATCAGGACTAGCGCGCCATGTCGAATGATAGAATGTTTCATATAAGTAGTTCGGTGGATCTGACGGTGAAGTTTTGAGCGTAGTAAAGCGAGCATCTAACGAGACAGAGATAAGCCACGGCAGGGTGTCGTGGCAATCTCGCTGAAGTTCTATCGCAATGGGGCGGTTGGCTTCATCGTTTGGTTAGGCCTTATTCTGGCGATCCACCTCTTCATTTCGACGAATGACGACGCGCCGCAGCCACACCGCAACAGCTCCACTGATGATAACAACAAGCACATCCGAGCGCCGAGTAGAATTATGATGGTCGAACATAAATCGAGCGCGGAAAATGGCGACGAGAACACAGAACCAAAGCAATGTGCCAATGACGAGCGAGGTCAAGGTGCGAAGAAACGATTCCTCTGCCCGCAAAAAAATCCAAAGCCATAGCGCTGCCGCCAGCGCTAGAGCCGCAGCGCAACCTGGCAGCCACGCGGGCGCCGAATGATAAGCGAAATGGCGGATCAACTGAAGGCCAACCATGGCAGGCATTATGGTTGCGAACTGAACTGATGCGGCCTTCAGAGCGGCCCACAAACCCACGAAAAAGCGGCGCACGGTTGAGGCCTAACGAGAAAGAGATAAGCCACGGCAGGGTGTCGTGGCAACCTCGCTGAGGTTTTCTTGCAAGGGGCGCGTTGGCTTCATCGCTTGGTTAGGCCGAACGGCGTCGCAGTCTCACAAGGCATCTTATGCCAGCGACGAGCAAAAGAATAATCCCGATCGCAAGGGCTGTAATAGATCCCACACAGACTAAACGAACTACGGCCGCCGCCATCGGGTACTCATACGTCAGCGGACCATCGTCCACGAGGTATTCGGGGTGGAAGTACCCGTAAACTAATATACTGGCAATCAGGAACGGGAACCACGGAAGCAACCAGAGTCCCACGCGTGTTATTAAGGACACGCGCCGAAATCGATAGAGAAACACGAATGCCAAGGCCGCGCCGAGAACGAATAACGCGGTAAGCCACACTGGTGGGTAGGTTGACTGAGTGGGATTTTCATAAAGGTGCGCTGCTGGCGAGATGGTTGGAGTCGGCATCGGCCTAACGAGAATAAGCTGAGCGACCGCCGCCGAGAGCGAGCGCAACTGTGACTGAAACTGTTTTGATCATCTGAAATGTAAACACACGCCGGGCGGCGGTTCGCTCCAGCGCTTGGTTAGGTCTATTGATGATGTAATCACAAACTGTTGCAGCCGCGGATGACATGTACGTCTGACAGCCTCAGCTGATCATCGAATGACCAGTAAGCATCTACGCGACAAGACCACGGGAAGCCCTGATACGAGCCGAGCTGGGCACTGATGTTCTTTTCGGTCGGCGGCGTGCCGACACCGCCGGAGGCGGGCTGGCCGAGCCAAGACTGTGTAGCGATAACGCGCAACACCTCCTGCTGCGACGTACCGAGAGGCGTCTTCTGCAAGATGGACTGGCGAATGTCGTCTGCTGAGCGGCGCAACGGGTTTCGCGCTGCGATAAGATTTGCGACGACGATGGCAAATACTGCGACACCGAGTAGAACAAGGATTGCGCGACGCATAGACCTAACGAGAATTGTGCCAAAAAAATTCGTATTTAAAGGCGAATTTTATTGGTCTATCACCGCCGGAGGGCTCAAACTGGGGGTGCATGCCCCCATTTTACCGGTCACCACACCGGTCAGCAAACCCAAATTGCTCGAGCAAGTTCGTGACGCTATCCGTCGCCGGCATTACTCTCTTCGCACCGAACACCCCTGCGTCGACTAGCGCGTAAACGCTGCGCGACGC
>DATINV010000223.1:0-10417 GCA_035473775.1 Chthoniobacterales bacterium
TCTGGGATTTCCAATGCAAGCGGATTTAAACTGACGCTGCTTCAGTTTCCGTAACTGCCTCAGGAGCCGGCTTGTCGACTGGCGCGGGTTCGATCGAGACGATCTCGACCTCCCCATTTGGCAACGCCGCACTCTCACCGGCCTTCTTTCCGAGCAATGCCTGACCGATCGCGGTTTGATAGGAAATGATCTGCCGGTCCGGATCACCGTCCCAGGCGCCGAGAATCGTGTAAGTCTCAGAGTTCTTCGAACTTTTGTCGCGCACGGTGACGATTGTTCCGATCGAAACACGCGACGTGTCCGGATTTTCGAACGATGTCCCGCGCGCCTTTTGCAAGTCACGCTCCAGTTCGGAGCGGCGGCGGACCAAAACGGCCTGCATCTGCTTGGCTGCCTTGTATTCGAAATTCTCGCTCAAATCCCCGTAGGAGCGCGCGACCTGAATCTCTTTCGTATTCTCGGGAATCTTTTTCTTCACCAGTTCTTCGTATTCCACTTTGCGCCGTTCCAGGCTGCTCCATGAAACAATCAACGGCGCCGCTTTTTCGAGCTGTTGCGCTCCGGCAATCATGCTTTCGAGGTCCGGAAATACTTTTACGATGCGCGCGAGAAGCGAACGCTTGGTCAATTCATCAAACAACGGACTCAATTGCAACCGCCGCATCGCGTCACGGGCGAGGCCAACATCGGATTTGGCAAATATATCGGCGATTAACTGTCGATCATCGACCAGCCAGCGTTGCAATTTACTCGCCCGGCCAGGTGCGGAGTGCTGCTCTCGCTCGAGCGCCGACAAAATGGCGGTTAGCAGCTCAGGATTGATCAGCTCTTCCCAATCTTTGCGTTCCATGCACAGCCAGACCAGCATTTCGCTAGTGGCGGAATGTTCGCGAACGCTGCGCACGAGCATCGTTTGCAACTCGGCCTGCTTTCCGGCATCGCGAAAAACGTGGGGAATTTGGGCGACCATTCGGCCGTGCGACGTTTGCATCAATTGCAACGCGCGCACACTCCAACGGTCCTCCAGCGCGGCAGGCAACGTTTGCAGAGTTCGCTTCTCTTTCGCGGCCGACAGTTTCGGCAAAATCGTTACCAGTCGTTTTTCCTCGTCGATGATCAGCCGGGCCAGGGTCAAACCGATGTGAGTTGTTTTTAATTGGCGAAAGCGCTCCAACAAATCATCGCGGAGCATTGCCAACTCAAAGGTCAGCTCCGGGTGCAATTTTTGATTGCGAGTTGCCACGTTTTCAATAGTGGCGACGACCGGTTGCAGTTGCTTTTCCGGTTCCTTGAATTGCTCCTGAAACTTCAGGATCTGTTCGAGAGCGGCGATCTGCTGCTTGGGCTGACGCGCGCAATTGAAGGCCGCAATTAACTCGTCCGTTTGCGACACGCCTTCGGCGCGAAGTTGCACAGGGTCTGTCTTTTTCGCCGGAATCGAAAATGCGCCGGTCGCCTTCATTTGTCTTCGGGCCGAGTCCCACCACTTCTTCCATTCCGCGTCGCTAAAAACATCCGGGACCATCCATTCGACGATTTGTTGGGCGGTGGCTTTTCCCTCGAGGCTGTCCAAAATATTGCGGACCACTCCGACCGGGTCGTCTTTGGCAAGTTTTCTTGTCGCGGCAAGATCGTTCGCCTTGCGGGCGAGAAAATGATTTGAGGGAATCACCGTGAGATTCTCCGCCGCATATTGCAGCTGCATCGCATGTCCCTTCTTGCCGGTGAAATCGATCAGGATCTGGTTTAAGAGCAGGTTCCACTCTGCCACCCGTCCAAATCCCCAGCTCTTGTGAAGGCAAAACGTACCCGGCTTCAGCTGTTCAAGCTTTTCAGCCGCCTTCGAGGTGAGTTTGTTGGCTTCGACTAATTTCTCTAGCTCTGCGTCCATGAGACAGTCGAACAAACTACGATGCTGGCGCAGCACCGCAAGCGCTCCCAAGCCGATGTTTGCGATTGCCGGACAGCGTCCCGCGTGAAACTCTACGCCGAGTGCCGCACACAAGTATCTGGTTCTGGCTGGCTTTCAATGCCGGCGTTTTCGTAGCCCTGGCTCTGGATCTCGTCCAATTCAAGCATCGTGGGCGCGAGCTCAGCATGAGAGCGGCCGTGCACCGCACCATCATCTGGATCGTTCTCTCGCTCCTGTTCAACCTGGTCGTCTGGAAGATCCGCGGACCGCAGAAGGCGCTCGAATTCCTCACCGGCTACGTGATCGAGTATTCCCTGAGCGTCGACAATATCTTCGTTTTCGTCCTGATCTTCACTTACTTCCGGGTGCCTCCGATGGCGCAACATCGCGCCCTGGTCTGGGGAATTGTCGGCGCGCTGGTGATGAGGGGCCTGATGATTTGGCTCGGCGTCGCACTGGTCGAGCGCTTCGACTTCATTCTCTATTTCTTCGGCGCGTTCTTACTGGTTAGTGCATGGCGCATGTTTTTTGTGAAACAGGAGCCGAAGGATTTCGGCCAGGGCTGGATAATGCGATGCTGTAGTTGGGCGTTCCCGGTTACCCCGGTGTTTCATGACGAACATTTCAAGGCGCGGGTCAACGGCAAATGGATGCTGACGCCCCTCGCCCTCGCCCTCATCGTCATCGATGTGATGGATCTGGTCTTCGCAGTCGACTCAATCCCCGCCGTCTTCGCAATTACCCGCGATTCATTCATCATTTACACCTCAAACATCTGCGCCATCCTCGGGTTGCGCTCGCTTTACTTTCTGGTCGCGAAAATGATTACTCGTTTTATTTACCTCAAGAGCGGGTTGGCCATCGTGCTCGCATTTGTTGGCGCAAAGATGATGCTGCGGGACGTGTTCGAGATCCCGACTCTTCTTTCTCTCGGGTTTGTCATCGGTGTGCTCGGCGCGACTATCATCATCTCGATGATTGTCACGGCTCGAGCTGACGCGGCGCCGCCATCCGACGCTCAGTGATCGCGCCGCATTCGCAGGAATCGCAACTCGCGCGACGTCTCGGTTTGTTCGATACGACAATGCTGGTGATGGGCGGCATTATCGGTTCGGGCATTTTCATTAACCCCTACGTGGTCGCGCAACAGGTGCCGTCGACGGTGTTGATTCTAAGCGCGTGGGGGTTTGGGGGACTGATTGCACTCGCCGGCGCGTTGATTTATGCGGAGCTTTCATCGCAAACATCTACCAGCGGCGGCCAATACGTTTACCTTCGCGATGCTTTTCATCCCGCGCTGGCATTTGTTTACGGCTGGGCGCTCCTCCTAGTTACTCAAAGCGGCGGTATGGCGGCAGTAGCGATGACATTTGCCAAGTACGCCTTGGGAAATTTCGAAGCGAACGACAATGTCGTTGCCATTCTTGCTACCGTAACGCTGGGGTTATTGACGATTATCAACTGTCTCGGAGTGCGAGCGGGAAGCACAACCCAAAATCTTTTCATGATCTTGAAACTGCTTGCGATTGCGGCGCTGGTTGCGCTGGGGTTGACGATTAGCGGACCGCCGAGCACTGTCTCGTCCCAATCGATGTTTTCCCCAAATGGAATGAGGAATTCACTGATCGCATTCGGCGCCGCGCTGATTCCGGTGCAGTTCGCTTACGGCGGATGGCAAACGTCCTGTTTCGTGGCCGGCGAAGTGCGCGACCCCAAAAAGAATCTGCCGCGCGGTCTGCTTTTTGGCGTCCTAGGCGTGATTGCCGTTTATCTTTCAGTAAACTTCGTTTGCGTGCACGCGCTCGGCCCGGCTGGACTCGCGCAATCACATACTCCCGCCTCCGCGGTTATGCGACTTGCGTTTGGTGAAACCGGCGCCCGGATTATTGCGGTCGGGATTGCGGTTTCCACCATTGGATTTCTTAGCCAAAGCATGCTAACCGCGCCGCGGGTTTACTTCGCAATGGCCGAAGACGGTTTATTTTTCTCAAGTCTGGCGAAACTGAATCGTGCACGAGTTCCGGCTTTCGCGATCGCATTGCAAGGCGCGTTCGCGATCGTCATCACCTTGTCGGGTCGTTACGAACAAATCTTGAATTACGTGATCTCAGTCGACGTCATCTTTTTCGCTCTCACGGCCGCGACCGTTTTTGTCTTTCGTCACCGAGCTCGAGATGCGAGCCACATCAGCGTTGGACGAGAATTTAACAGAAACGATTTGTCTTTTCGGATCCCGGGCCATCCATTCACGACTTTGTTCTTCATTCTGGCGTGCGCCGGAGTCGCATTCAGTACCGCTTACCGTTACCCCCACAACAGTGCGGTGGGGCTTGGCATCATGCTGACCGGAGTGCCGGTGTATTTGTTCTGGAGATCGAGGCACCAAACGCCGAACTCTCAAAGCGAGACGCCCAACGCCGAATGAAGAATCCATCAGAGTTTATGCATTGGGCGAAGTCGCGCCCGAAAGTGAAATACGATCTGGCTTTGAGCGGAATTCTCAACCTTCCAATCTCGGAACTGGACGCCGATCTTAAGAATTTGGAATTGCATGGCGACAACGCTTACGGCTATCGCCCGTTGCTCGAAGCGCTGGCGAAGCACCGAAAGGTTGCGCCCGACAATGTCGTCACCGTCGCCGGCGGAACTTCGCTGGCAAACCATCTTGCAATGGCATCCCTGGTTGGTCATGGCGACGAAGTGTTAATCGAAGAGCCAACCTACGATCCCCTTCTCGGGATCGCGAAGTATCTCGGCACGAAAATCAAACGCTTTCCGCGACGTTTTGAAGACGGATTCAAAATCGACGTCGCAGCGCTGGCGAATCAGATGACTCCGTCCACACGTTTGATCGCACTGACGAATTTGCACAATCCGAGCAGCCTGCTTGTTGACATAGCAACGCTCCGGCAAATCGGAGAACTGGCGCGAAATTCCGGCGCACGCGTCCTGGTCGACGAAGTTTATCTGGAAGCGATGTTCGAAAATGCGCCCGCGTCCGCGATTTCTCTCGGGCCCGAATTCATCGTGACTGGAAGTTTGACCAAAGGTTATGGACTTAGTGGCTTGCGTTGCGGCTGGATTTTCGCCGAATTGGAAGTCGCGGACAAAATGCGCCGGCTTGATGACATTTTTGCCGCAAGCGCGCCCAACCTGATGGAGCGATTGAGCGTGGTTGCCATAAATCGCCTTCCCAAGATCGAGGCGCGAGCAAGATTGATATTGGAGACGAACCGCCGAACGCTTCAAAAATTCTTCCAGACGCGGGACGACGTTGAGGCTCTACCGACCGAGTTCGGCACAACTTCATTCCCTCGACTGCCAGGCGTCGATGTGGAAAAACTTTGCGCCTTGCTAACGGAAAAGTACGAAAGTGCCGTTGTGCCCGGACGATTCTTCGAATCGCCGCAGCACATTCGGATCGGGATGTGTTGCGAACCGGAAAACTTCCGAATTGGAATCCAGCGCCTTGGCGCGGCGCTCGACAACTTAAGATAACAACCGCGGGCCGCAGTCTCCAATCCGCGGCAACCTTGGCAACTCTAAACTGTTAGCTTGATCACGGACCTCTGCGTACTGGCGTAGGAGTCGGAGTCGGTGTAGGCGACGACGGCATTGGCGTCGGTGTAGGAGTTGGAGTCGCCGTCGGCGTTGGAATTGCAGTTGGTGTGGGCGTTGGACCGCATCCGCTCCGTCCACACGGTGTGGGAGTTGGGGTAGGACTAGGCGCCCCAGTCGGGGTGGGCGTTGGTGTCGACGTCGGGGTAGGCGTGGGTGTCGAGGTAGGTGTCGCGCTTGGAGTAGGAGTGGGAGTTTGTGTCGGAGTAGGCGTCGCGCTTGGTAATGGCGTCGGTGTTGGTGTCGCACTCGGACCACATCCACCACGCCCACACGGCGTGGGAGTTGGCGTCGGCGTTGGAGTGGCGGTCGGCGTCGGAGTTGCGGTGGGTGTGGCAGCAGGTGTTCCAGTCGGTGTTGGAGTAGGTGTCGAGGCAGTAGCTAATCGAAAGTCGCCAACCCGCGTGGACCAGTTGAAGCCGCCTGTTGCCGCCTCGTACTGGTTCGTATGCCAGAAGGTAACGCCATCGGACGAGTCAATGGTGGTCATCGTATAATCACCCCAGCGATTTGTGCCGGTCTGACTACCCGCGCCACTGAACAAGGTGGCCTCTCCTTGGGCAAGGTTACTTAATGAATCCGTGACGAGACGCCCGGCGTAACGAATACCAGGAAAGATGGATGCGCTCGAAACGGAATAACCGATGGCCATGTTTCCATTTTGATCCACGGCCAGACTGGGCATAAACCGCCAAACCCCATCGTTGCCGTTGCTCCAATCTTGTTGCTGAACCGCAGAGGCAGGGAAATTGCCGCCGGTCACATCGAATTGATACCAACGCACCATCGTAGGACCAGTTGGAAAATTAGAGATCACCGTGGAGTCCGCCCACAACGACTCGGTGCCACCAAGATTCTGATAAACAACGGGAGTCATGATTTTGTCGCCCAAGGTATCCACCTTTTGGGTGGTTCCCTGCTGCGGGACGATGGAGGTCCCTGCGGCATTGGTCCACGCTTCAACAAACGAAGTGACCGTCATCAAGGCCTGGGGAGTGTGGTTGGCGCCAACCCCTAAACTCGAATTCGCCGGAGTGACGAAATCGACATGAACCTTCCAGCCCTTAACTTGGGTCAAGGTCGTGTTCTCGCTGGCAGGGCTGTCGATCGCGAGGAGGAATTCGTCTCGACCGGAAGGGGGCGCAGCTCCGGTGCGAAAGCTGGCAGGAACCAGACTGTAGGAATCGCCCAAACCTGCCGGAAGGATCGTAAATGCGATCGTGTTGGCCGGGCCGCCGGTGAGCATTGAGTTGCGATCAAGCGCAAAGACCCGCACTCCAATAAATGTCGTAGGATTCGAGAAGAGATTGACCGTGAAATAGTAACCGTTCGGCCAAAGAGCAAACTTCGGATAATCACCCAGGTAGGTCGGATTGGCCGGATCAACTTGAACCGCGTAAAGGCTCCAGCCGCCCGCAACCGGGTCGGAACTTTGAGACACGCCGATGCATTGGTAAAACAACGCGCCGGGGAAAGCCGGGAATGCGAAATCGCTGATTACCCAGCGATCAGCAATTTGGTCATAGAAGACAAACGGGTCGCCATCGTTAAAGCCGTTGCAAGGCGTTCCAATCAAAGAGGCAAAGAATGAATTGAAAGTCGTGGGGCCCGCCAGAGCCGCGCCGCTTTTGTTGAAGATCTTGAACGAGCTGTTAACCGCCTGGATATAGTGATTCGGGCCGACGTCGCCGTTGGTGTCGGGCGGCGCACAATTGCATCCGCTCGCCGTTGCGCTGATTCCATCAAATGTCAGGAGAGGGCCGGGCATGGTTGGCGCGGGGAGCAAAACATTCTTGAGCAACGTCTGAACCTGCGCCAATCCGGACACGCCATAGTCTGTTGACACGCCTATTTGTCCGGTTCCGTGCGGATAGCGCATCAGGATTTTTTCTTCGGACTCTGGGTTCGGCGGGACATATGGAAGATCGCGCAAGTTGAGATTGAGCGGCACGGGACCCACCATGCGATAAACCGAGGGCGCTCCGACAGAGGACGCGTCGGGCGCGGACGCGGTGTTATCTGAACTCGGGTCTTGGGCACCGGCGCCCCAAAGGGCGATCAAGATGCCTGTTAGAACAAGAGTCACAGCAATGGCAATGCGTGAATGAAAGAATGCCGAACGACCGTTTCGTTTCTTTTTCATAGATTAGAATGGGTTGATTTCTCGCAGGGGCGACGCCACTCCAACGCAGACGTGCGGTGGATCCGAGCTGGCTCGATGAAGTCGATGGTGCAGTGGAGTGAAGTAGCGCGCGAGCTATCGCGTCCGATTTATTCAAGAATCCGGACACGTGTCGAGACCGTTTTCTGAATCTCTAATAGACGCTAAATCTTTTCGCGCCCGTGCTTTGGTGATCGACAATCAAATTGTGGGGCTTCTGTGTCAGGCGCCCAATTCTGGAAGCCGTCTCACAGAGACGGCCTACAATTTTCGCGGCCGTGTGGCTTGGTGAGATCGATAATCGGCCCCAGCGGGACGATTCGGGACGGATTAATCTCTTCGTGCGTCATGTAGTAGTGACGCTTGATGTGGTCGATGCTCACCGTTTCGGCGACTCCCGGCTGCTGATAAAGATCGAGCATATAACCGTGTAGATTCGGATAATCGATAATGCGGCGGAGGTTGCACTTGAAATGTCCGTGATAAACCACGTCGAACCGAATGAGCGTGCAAAAAAGACGCCAATCGGCTTCGACGATCCGGTTGCCAAACAAATAGCGGCTAGTTGAGAGGCGTTTCTCCATTTCATCGAGCGCATTGAAAAGTCGTTGGCAGGCGCGTTCGTAGGGCCGCTGTCGCGTCGCAAATCCGGCGCGGTAAACGCCATTGTTGATATTTTCGTAAAGAAAATCGGAGAGCTTGGTATGTCCCGATTCAATGTCCTCGGGAAAGAAATTGATGTCCTTGTTGGGCGCGAACTCATTGAACGCCGAGTTAAACATCGGGCAAATGTCGTCCTCGCAGTTGTTGATGATTTTCTTCGTTTCTTTGTCCCAAAGCACCGGAACTGTCACCCGGCCATTGAAGTTTGGATCGGTCACGCGATAAGCCTCGCTCAAATAACGAAATCGATTGACCGGGTCGATTGATTCAAATTTATCGAGATCGTTTAAAGGATTTCCGGGCTTGCTCCGTTCTGGCTCACGAAACGCCCAGCCTTTCTCGTCCCGGAATGGATCGACAACTGTCATACCGATGGCATGCACGAGGCCTTTGAGCTTTCTAAAAATGACGGTGCGACTGGCCCAGGGACAGGCGAGCGAAACATAAAGATGATAACGGCCAGCCACGGCTGGAAACGGCGTCGATCCGTCACTCGAAATCCATTCTCGAAACACATCTTCCTGGCGCTGGAACTCTCCAGATGCTGTTTGCTCGGAAGGCGCATGCGCAGGCATCGCGCAAAAATAGAAGCTGGAAGAGAAGCTGTCAGCTTCTGTTTATCCGGCAGGCGACAACATAATCCTCTAGATCCGTCTCAGAACAGCCTGCCCTAGTTATGAATTGAGATGTCTCCGCTCATAACTTCACCTGAAGCGGAATAGCCGTTACTCATGCTAATGGCGAATTGATCGGGACAGCCCACGAAATCGACGACGTCCACGGTGAAAGTAACGCTGCCGCTACCAGAGATTTTCGCTGTGCCGGTAAACCGCGCGTGATTACCGGTAATCGTTAAGCTCGTGATCGTTTTCGCTTCAAAACCGAAACCGGCCCCGGAATCATTGTAGTCGAACATGTTTCTCACCTTCCTGCCCGTCTGCTGAACACGGAAGTTGAAGCTGGCCTGTCCATTGTTCACTGCGATTGAACCGGAGCCGTCAACCTGGGTACCGGTGGTGGCAGTGCAAGGTGTAGAGGTCGGGGAGGGAGAGGGCGTGACAGTTGGAGTTGGTGTCGGGGTCGGAGTGGGCGTCGGCGTAGCCGTTATAATCGGAGTTGGTGTCGGCGTTGACCCACAGCCGCGAAAACAAGGGGTTGCGGTTGGTGTCGGCGTGGGAGTCGGAGTAAGTGTTGGAGTTGGTGTGGGTATAGGAGTCGGCGTGGGAGTTGGAGTTGGAGTTGGTGTTGGTGTTGGTGTTGGTGTTGGTGTTGGTGTTGGTGTTGGTGTTGGTGTTGGCGTTGGCGTTGGTGTTGGTGTTGGCGTTGGCGCGCCAGTCGGCTGGAACTCAGACAGTGTGACATTGCGCGAATCCACAGGATCATTCAGGATGGTGTAGGTTACCCGGAACGAACCCTCTCCGTCCTCCGTGTTTAATCGCGCGCCGTTGGCAACGTTGGTAAAAGCGCCAGCAAGTATTTGCTGAGTCGTGACAATGGTGAAGGTGTCGGTGTTGGCAGGAGTGAATCCGTTGATCAAACGCACGGTCAGGTTGCCATTCAAAGTGAGCGTACCGTCGTCGGTCTTATTAAAGACTTCATACGTTGTGCCCTGACCGGTGCCGCCAATGTCAAAGTCTAAGTCCGATGTCGATCCAAGCTGCCAGTTTCCGCTCACATTGGCTTGGCCAGGCGGAATTCCTGGCGCCATGGCCCCGTTATTGGTGAAGGTCGAGCCGCCGTCGATTGTGTTGTTGAATACTCCTTCGACCACCGCACCGTTGGCGAGCATGACTGTCGTGCTAAAGACTGTGTGGAAATTGATTTGTCCGTTGGTGTTGTAAGTGCCGGTGCCGACGAGATTCTGCGTTGTGCTGGCAGCGCCGCCAACGCCATTGAAGTCAATCTCGCCAACACAGCTCTGGCAGTTGGTGCTGCTGATGACTGCGCTATTGTTGGTGAAGGTTGTCCCTTGGAAACTGTAGAACTTGTTGTTCATATCCAGCGTGCCGTTGATCGTCACATCGCCTGAGGTGACAGTGCCGTCCTCAAACAGCGTTGCGCCG
>DATINV010000224.1:0-5569 GCA_035473775.1 Chthoniobacterales bacterium
GATGGCGGCGGCGATGTCACGCGAATGATTGGATTGGTAATCGAAATCGACGGACCAAAAAAGTCGGAGACAGGCGACGACCCGCCGTGTTCGAAATCTCGCGGCAGTGTGACGACGGCACTCGCGGCTTGAAGTAACCCGTGAAACTCTGCGTTGTCTTAAGTGTAGAGCAGGAAGATTCAAAATGAAGGTAACGAACACAATGAAAAAACTCAGCGTCACCAGCTTTACCGTCATCGCAATGGGCGTGGTGACTCTCATCATCGCACAAACGTCCTCCGACAATTCCGTTGCACCGCCCATCTCCCCAGTTCAACTGACCTTGGCCCAACCGAATGTGAGTCAAATGTTCAGCTCCGAGCTTTCACTCACGGATGCGCAGAACGCGCAGTTACAAATCTATTTTAACGTAGCCCAACCGCAGCTTGATCAAATTCATCAACAAGCGCGCGATGCCGGAGATGCAATACTAACGCAATTGGAAGCGAACGTTCGACCGCTGCTAACGTCCGAGCAGCAAGCCAAGCTCGATCAACTCCGGGTAATCCCCCAGACCGGAACACCTCGGTCCGCTGTATTCGGCGCCAACGTTTTATCCCAATAGGTGGATCAATACTTCGCCGAAGGTCTCCATCGAAGAATTCCGCGAGTGCATTCACAAGGGAAGCATCGATAAGGTCAAAACATCAGCCAAGTCCGCCGTGCCGAACTCAAATCGATGCACGTATCTGGGTCTGAAATCGTTAATGCTTCAGCAGCATGTATTTTTGCATTGGCTCCAAAGTAGGATTCGAACCTCTGCACGATTGACAAGACTAGGATTCAGTCGGTGTCAAAAGGGTATCAAACGAGGTCCGTAAACTCCCACCCCCTGGTCCGCGTCAGTCGGTTTGAGCCCGACATTTTGGCCGAATGTCAAAAAGGGGTTGGAGGGGGTTCGTCCCAGGAGATATCACTGTCTTCCGCTGCCATTTCTGCTAAAAATCAGCTTTAAGTGACAAAAAGGGAGTGAACCCGCTAGGCTCCAGGATTTCAAAAGAAATCCTGGAGCACTTGGGGATGAGAACTTGTTCGACCGGTGGGTCGCGTCACGCGCGAGGGTTCAAAGCGAAGCTCTAAAGCTGGAGCCAAAGCGGCTGCTTTGGATAATCCCCTAGTCTCCAGGGTGACTTCGGATCAGCCGGCGTTTAAGGTTCGGACACCGTAGGCTCCGGGATTTCTGTAACGCTAAAAATCTCCGGCGCTTCGGAATTCCATTCTTAAATTGCTTCAGTTGCGGGTTTTCGATTTCCAACAACCGGATTCTCACCATTGCACCTGACTAGATAGGCGAAGACGTGACCGCAAATTTTGAATATTCAATTACGACCCCACTGCTTGTTTCTCGAGGTTACGCGGAATATGCAACTCGTCCGCCGTACTAATGACTAAACGCAGCGGTCTCAGAAATCGGCCCGCCTATCGTGATCGATTCGGGATTGATTGTCCCCGAATAAGAGCCGGTGCCGGAACCCGTCCAACCCATAAACGTGTGACCACTCCCCGGAGTTGCAGTTATTGAAACCGTAGCGCCACTGTTTTTCCAGCCGCTCGCCGGACTCACTGTTCCGCCGGTCCCGGCGTTCATCGTCAGAAAATACTGTTTAGTGAAAGTCGCGGAGTAGGTTTTGTTCTTGGTCGCCGTAACGGTGTGAGAGATTGCTCCACTATCACTCCAACTACTCCACGTGTAGCGAACCCCGGTTCCTGCACTCTGGGGAGAAGTCGTTGCAATCGTGTGACTGGAACCTGGCTGCCACGAAAAAGATTGCGGCGAACTAAAAGTCGTACCGTCAACGGAAAACGTCGGGCCGGCCAAACTCGGTTGGACTGTGACTTGGACGGGATTTTGTACGAAATTAGCGCTCTCTGTGATTGGTCCGTTCATGGTAATCGAAACCGGATTGTTCGAGCCAGAGTACGACCCTGTGCCACTACCGGCCCAGCCAGTGAAACTATAACTCACCGAACCATTATTAGTTGCGGTAGCGCTGATCGAAAAAATTGCTCCACTTTTTTGCCAACCACTTGCCGGACTGACCGTAGCACCTGTCCCCGCGCTCATCGTCAAGAAGAACTGCTTCGTGAAATTTGCGGTGTACGTTTTGTTTTTCGTTGGAGCGACGGTGTGCGATATATTGCCACTATCGCTCCAGCTGCTCCAGAGGTAACGAACGCCTGTCTCGGCAGTCTGCGGTGAGGTGGTCGAAATCGTATGACTTGAACCCGCCTGCCAGGAAAATGTCTGGCTCGAAGTGTAGGTCACATTGTCCACGGTGAAACTCAGACCACTCGGATTTGTCGTGACCGTAATTTGAACATTTGGCACTGGCGTTGGAGTCGGTGTCGGAGTTGCCGTCGCCAATTCGCTCGCTTGCATTTCCACTGCACCGATGTCGTTGCCATCGCCATTGAACGCGTTCGCAATATTTGGATCATCGTACGGTCGCGTTTTCCCGCGCTGGTCGTGGGTCGACTTGGGTAGGTTCTTGCCCTTGTCGATCGCCGGACTTCCGATCTGCAACAAAATGGTTTCGGTTTGCCCGCCGTTGTATTGCAAACCGTTTGTGTTGAGTTTGGGATCAAGCGGAAACGCAATCGTGCCGACCTGATCGGTCCCGGCGCTGAAACCTGAGCTGCCATCCAACTTGCCGATCAAATTGTAACCGCTGGAGGTAAACGAGCCTTCCACATCGGGTGACGTGTTCCCGCTGTTGCCGGCAACGAGTGTGTTTCCAAATGTGCTGGTGCCACCGCCGGAAGAGATTCCGCCATTGCCGCTGCCGGTTGCACCGGTTATTGGTCCCTTGTCGCCCTTACCACCCGCCCCGCCCTGCCCGCTGTTTCCGTTTACCGTTACGGAAGCGATCGTGAGCGTTCCCTGATTAAATATGGCGCCACCATTGGCCTGGCCACCGGCGATCGGAAGATGCCCGCTGCCGCTCGCGCCACCCGTGGCCGCGTTCAGGTTGAACGTGCAATTGGTGACTGACAAAGTACCGCTCGTGTCATTGAAGAGCGCACCGCCCTGACCTGCACCACCGGTGCCGCCATTATTCAAACCTATGCCGGTACTGTTGCCGGCATTACCGGTCGCGCTGTTTCCCCAAAACGTGCACCCGGTCAGAGCCAACGTGCCTCCATTGTAAATAGCGCCACCCTGGCCGGCCCCGCCATTGCCGCCATTAGCGGGATTGGTCGCGCCGGTCGCATCGTTACTACTGAACGCGCAATTAGTAATCGTGAGCATGCCTGGACTGGAAACGTAAATCGCGCCGCCTTGTGCCGCGCTGCCATCGTTGCCGCGGCCGGGGACGCTGCCATTCGCAATGGTTAGGCCGGAAATGGTGCTGGTGCCGCCGGTCACGACGAACACGCGGTTCGCGTTGCCGCTGATGGTTAACGAGCGAGCGCCGGGGCCAACAATATGCAGCGAGCGATCGATCAGGATCGGACCATTTAAAGTGCTCAGGGTGATTGTGCCGGTAACGGCGAAATTGATCGTGTCGCCGTGACTCGAGTGAAGATATATGTCGCGGATCGAACCAGGACCGGTCTCGTTCAGCGTGCTGACCGTTCGAGTGGTGATCGGAGGCGCAGCGAGATAATTCTGCGCGAAGGAACTCATATATTCTGGATCGAACGCGCCCGCAAGATTCTCAGCTAGATTATCGAGGTCAGCGAATGTGTTTGTTGTCTGGCCGCCACCGATTGCGATGTCCATGCTTGCGAGCACCTGACGGACGGTTTGACCGTTAAAATTAGCGATGGAGCCGGTTAGGTTCGTAACTATCAAATTACCAAATGGAATGCCGGAGTTACCCAATGTGAAGCCGGCATCGGAAAAATCGACGTCCAGGTGCAAAGCCGTAACGCTGCCGCCGAAAACCCCAGACGAGGTGCTGGTGGGGTCGACAAGGCTTCCATTGAAAGGACCCGGCACGCCTGCCGACGGAAGATAGGCTTCCACGGCGTAACCGCTGTCAAAGAAGGTCGAGAATCCGGTCCCAACCTCAAGGGTGCCGCCTGACGGGGAATAGACCCAGGAGAAATTTTCCTCGAGCAGCGAGGTGGCTTGGACGTCCGTACCCCAACCCGCCTGCCCATACGTAATCACATCCCCAGTCTGCCAATTCGTAGCGCGGCTTGATTGAGGCGAGGCGAAAATCAGACCGGCAGCGATTAGGAACGAGAATACAAACCGTTTCATAGGAAAAAGTGGGAGTTGTTAGGAGTCCTTTAGCCGGTTCGAGTCTGACGGATTGGTATGCACGGTCCCGTTAGGCGTAACCACGGTGTAATCGGTGGAAAAACCCAAGTTCCCCGCGCTGAAATCGCCGTTAAGTATCAGATGGGCGTGAGTGCCTGCAGGGACTGTCATTCCAAACACGACAACCGCGAAACCAAGAAGCTTTCTGTTTAGGGCAATAGAGTTCAAAAGTCGGGTATCCAAAGGGGTACTGCAGGAATTCCGGCGCGAGGTTACGCGGAAATTTGGTCCTAAATTAGGACGCTACCAATCCCCGAGGTTCCTGAGCCGCATGACGGCCTTTATCGGGTTGAGATTAACGACAAAGGGAAAGTTGCCGCAGTGACAGTCCTCAAGGGGATCTCGCCAAACGCGGATAGCTTCGTTATGAAACAGCTAGTCGCCTGGTACGCCAAGCCGGGTCCCATGCGCGTTGTTGATGTTCCGGTGCCTTACGCGACCACGCCAAAACTTCTCGATCCGTTTACTTCCCGGCGCACCGGATTGCCTCCGAGCGGCCGGCCACTACACAACTAGCGGGCAACGATTGAAATCTTCGAGAGCGTGGCAAGGTCGACAACTTTGTCGCGCTCTAAGAGCAGAGTTTTTCCGGCTTCGACCGCAATGACTCGAAGCTTTCCTTGGCTCGCGATCTTGATGGTTTCGACGCCGACCACGGGCACATCGAAGCGCATGTCCTGACTTGGCTTCGCCACCTTAATCATAACCGCGTCTTCTCGGGCAAGCGCGCCGCCCCGCTTGATCGCATCATTGGTTCCCTCGAAGGCTTCGACCGCCAATACAGTGCCGTTTTTCACGATGATGGTTTGCCCGATATCGAGCCGCGCAATTTCTTTCGCCACGTTCCAGCCCAAATCGACATCATCTTCTTCGCCGCGCGACAACTTCGATCCTGCGATTAATCCCTTGGTTGCCAACTGATCATCCAGAAATATGGTCGCCGGCAAGAGGTTGACGTTTTCTTTTTTCAATTCGTCGGCGATCGCGGTGAAGATTGATTCCGCGTTGCGTTGTTTGAGCTTAGCAAGAACGACGAGTGCTTTCACGTCTGGCCGCAGATCAAAAAGATTCTTGGGCGCGATCTGACCGGCCATAACTGCTTGGTGAACGCTGTTTTGGCGAAAAAATTTCAACAGCTTGCCGAGTTGTCCAACGCGCAGCCATTCGACAGTATCGGCGAGTTCTTCAATTGAAGAATCGGTCTCGTCCGTGAACGCAGCGGCGATAATCCTCTTCACGCCCGCTTTGCGTGCCGCCTGG
>DATINV010000225.1:0-23348 GCA_035473775.1 Chthoniobacterales bacterium
CTTTGGTCGTCGGCCTGGGCTGGGCTTGTGTACGCGGGCTCGGGTTAGGCAAATGGCTTCACAATATTGGCGCCTTCGCGATGTTTTTGGTTTATGCGGCGCTGATTTTCCTTCCGCTGCTTGGTCTCGCCCGCGGCGAAATAAAGGATTACCAGCCGCTGCCGCTCGCTTTGCCGACGATGTCGATCTTCTATTGCCTGAATATTTTTACCAAGCTCGGCATCGGCGCGTTGAGCGGATTCGAATATGTAGCCATTCTTGCCGGCGAAACCCGTTCACCCGCGCGCGACATTGGCCGCTCGGTCTTGATCGCTTCACCCGTCATCGCTCTAATGTTTATCCTTGGAACGAGTTCTGTCCTTTCGTTTGTCGGCAGTAATCCAATCGATCTTATCGGCCCGGTGCCGCAAACGTTGCGACTCGGACTGCACTCGTTTCCAATTGCCGGCGCGATCGCGTCGACGGGGATATTGCTAATGACGGTGCGCACGATTGCATCGACCAGTGTGCACGTTACCGGTAGTTCGCGATTGCCGATGGTGGCCGGCTGGGACTACTTGCTGCCGGCCTGGTTCTCGCGTCTGCACCCGCGATACAAAACGCCGATTAACTCGATCATTTTCGTGGGCACACTCACGCTCGTGATCGCGATCGCGAGCCAGATCGGCGCTGGAATTCAAGAAGCATTTCAACTCGTTGATAATGCGGCCAATGTTTTCTATGGCATCGTTTATTTCACGATGTTCGCGCTGCCGCTCATCGGCGCCCTGGGAGTTCGCACGACTTCGATTTGGCTGCGCCTCGCCGCCATCTGTGGCGCCGCCGTGTGCCTCTGCGCGATTTTCTTTACCGTGTATCCAATTATTGACGTACCGAGTCCGCTCGTTTTCGGCGCTAAAGTCGCTGCGGTTACTATTGTCGCGAACGTGATCGGCGCTGCGATTTACTTCGTCGGCAACAAACGCCGTATCGCGGCTTCACAAACTTAACTGCTCAAAGCATTCAAGTTTTACGGAACGCAATTTTCGGTCACCCAATGCAAGTATTCGGGCAGGCCGCCCGTGACCGGAATGAAAATAATCTCCGGAACGTCGTAGGGATGGAGCAAGCGAAGTTTTTCCTGAAAGGCCGATTGTCGATCTTCGCTCACCTTGAAAAGGACGAGCGTTTCGTTGCCGGTCTCGATTTTTTCCTTCCACCGATAGATCGATTCGATACCGGGAAGAATGTTGGCGCAGGCCGCAAATTTTTCGGTGACGATTTGGTTTGAAATGCGTTGCGCAGTTTCGCGATCGGAAAAAGTACTGACCGCTAGCAGGATTTTGTCCGCCATCTTCAGGCAGGGACTAGCGCTTCATGACGCCGGGCCGGCTCGGCCCGGCAAATCCAACCGCCACCGACAACAACGTCGCCACTGTAAATCACCGCGGCTTGGCCTGGCGTGACGGCGCGTTGCGGTTCGTGCAAGCGGATGCGCGCACCATTGTTTCCTAACGGCGTGACTGTCGCTCGCGTTCCCGGATGGCTATAGCGAATCTTCACTGTCAGTTCGGCGCTCTGATTCGGAAGATCTCTCGCGATCCAGTTCGCGCGATCGACCTCAAATTCGTCGCAAACCAAATCGTCGGCATCGCCCACGATCACGCGGTTGGTTTCAGGATCGAGATCGACCACATAACGCGGCCGAGCCGAACCTCCGGGAAGTCCTTTACGCTGCCCGATAGTAAACAACTCGATCCCGTCGTGTTCCGCCACGAAGTTACCGTCGACATCATAAATCTCGCCTCGATGAAATTCTTTTTCGCCAAGATGCGAGCGAAGGAATGTTTTGTAATCATTACCAGGCACAAAACAAATTTCCTGACTGTCCACCTTGTCCGCGACCTTTAGGCCTAATGAATGGGCGATTTTCCGGATCTCCGGCTTTTGCATCGGCCCGAGTGGCGTAAGCGCGCGCTGGAGCTGGGTTTGGCGCAGACTAAACAGGAAATAGGATTGATCTTTGCGTGGATCGACCCCTTTGCGCAGGACTGCCCTGTCTTCATGATGTTCGATGATCGCATAATGCCCGGTCGCGATGTAATCGCACCCGAGCGCCTCGGCCTTGCCCCACAAATTACCGAACTTCAGTTTCTCGTTGCACATCACGCAGGGATTCGGCGTCCGTCCGGCCTGATATTCGCTGGTAAAATAATCGATGACCGTGCGTTCGAACAAATCCGCCTCGTCGACCACGTAATGCGGAATGCCTAACGAATGCGCCACCGCGCGGGCGTCGGCCACGGCTTGCGGCCCGCAGCACTTGTCCTCCGCGCGCGAAATGCAGTCCTGTGGCCAGACCTTCATTGTAACGCCGACTACGTCGTAGCCTTGTTCGCGCAACAAATAGCCGGTGACGCTGGAGTCGACTCCCCCGCTCATGCCCAGTAATACGCGTGATTTTTTTGCAGCCATCCGAAACCGGAAGGTAGCAGTTTCCCCTACAATTTCACGCGACGGCTCACGAATTGGCTGTCGCGCAGGGTGAATCGCCAGGGATGATGGGCGGAGCGCGTGATCCCGATTCTCCGATCAGCCACGACATTCACCTTCGGGCCAACCACGAAACAGTGTAACGGATCGAAGCACAGGTCGATTTGGTCGCGACGATTCGTAATAGCGAATGCCTGGGTCAACTTTCCCGGTCCCGAACAAAGTTGGCGTTCGTCATCGGTCCCGCGGCGCTTTTTCATTAAATCGATTCCGCGTGTGGGCTGGACGGCGCGGAACAAAACGAAACCGTCAGTCTCACCTTTCACGAGAACGTTCAACATCCAGTGTGCGCCGTAGCTAAAATAAATATAAGCGGCACCGGGTTTGTTCCGCGCCACGAAAGCGCGAGTGCTTGGGCGCGAGAACGTATGACAAGCTTCGTCGTTCTCCGCCAAATACGCTTCCGTCTCGACAATCTTGCCGGCGCAATTTCCCCAAACAAGTTCGGTGCCGATTAGCTCGCGAGCGCAGGTAATGGGATCGCGCCGGAAAAAGGCTCTCGGAATAATCCGCTTTTTCACAACCCAGCCGGCACCATCGATCCCGACCGGCCGAAGCTATAAAGCCCTGGGGTTATAATAAACCGGCAACTTCACATCGCAGGCGACCGGTTTGCCGTCGCGAAACGCCGGAATAAATTTCGCCTTGGCGAGATCCTGGAACGCTGTCTCGCCGAATCCGAGAAATGGAGGCTGTTCGCTCAACACGCTGAGCTCTTGCAGGTTCCCGTTCGCATCGACCTTGACCTGGAGTTCGGCAGAACCTTCGACCGGCACCGGCGCTGAATCTTTGTCCGGGTATCGAAATCCGACAAACTTGGAGTCGCCGCCCCAAAAGGGTTGGGGACCGATAAAATCCGTTTCCTTGGCGAGCTCGGAGCGTTCCTGGTTGGAAAAAATTCGCAAGCGCGGTTTTCCCTCAACCAGCATGAAGGTGACGGTGCCATAGTAAATCGCGTCGACCGGCACATGATTATAAACTGCGGGAATGAAATGCGGATTCGCCGCGGCCGAGAGTCGTTTTAGCACCTCTTGCTCGAGCGCTTTCGAATCCGGCGTGCCGCGATAAGTTGAAACCGAAAGCACGGTGCCGTCCTTTTTTACCGAGCAGGAAAACATGATTGCGCCGTCTTTCTGCCCTGTCCTGATTAGGTCCGCGGTGTCGATGCGATTGATTAAAGAATCCGGCCCGTTCCCCAGCAAAACTGGCCGATACATCGGCAGATTCGCCGTTTGAGACGACCCGACGTCTACCTGAGACCATCCCAGGCCGACCATCGACAACAGAACGACCACTGAAATTCCAAAAACGCGCATGGAACAGATACGCAACCGCAATCGCGAAAATTTTCAACCGCAATGTGGTAGAAATTACGCGACGGCCAGGGGCGGCTCGGGGGCAGTTTTGCGCACGACCCCATAACGCCGGAAATAACTGATCACGGCATCGCGGGTTAGAACGGGATGAAGCATGCAACTCGTCGCCGGCATCTCGAGCAGCGCCCGGAGTTTCATGAAATGATGGCCGCCGCTGCGGGAATCGAAACTGTTGAACGCGATGGGATAACGTTTGCCTCGTTCGAGCGGGCGACCGTCAGCTAGTCGCATCGCAGTGATTCGTCGATTCGCTCCAATGCCTTCGGTCTGAATGTCGAACCCAAGCAGATTCCGTGGCTCACGGCTGGCGTAGATCTCTTCCATCACCGGTTGGATCTCTTCCGGCATCAACGCCGCGGTGACGATGTAATTTTCGAATGGGATCAGTTCCCACATGTCGTTCACAGTTTTCGGGCCGGCTTCGAAATCTTTTTCTTCGAAAACGCCGTGCAGCGCCCCGTCGACGTGGACATCCCGTTCTCTCAGTTCCTCCACAATGGCGGCGCCAATCAATTCCTCGACTTCGCTGGGTTCGCCCGGACGTCCGCGGAAACGAAGCGTGTCCGCTAATGTTCCGATGGGTTTGGCGAGAACGGCCGCCGATTCGTCGAGAAACCGTTTTGCGTGCGAGAGGACAACGTGACTCAGTCGAATCCGGTGGTCCATCAGTTTACAGCGCGCTTCCCGATGCAGCAATTTCTTAGACCCGCGATCAAACGTGAGATCGACCCGCCCGACGTGAATTCCGAAGTGGTCGGCCTGAGTAAGCAAGATGCCATTGCTTGGCCGGCTCGGAATCAGTTGATGGGTGTGGCCAGCGATGAACACAGCGACCTCCGGAAACTCAGACGTCAACGCAACGACGTTGTTGGCAAAATCATCACCGCCAGCGCGCGATTTCAGTCCCATGTGACCGGCCAAAACGATTGCATCCGCGCCTTCGCTTTTCGCGTTCGCAATCGAGCGGCGCACCGGCTCGACCGAATGCTCAAAATCAAAACCGCGAATGAATTCCGGCCGAAACCAGAACGGCATTCCCGGCGTGGTCACTCCGATGATCGCGACTTTGATCCCAACGAATTCCCTCAAGATGTACGGCCGCAGTTTGGCCAACGGACCAGTCGTGATAGCGCCGCTCGGTTTGCCTTCGATCGAAATGTTTGCGGCCAGAATCGGCATTTCCGATCTCGTGAGCGCGTTAGTGAAAGTTTCGACACCCCAATCAAATTCGTGATTGCCGACGATCCAGGCGTCGAAATTGAAGTGGTTGAACAGATCGATCATCAACTCACCATTTGTTCGAAGGCTGACGTCGGTTCCCTGATATACGTCGCCGACGTCGATCAGGATCGAGTTTGGGTTTTCCCGGCTCCAGCGTCGGATTTGGGTAGCGCAACGAGCGAACCCGCCCAAGTCCGGATTTCCCGCGTAATCGGTCGTTGGCAAAATGTGCCCGTGCAGATCGGTGGTGTGCAGGATCGAGATTTGAACGAAGTCTTCAGGCAAGGCTCCAGCTGCGCGGATAATTTGCGGCGTCGCACAAAACAATCCGGTGCCACCAATGGTCTTGAGAAAGGCGCGGCGACTGGGGGGAGTCACTACTTTGGAATATCAAAATTGAGACGGGATTGGCAGGATTTCTTTAAAGACCTCGCACGAAGGCCGCGGAGGTCACGACGATATTGATGCGCTGCGGGCTTTGTGTCCGTTGCGTCCTTTGTGCGAGATTGTGTTTGCTGTCGTTCTTGCTCAAATCCAATCTATTACCTCGTATGGAACTTGAAGGCATTGACCACGTCGCGCTGAGCGTGCGCGACGTCGAGCGCGCTGCGCAATGGTATATCGAAGTGCTCGGTTTCAAAAAGCTCTACGAAGGAATGTGGCACGGCGTTCCAGTCTTCATTGCCCAAGGCACAACTGCGCTCGCGCTTTTTCCGCTCCGCCAAAACACGAATGATCCTGAGCAGGAGTCGAAGGGCATTCGAATGCTTCATCTCGCGCTCCGCGCGGACCGGAGAAATTTCCTCGTGGCCCAGGAAGAATTAAAGCGCCGAGGCATCAAATTCGAATTCGAAGACCATGAGATCTCCCATTCCATTTACTTTCATGATCCCGACGGTCACATCCTAGAAATCACGACCCACCAATTGAAATGAGTCCTTCCATTCGATATCTCTGGTGATCGGCCGAGAAATTCGCTTTAAACGCGGAATAGTTTCGCCTAATCCTTTTTAAGGATGAAGTACTTGTTCTCCCCGGTGCTCGCTTTCGCGATGGTCTTTGCGGGGTGTGTTCATTACGGCGTTCCACCGAACGTAGCCTATTATTTCAAGTCAAAGGCGCAGCTTCGAGCAACTGAGAGGGAAGCGCTTGCTGGCGACAATGCTGCGGCACGACGCATGGCCGATTACTACTATTTTGCCCGGAACGATCGCGGCGCTTGCATGTGGTGGTTTAAATTAGCTGCAATCCGCGGCGACTCGGTCGCTCAGGAGAATCTGAAAAAAGTCCAGCGGGAATAGCTGTAGGATTGCCGAAAATCAACACCTACATAAAGCTGATGTGACCTGGTTACTCGGCTTGCAGCATCTCAAGGTTAACCGGCAACGAGGGGATTCTCGTGGCGTCGAACGCAACAATTAGTTTGGCCGGATGATTTCGCATAAACATGACGACTACGTTTCCGCTCGCGACGGCACCAGAATGGCGTCGCGCATGCCATGGACAAATTTTTTGTCGGCCGGAACAATCGTGGCCAATCCGCCGCACAATTTCACTTTGTTTTCCTCGACAAAATAATACGGACAAAGGCGAACTCGGCCTTTCATCGTTTTTAGTTCGCTGGAATCGGGATCCCAGTAGCAGTGGTCGACCAAGCGGCCTTTATGAAAGCGCTGCATGATCGTCGGCGATGAATCGAAAGTCGCGAGCGCGTTCTCGATCCTTTTCTCCCATTCTGAATGCGCGAGATCGGAGCCGAGCGAAATTCCACGGCTGCCCCAGCCAAGCGGCGAAAACCCGCTCACTTTTAGAAGTAGATCGCGATCTTTCTGACTGAACTTCGCGGCCTCGCGCCAGTCGTGAATCTCCAGGCGTGGAATAACCGCGTGCTGCGGCAACGGTGTTGGATCGAGTAGCCAGGAGTAGGGAATCACTTTCTGGAGTTGCTGAAAATATTTCTCGCCAAGCTCGCGTCGCCAGAATTCGTGAAGTGGTTTCAACCAGAAAAGCGCAAACCACATTTTTTCTTCAAGGAACGGTTTGATCGGCGGCGTGATCGTCACTCCGCCCTCGGTATTCGCACGCAATAAATTTTCGATCTTCGGAATGTTCGGCAGATCGAACAGTTCGAAAAAGCGGTAAACGGCGCGACCGTTTTGTGGCTCGTAGTTTTCCGCGGGAACGACGCGCCATGAAGCGTTCAATTTCTTTCCCGCCTCTCCCTCAGGGAGAGGATTGGGGTGAGGGTCAATCCGTTGATTTAATCGCGTCACTACCCATTCCATTTCCGGCCGGTAAGTCGCGGCTTCTTCCGAGATCACGATGTCGCCGCCGTTCGGAAGCACGCTTTGAAACCCATCGAGCATGCCATCCGCGCCGCCGATGATTTCCTTGTCGAACTTCGAGTAGGTTTGATTCAGCCAGCC
Source organism: Chthoniobacterales bacterium (assembly GCA_035473775.1). Lineage (GTDB taxonomy): Bacteria > Verrucomicrobiota > Verrucomicrobiia > Chthoniobacterales > UBA10450 > AV40. Next base: position 7,556 of record DATINV010000225.1, read on the forward strand.
GGTCAATCCGATCCCACCAGGGACCGAGTCGATCTCGGCGATAATATAGCCGTCATCTGTCAGAATGAGATCGGGGCGAATAACGCGGGGCACGTCGTCTCGGATTTCCTTGCGACGGGAGAATTCGATCAACTCCTTCGGTTTGCCGGCGTCAAGATACCGAGCGACCCAGTCGGGCTGTTTTCCTTTGACGCTGAGTTGATAAAGCTGATTGCATGCACGTTGAAAAACGAATAACCGATGTCCGAGCTGCTCAAGCTCGCGCTCAAATTTTCCATCTATTGGAAAAGCATCGGGCGAAACCAGCCAATCCTTTTCCGCGAAAAGACCCTCTTTGGGGAAAGAATTCCGGATCGCGTTTAGTCTGTCGTCTTGGACGAGCATGTATGATGTACGATGTAAGATTTAAGATGTTGGATCGCTGCTTGGTCAGTCGGCCACAAATCGAACATCATACATCTTACATCGAACATCCCACATCATCTCCCCGCCGCCATCTTCTTCAGTGCCAGCTTCACCAGTTCCTCCGCCGACTTCGCCTGGCTCTGCAATTCGCGGACGGATTTGTGCGCGTCGGCTTGCTTGTAGCCGAGGGCGATCAACGCGAGCACCGCTTCGTTGGCTTGTTCCTGTTCCGGCGTTGGCGCGTTAGCGGCGGTCGCCGCTTCCCAGGCCGCGGCAACCCCGAGCTTGTCTTTCAATTCAAGAACGATTCGCTCCGCGGTTTTCTTGCCGAGCCCGCTGATTTTCGAAATCGCTGCAATGTCCGAATTCACTACCGCGGTTTTGAAATTCGTCACGCTCATTCCGCTCAACACGGCGAGGGCAAGCTTCGGCCCGATCCCGCTGACGTTGTTGACCAGTAACCGAAACAAATCGCGCTCGGCTGCGCTCATGAATCCGTAAAGAATGTGCGCGTCTTCGCGAACGGCGAGATGCGTGAGGATCCGAATCGTTTGACCGACGGCCGGCAGCTTGTCGTAACTCGAAAGTGGAATTAAAACCTCGTAGCCGACACCGTTCACGTCGATCGTCGCCTGCGTTGGCAACGCATTAACGAGTTTGCCGTCGAGAAAAGTTATCACGGATTTGGTTTACCACAGAGATCACGGAGTTCGCAGAGAATAAATTGATTCCTCTGTGCTCTCCGTGTCCTCTCCGGTTATTCGGGTTTCAAAAGCAGAGTGAGTTCAACTTTCTTGCCTTTGGCGAGGTTGAAACCTGTGGTTGAAAATGTTTTCCAATTAGGCGGCGGACTTGGGAAGGCGTCTTCTGCCATCTCCGCTGGAAGGATGACGAACCGCGGCCCGTCCTTGTTCATGAAATCCGTCGTCTTTTTCGAACTTAACGGCGTCATCCAACCTTTCGCGCGCGACCGGAAATACCAGACCAGGCTTGGCTCCTGAAAATCCACAGAGCCGAAATCCATTTCCGGTCTGAGTTCCTGCTTTGCTTCCTGGAAGAGTTGCTTCGCCGGGAAGAATCGCGCTGCAAATGGCGCTGCGATCAACCCGAGCGCGAGATAAAGGCAGACCGCGAAAATCGCGGCCCTTTTCAGGAAACGTTCGCTTTCGATATGCCGCGCGGCGAGCAATGCAAGCAATGGAAATGCCGGCAAGGTGTAGTGCGGCAATTTCGTTTTGATCAAAGTAAAGATAACGAAGATGACTGCAGCGCCGCAGATTAGATAAACATCGATTTTGTCGTGCTGACGCCAAAGTTTCTTAGTTAGCGAAGGCAGCTTAATCGACCAGGGAAAAAAGCTGGCGAAAATGGTGACGAAATAGAAGGGCAGGAGCAGGAAATAAATGCCTAACGAGTTTGAGCCGTGGCTTTCCATCGCGCTAAAAGATCGGCCAATGACATGACGCCCAATTCCGATTCTCAAAAATTCGCCGTGGGTTTGAATTAGCGCCGGAACGCCCCAGAGCGCGACGATAGCGAGCATGAGCAAAATCCCGCGCCCGAATTTGAACCGCCGTGCCAAGCCCGTCCTGAGCGAAGTCGAAGGCTCAATATCTCGCGCGAAGAATTTCATCGCGCCGATCGTCAACAACGGCGTCCAGGCGATTGGACCCTTGGCCAGAAACCCTAACGCGAGCGAGATGTAAAAAATCCACCACCACTTTTTCCGCTCCGCGATTTGCGGTTCGCGATTCACGGTTATTTCCCATCCCGCCCAATGCGCCAGCGTCATAAACAACACCAGCCACATATCCGCAACCGCGGCCTTGGCATGGACAAACGTTTGGAGCGAGAGCGTGAAAATGATTGCTGCCCACCACCCGACGCGATTACTGCCGATTCGATCTTGCGGCGGGGCAGCATCGCGAAGACGCGTTCCCCAAGCTAGGATCGAAATCGCAATCAGTGCGGCCGCCACGGCTGATGGAAAGCGCGCGGCGAAATCGTTTTCGCCGAAGGCTTTGTAGCTGGCGACTTGGGCCCAATAGGCGAGGGGAGGCTTGTCGAGGCGCAATTGATTGTTGAACCGCGGAACGACGTAATCGCCACGTTCGATCATTTCGCGTGATGCCTCGGCAAACCGCGGCTCGTCGCGATCGATCAGAGGAATGCTCCACGTCCCGAGGATGTGGAAAACGACGCAGCCGATGAAAAAAGTGACAAGTGACCAGCGAGTCCGAGCCGGACCGGCGTTAGTGACCGGTGAGTCGCGCATAGCGTGAACCAATCACTGTTCACTGTTCACAAGACGTTTTACCAGCTAAGAATTGCATTTTGTGAAAGGCTCCTCTGTTTTGTCGTGGCTCATCGGCATCGTGATTATCGCGATCAGCATTGCGACCGCCTTTTATTTTGATGAGCCGGTCAAGCAGTGGATGCTGAACCATCAAAATTCGGGGACGCGCGGGTTCATGGAAAACGTCAGCCGATTCGGAGACTGGCCGGAGCACGTGCTGGTTGGACTTTTCATAATGGCGATCACGCAATTGCGCGGCGACAAAAAATGGACCGGCATCATTGTGGCTGCGCTAATTGCATTGTCGGTCGCGGGCCTAACCGGTCGTGTGCTCAAGATTTCGACTGGTCGCGCGCGTCCGTCGGTGAAAGCGGAACAAATGTGGAATGGTCCACGAGTGAGCGGGTCGAAGTATCATTCGTTTCCATCGGGTCACGTCGACGCGTCGATGGGATTTTTTGGAGTGCTCCTCTTGGCCAGGCGACGGATTGGTGTGGCCTGTCTGCCCATTCCAATGCTGATTGGTTTTTCGCGATTGTATCTCGGCGCGCATTATCTCTCGGACGTTGTTTGCGGGGCGGTGCTTGGAATTTTGGCGGCGGTGATCGTTTGGCATTTCGCCAGTCGCCAAATCGTGGAGCGCTGCCCCAAACCTGCTATAATCCCGCCGCGGTCCTGACTTCGGACCTCTGATCTCTGGCCGCTGCTTAAAAATGGAGGGGTGGCAGAGCGGTTGAATGCGCCGGTCTTGAAAACCGGAAGACCGCAAGGTCTCGTGAGTTCGAATCTCACCCCCTCCGCCATCTCGTTTCTCGGTTGCCTGTAAACTTTGCTCCAAAGTCTCATTTTGGGTGAGCAAATAAAGATTCGAACGCCATTCGACCGGCCGGCGCGCATCGCGCCCTAAAAAAAGCGAAGCTCTAAGACCGGAGCCAAAGCGCAGCTTTGGATAATCTCACCCCCTCCGCCAATTCATTTTCGATTTTCGATTGCCGATTTTCGATTGAGCTGGTGTAGAGGCGGCCATGTCGGCCGCTATCACGACAGACGCTCCCGGCACGGGCGCCACTACAACCAAAGAAAAGCACTCGACACAAGACATGTTCAAATGAACACTTAAATATGGCGAAACGGAAAATCGTCCCGATCGTCGAGGAAACGCCGCAAAGTCGCGAGGCGATTCATGGACGGGGCGCTTCCTGGAGTCCGGCGAATCGTTTCGAGAAGTTTCACGTCGATCTCACCGACACCGATGTCGTGGATGAGGATCCCGAGGCCGAGGAAAAGCCCAAACGCACAACCCAATATTTTCGCGACGGTAGTAAGACGATCGTCGCGAGCAATCAAAGTCCAGATGTTGGTTTTGAAGTTAGCATCAATCCGTATCGCGGATGCGAACACGGTTGTATTTATTGTTTTGCGCGGCCGACGCACGAGTATCTCGGATTTTCCGCGGGGCTCGATTTTGAGTCGCGGATCATGGTGAAGCCGGAGGCGCCGCGATTGCTCGAAGCCGAACTGTCTTCCCCGAAATGGAAACCGCAGTTCCTGATGATGAGTGGCGTCACGGATTGCTATCAGCCAATCGAACGAAAACTCAAAATCACGCGCGGCTGTTTGGAAGTGCTCGCAAAGTTTCGCAATCCGGTCGGCATTCTGACCAAGAATCGGCTCGTCACGCGCGATATCGATATCTTATCGGAACTGGGGCTTGATCTCTGCGCGGTCGTAAATCTTTCGATCACAACGTTGGATCTTGATCTGCAACAAATCATGGAGCCGCGAACTTCGGCGCCGCTCGCGCGACTCGATGCTGTAGCTCAATTGCGAGCGGCCGGAATTCCGGTCGGTGTGATGGTCGCGCCGGTAATTCCGGGAATTAACGATCACGAGATTCCGGCAATTGTTGCGGCGTGCGCAAAAGCGGGCGCGCAATTCGCGGGTCACGTGTTACTGCGATTACCCTGGGCGGTGCGGCCGCTGGTCGAACACTGGCTCGAAGAACATTTCCCGGAGCGTAAAGCGAAAGTGCTCGACCGACTTCGCGCGAGCCGCGGCGGAAAGTTGTACGATTCGCGCTGGCGCAAACGGCAAACTGGCGAAGGAATTTTCGCCGAGCAGATAGCAAATATGTTCGAAGTCGCTTGTCGCCGGGCCGGGTTTGGCGAGCGACCAAAGCTATCGATCGCGGCGTTTCGTCGGCCTCATCAACAACTGGAAATGTTGTAAAGGCGCTTGTCTCACATGCCGCTAACGTTTCATCGGCTGCGCGAAAAAGACAGGTACTAGGAGCGCGACCTTCGACCGTTTTATCGGTTTATTCTGCCAGGGAAATCAGTGGGACACCCTGGGAGTTGAGCAGAAGCGATTACATAATGTGAAGCGGACTCGCAGCCATCAAAAATCAATCATCACGGAGCGCTTATTCCAGATCGATGATTCCGCGGAAAAGGCCGCGAAATTGGAGATGCGGGAGAAACTGATGAAGCTTCGCGAGACAACTCTCGAACTGGAGCAGGAAAATCTTGCTCTGCGTGAAGAAATCAAGAGGCTGCGCGAGAGCGAAAAACCACAGGAAAGCCTCCAATTGTGCGAGAACGTTTATTGGCTGCTGTCCGATAGTGAGCGAGTAGGGCCGTTCTGTCCACATTGCTACACTAAGCATCGTCGCTTGGCCTCGCTCCTGGACGCAACGCGCTTCGTTGCTAAGACGCGCTGGATTTGCCCCGTTTGCAATCACGTATTCGATTCAGAAACCTAGGTTTTGCCCGACTTGTAAATTCCCGGTTCTGGGTTTCTAATCCTTTCCTTCTTAGGGCGCGATTAGCTCAGTGGTAGAGCACTTGCTTCACACGCAAGGGGTCGCTGGTTCGATACCAGCATCGCGCATTTATTTCCCTTGTAGGCGCCGCCTCAGGTAGGCGCGCCAAATCCGGTCTTTAGCTTTTTCTCGTAACCGCGCTGCGAGTTCGCTGCGACACGCCTCATAATACAAGCTCGACAGGCAACCAGCATGCCGTCGGTCGTACTTTACCCTTATGGTGTTGCGAGAACCTCCTGCGCAGATCGGCCGCGCAAGCCAACGTCCAGCTTACCGTCACCACATCGGAGAACGTATGTGTAAAACACCGACCCACTTTATCTGCTTGGAATGTTCGCCCGCAACGCTTCGCGTAGCGATGCGGGCGTGGCCAGCATCGCGCAAGCCCCCCGGCAGCCGCTTGCCCCGGGCCGACTCGCGTTCTATCTAGAGTCATGTCCGAACATAAAATGACCCTGAGCTGGAAGCGCGGCGACGCGCCGTTCGAATACCAGAAGTATCCGCGCAATCACACCTGGAAATTTGATGGCGGCCACGAAATGACGGCAACGGCCGCGCCGGCATATCTCGGCGATCCGAAAAATGTTGATCCTGAGGAAGCGTTCGTCGCATCGCTCTCGGCTTGTCACATGCTCACGTTTCTTGCGATCGCGTGTAAACAGAAGTTCGTGCTCGACGAATATGTCGACGATGCGGTCGGTCAGATGGAAAAGAACGCCGAAGGCAGGCTGGCGATTACGAAAGTGACGTTAAAGCCGAAGCTGAAGTGGGGTGGTGACAAAGCGCCAAGCGCGGAAGAGCTCGATAAAATGCATCATCTGGCGCACGAGCAATGTTTCATCGCCAATTCGGTGAAGACCGAAGTGACGGTGGAGAAGTAGTTCTTAATTCAGAATCCAGGAAGCCAGGAATTGGTTGGCTTAATTCAAATTTCCTTCTTGGTTTCCTGGTTTCCGAATTCAATCTTCTTGCCTCGATGAGCGGGACCGACTCACAGCGGATGGAAAAGATCGTTAGCCTGTGCAAGCGGCGCGGGTTTATTTTTCAATCGAGCGAAATTTACGGCGGTCTGAACGGTTTGTGGGATTACGGGCCGCTCGGCGTCGAATTAAAACGTAATCTGAAAAATTACTGGTGGCGGGTGATGGTCCACGAGCGCGACGACGTCGTCGGCATGGATGGTTCGATCCTGATGAATCGCGCGATTTGGAAAGCTAGCGGTCACGAAGATACGTTCACCGATCCAATGATCGATTGTCGGACATGTAAGGCGCGATTGCGCGCCGATCAGGTCATCGACAAAGGAAAAGGCAAGCAATGCCCGAGTTGCGGCGGCAAAGATCTGACCGAACCGCGGTCGTTTAATTTGATGTTCAAGACTTACGTCGGCGCGACCGAAGACGAGTCAAGCGTGACCTATCTGCGGCCTGAAACGGCCCAGGCGATTTTCGTTCAGTTTAAAAATGTCCTCGATACGTCGCGGAAGAAACTGCCGTTTGGGATTGCGCAAGTCGGTAAAGCGTTCCGAAACGAAATTAATCCCCGTAACTTCACGTTTCGCTCGCGCGAATTCGAACAAATGGAATTGGAGTATTTTTGCCGGCCGGAGGAGGGGACGAAGCTGCTCGAATATTGGAAAGACGAGCGGCTGAAGTTTTATGAAGACATCGGTATTCCACGCGATCGCTTGCATGTCTTGAACGTTCCTGAAGCCGACCGCGCGTTTTATTCGAAAGGGACGTACGATATTGAATACGATTTTCCGTTCGGCCGCCAGGAACTGGAAGGCGTCGCTTATCGAACCGATTACGATTTGGTGCAGCATCAAAAAGCGAGCGGCAAATCGCTCGAATACTTCGATGAAGGGATGAAACAAAAGTTTATTCCGCACGTGATCGAGCCGAGCGCGGGCGTGGATCGAACGGTGCTGGCAGTGATTTGCGAAGCCTACTCCGAGGACGAAGCGCCGGATGAGAAAGGGAAGATGGAAACGCGCACGGTGTTGCGATTCCATCCGCGGATGGCGCCAGTCAAATGCGCGGTGTTTCCACTCTTGAAGAATAAGGAACCGCTCGTCGCGAAGGCGAAAGAGATTGTCGCGTTGCTTAGGCCGCACATGTTCGTGTTTTACGATGAATCTGGGGCGATCGGTCGCCGATATCGTCGTCAGGACGAAATCGGCACGCCTTTCGGAATTACCGTCGATTTCGAAACGCTGGGCGAGAAGGATGCGGCGTTGACGAACACCGTCACTCTGCGCGAACGCGATTCCATGAAACAGGAGCGTGTCGCAATTAAAGATCTGCCGAAACTCCTGGTTTCGCGGATCAGTTGATGGACCTGGCGAAATTTCGCGAATATTGTCTGAGTAAACCGAACGCGGCCGAAGGTACACCGTTCGGGCCGGACACACTCGTTTTTAAAGTCGGCGGAAAAATCTTCGCCATTACCGGTCTCGATGAAGTTCCTGCGCGCGCGAACCTAAAATGTGATCCAGATCTTGCGCTCGAGCTGCGCGATCGTTACGAACAAGTACGACCGGGCTATCACATGAACAAAAAGCATTGGAACACGGTCGAGATCGAAGCTGGAATACCAGAGGCCGAGATTCGCAAAATGATCGACCATTCGTACGAGCTGGTGGCGAAGCGTTCAAGTAGAGGCGATTCAACGAATCGCCAACGGCGCACGAGGGTCAAACGCGATGGCGATTGAGGTCAATCGACGCTGCCTACCGAATACCCCCCCAAATTCGGGCTAATTCTTCGCGACACCCGTGTTCACCAACGCAGCGATCTTACTGCAAAGCGCGGATCTGGATCTCGCCAAACTGTAATTGCAGCGCTTCGCGCGCAACGTTGAGGAAATTGTCAGCTGCGTCGGTGAGGGCGACGTTCAATTCGCCCTTGGCCGAGGAATCGGCGCGGATCGATTGCCGATCCAACAGATTTCGCACAGCCGTCGCGCAGTTTTGCGCCGAATCGACGAGTTTGACGTCTTCGCCCAGCGCACGCGAGATCGCAGGCACCAGCAGCGGGTAATGCGTGCAACCGAGAACGAGCGTGTCGATCCCCGCTGCAATCATCGGATCGAGATAACGCGCAATCGTCTGATCGGTCAGCTTGTCGTTGAGCAATCCTTCTTCGATCAGCGGGACGAACAATGGACAGGCCTGGCTGGTGACGCGAACGTGAATATTGAGGGCGCGCAACGCATTGTCATACGCGCCGCTGCGAATGGTCGCTCGCGTTCCGATTACGCCGACGTGACGATTTCGCGTCGTGGCGATCGCGGCTTGTGCACCGGGCTCGATCACGCCGACCACTGGAACTTTAACGCTGGCGCGCAATTTAGGGATCGAGACGGACGAAACGGTGTTGCAGGCAACGACAATTACTTTGGCGTTCTCGGCAGCGAGGATGTCTGCCAGCTCGAGACTGTAGCGTTCTACTGTCTCGGCGCTCTTGTTACCGTAGGGAACGCGGGCGGTATCGCCCAAATAGGAAATGTTTTCGTTCGGCAACAGGTCCCGCAGGGCCTTGACCACGGTCAGGCCACCTATCCCGGAATCGAAAACGCCTATCGGACGCGCGTCGCTCATGCAGCGCCAAGAATCCGCGCGCTTTGGGCGCGCTGCAAGTCGCGAGGTAGCGGCGGTTCATCGGACCGCCATTAGCGCCAGTCCGGCTCGGACCGATTGAGGTCAATCGCCCCTACTTCTTGCAAACACGCGCCGCTTCTCGATGATTGAAACCGAAAATGGCTGAGCTCTCTAAAACTTACGACCCAAAGACCGTTGAGCCGAAATGGTATCAACGCTGGATCGACGACCACAACTTCGAAGCGGATGCGAATTCCAAGAAGAAACCGTTCTCAATTGTAATGCCGCCACCGAACATCACCGGCGTTCTCACTCTTGGCCACGTTTTGAACAACTCGATCCAAGACATTCTCGCCCGACGGGCCCGGATGGTGGGCTTCGAAGTGCTTTGGCTGCCGGGAATGGATCACGCGGGAATTGGCACTCAGACCGCGGTCGAAAAATGGCTGCGCAAGAACGAAGGCGTGACGCGTCACGATCTCGGCCGCGAAACATTTCTCCAGCGCGTGCTCGAATGGCAGGACAAGCACGGCGGCATCATTATCCAACAACTGAAGCGCTTGGGCTGCTCGTGTGATTGGACGCGTCAGCGTTATACGATGGACGAAGATTACGCGCGCGCTGTCGCAGAGGTTTTTGTCGATCTCTACGAAAAGGGCCTGATCTATCGCGGCCGCCGAATGATTAACTGGGATCCGGCCGCGCAAACTGCGTTATCGGATGAAGAAGTAATCAGCAAGCCGCAGAGCGGGAATCTTTACTACGTTCGCTACGAGATTGTCGATGAACCTGGCAATTTCCTGGAGGTCGCGACTACCCGGCCGGAAACGATTATGGCCGACACAGGAGTTGCGGTTCATCCAAAGGACAAGCGCTACACCAAACTGGTTGGCAAAGATGTTTGGCGACCAATGCCGCGCGAAAAAATTCCGGTGGTGGCAGATGATGCGATCGATCCGGAGTTCGGCACTGGCATTCTTAAAGTTACCCCCGCGCACGACAAACTCGATTTCGAGATCGGCCAGCGACACAAGATGGCGGTGATCGATGTTCTGACGCCGGACGGAAAGATAAATTGTCCTGCGGTCCCGGAGCTGGACGGGCTCGATCGTTTCGACGCGCGCAGTCGGGCTGCGGAGTTGTTGGACGCGAGGGGACTGCTTGCAAAAGCCGAGCCTTACCAGAACAACGTCGGCTTTAGTGATCGTAGCGATGTGCCGGTCGAACCGCGTTTAAGCGAACAATGGTTCTTAAAATATCCGAAGACCAAAGAAGCGCTCGTGGTGGTGAAGAAACATCTGATCCGTTTCTTCCCGCGGCATTGGGAAAAAGTTTACGAGCAGTGGATCAAGAACATTCAGGATTGGTGCATCAGCCGCCAGGTTTGGTGGGGGCATCGCATACCCGCATGGTATGCCAAATCCCAAATCCCAAAAACCAAACCCCAAATTTATGTGGGTTTGAAGCCGCCGAAGGATCCAGAGAACTGGATTCAGGACAACGATACGCTCGATACCTGGTTTTCGTCGTGGCTGTGGGCCTATGAAACGATGGATCTGAAGACGCGGAAGAAATTTTATCCGACGAGCACACTGGTGACTGGGCCCGACATTATTTTCTTCTGGGTCGCACGAATGATTTTTGCCGGCCTCGAGTTCAAGCCGGGTAAGACGACAAAGACGGAAGACAATATTCCGTTCCATGACGTTTTCTTCACCAGCATCATTCGCGATAAGCAGGGCCGAAAAATGTCGAAATCATTGGGCAACTCGCCGGATCCGCTGGATCTGATCGACAAATACGGCGCGGACGGTCTGCGTTTTGGATTGATGCGGATTGCACCGAGCGGCCAGGACATTCGGTTCGACGAAAAACAAATCGAAGAAGGCCGGAATTTCGCAACCAAGCTTTGGAACGTCGCACGCTTCCGCCAGATGCATGGCCCGAGCGAAGCTGCGCCAAAGCTCGAAAAATTATCGATCTACGCAATCGAGCTGCTCGCGCGATTGAATGAAACGATCGACGCGGTTGAGAAGGGTTATCGGGAGTACGAGTTCAACACCATTGGACAGCGCCTCTACGACTTTATCTGGAACGATTACTGCGATTGGTTCGTAGAGACGGCCAAGACGGAAATCTTTAGCGCCGACGAATCGAGTAAGAAATCGGCGCTGGCGGTGATGGATTACGTGCTCTCCGCGATCGTGCGGCTCTTGCATCCGTTCATGCCCCACATCACCGAGGAACTCTGGTCGCTGCTCGGCTTGGGCGACGGCTCGATTCAATTTGCGCCGCTTCCGAAGAAGATCGCGCTGAAAGGTGTCGATCTGACGAAGCGAAACCTCGTGGCTGCGATTTACGAAACGGTCCAGGCCGGTCGGAATCTGCGCGCGCTAGCGAGGGTTCCGTCGAACCAAAAAGCAAAGTTCGCGTTAAGATCGAAGGAGGAAGAATTGTCGGCCGAGCAGGGAACAATCGCGCGATTGCTAAGTGCGTCGGAATTGGTGATCAATCCCAGTTTCCAAGCTGGAGCTGGGACTCCGATAGCGACAACCGCACTCGGTGAGATTTTGCTCATTGTCGATGTCGATCTTTCGGCTGAACGCGATCGGCTCGATAAAGAGATCGCAAAAGTCGAAGCGGACCTGCGAATCGTCGAATCGAAGTTGAACAACAAATCGTTTGTCGATCGCGCTCCAAGAGACGTGGTCGAGCTGAATCGACAGCGACAGGAGACCTACACAGAGCAGCTTAGGCTGTTGAAGCAGGCCAGAGAGAAACTCTGATCTTAATTTGTGTTGGCAGGCGTCTCGCCTGCTGGCAGATCGCACCGGTTCAGCTAAGCTCTGATCAATGTCTCTCTCCAAAAAACTGCTCTGGACTGCGGTGACGCTGCTTGGGTTTGCGTCGCTGGTAGTGCTGGCGATGTCACGCGGCGAACAAATCAGCGCGCTTTGGATTGTGACCGCCGGTTTTTGCGCGGCAGCGGTTAGTTACCGGTTCTACAGCAAATGGATTGCGACAAAGATTCTGGTTCTTAACGACCAACGCGCGACTCCTGCGATGGTCAAAAACGATGGCAGAGATTTTGTGCCGACGAATCGCTGGATGGTGTTCGGTCATCATTTCGCGGCGATCGCGGGACCGGGACCATTGGTTGGACCGGTGCTGGCGGCGCAATTTGGGTTTCTGCCGGGAACGCTTTGGATTTTGATCGGCGCGACGCTCGGCGGTGCGGTGCACGACATGATTGTGTTATTCGCGTCGGTTCGTCGCGGCGGGAAAACACTTGGCATGATGGTGAAGGAAGAAATTGGCCGCGGTGTCGGCGTGCTGGCGCTCATCAGCGTGCTCGCGATCATGATCATTTTGCTCGCTGTCCTTGCGCTGGTGGTTGTGCAAGCGCTGGCGAAAAGTCCATGGGGCATGTTTACGATCGCGATGACGATTCCAACTGCGCTGATCATGGGATTCGGTTTGCGCAGCGGTAAAGTGAGCGTGACCGCGATCACGATCTTCGGATTGCTCGGTCTCGCGTTCGGAGTCTGGGGCGGACAATTTCTGGCGAATTTCCCCACGATCGAAGGCTGGTTCCGGCATGACGCGACGTGGATCGCGTGGGCGGTCATGATTTACGGATTGGCGGCGTCGATTCTGCCGGTCTGGATGTTACTCACGCCGCGCGATTATTTGAGCACGTTCTTGAAACTTGGAACCGTCGCCGCGCTAGCGATCGCAGTGGTTCTAATCCATCCGACGCTGCAGATGCCGTCGCTCACGAAATTCATCGACGGTTCGGGGCTCGTTTTTGCCGGGCCAGTGTTTCCGTTCGTGTGCATCACGATCGCTTGCGGTGCAGTGTCGGGATTTCATTCGCTAATCTCGTCTGGGACGACGCCGAAGATGCTTTCTCGCGAATCGCGTGTGCGCGACATCGGTTATGGCGCGATGATCACCGAGATGATGGTCGCGCTGATGGCGTTAATCGCCGCCTGCGTGCTGCAACCCGGCGAATACTTCGCGATCAACATGAAGGGTGCTCCGACCGAAGTTGTGCAGAAAGTCTCCGCGGCCGGATTTCCCGTGACGGAAGATGAGATGTCGACTCTGGCAAAGGATCTGGGCGAGCAGACGATGTATAATCGCGCTGGCGGCGCGCCGACGTTCGCGGTCGGAATGGCGCACATGTTCGCGCGGGTTACGTCGAGCCCGACCGCGCTCGCGCTTTGGTATCACTTCGCCATCATGTTCGAGGCGTTGTTTATTTTGACGACGATCGATGCCGGTACGCGCGTCGGGCGGTTCTTATTGCAGGATTTGTTAGGCAACGTGTGGCGACCGCTCAGCAACACCCGATCCTGGAGCGCGAATTTTGTGACCAGCGTCGTGTTGGTCGCAGCCTGGGGCTGGTTTTTGTATCAGGGCGTGATCGATCCCCTCGGCGGCGTGAACACGCTGTGGCCGTTGTTTGGGTTGGCGAACCAACTACTTTCCGTGATTGCGCTTTGTTTGTGCACGACGATCCTGATTAAAATGCAAAAGACGCGGTACGTGTTTATCACGCTCGTGCCGCTGCTCTTCATGTGCGCGGTAACATTCTCGGCCGGTTACTTGAAGATTTTCTCGGCTGATCCAAGGCTCGGATTTTTGAGCGGCGCGCAATCCCTCGCGCAGCAATCGGTGACGATTCTCGATTCGACGAAAGCTCAGGAGTTTTTGCGACAAGCATGGGTCTGGCAAATCGACGCGATCGTTGCCGGATTTTTCATGTTGTTCGTGTGTCTAATCGTGATTGGCTCAGCGGCGCAGTGGTGGCAGTTAGTTCGGGGAACGAAACCGGCGGTGCTGCGAGAGAGCGAGTTCGTGCCAGTGACGAGCGCGGAGCTGGCCCACTAATTTCCGAAGCGCGGCGACATTAACGCCGAACACCGAGCGTCCAATCCGCCTTCGCCAAGGCTGCGGCGGACAGGCGCTCAGAATAACAATCTTTAGTGCTTACTGGCCGGCAAGAAGGCGTGGTCGAAGACGTAGTTGCCGACGTTGCGGCCCTGCGCGATGGCGGCGGTCTTATCGAACGACCAGTGGATACCGAGATAAATCCGGCTCTGGCCGTTTTCTTCTTCGGCCTGGGAGAAATTGGCAAAACTGCGCGGCATGAGCGGACGTACGTTGCCTGCGCTGTCTTTAGTCACTCCGTTGAATTCGTCGGAAATAAGAGTGAAGGCGATATTGTCGCTCCCAAAAAATCGTCGCATTGTTTGGAATACTGCACCGCCAAAACCGCCGTGCCCCGACGGATACGTTGGAAACGGCGGCGTGAAATTCGGCCCGCTGAGATTGCTAGCTGGCGCGCTGAGCGGAACAAATGTGGGATCGCCAGGTGTGTTCGGGTTGCCGTCGCCCAGTCCAGTCGGTCCTGTGCCGGGATCTGATTCGCGAATACCGGTGATCGGTCGCCAGAAATCGTAAAAAAACTTCGATTCCCAAACTGCGATGCCGGTATCAGCCATCGCGGTATTGACCAACGCGAGCAAACGCGCCAGCTCAATCGTGTTGAGATGCATCTGATCGGCGAGGTGAATGGTGATTTGGTTGTAGAGGCGGGGCGGTGCGCAAAGGCTCGGTGTTCCGTCGTAGGCCCAAAAGATTGCGGCGAAACTTTGATCGGGCGTCCGGGCGCTCGGAGTGTGGATGCCGTCGCCGCCAACCGACATCACTTCATTATAGGCGTCTGCGTATTGCTGGCTGCTCATTGCTGGCGGTGGCGGAACGCGAAACTGATTACCGGATTGCATAACGAACGGTTTGCATTCGCCCCAGTGCGCGCCGAGAGCGACCGGTTGCTGGGCGATCGGGTCCTGGCGCCAATGCCCAGGTTGATCGCTGGTAAACCAGGTTGTGCCGAGATTCGGTTCGGGGACTTGCGAGCCATCAGTATTGCGGAGTTCGAGGATCTCCCTGGCCGCGCGACGACCTAATAAGACACCGCCGTTACGTTGAGGCTTGTTGTGAACGGCCGCCAGATCATCGGCGAGGAAGGAATCGAACTTGGCCGCTTGCGATGGGTAGAGAAAGGATAGCGTATCGTGCGCAGCTTGCGCGACTGCCGCGTCGAGTGAAACTGGGCCCTTCGCTTTCGGGACTCCAGAATAACTCTGATAGCCGCCGAGCACGGCATTAACTGAATCGAAAATGGCGATATGGACGATTGCCATCGCGCGAGCCGCCCGACCAGGTCCGAGTTGCTCGCCGAAAGTACGCAGCTCACCGAGGGCGACAGGAGTATGATCGAGTCCGCTGGCGTCGATCGCGATTTGGTTCCAGCGATGTATGGAATCGAGTGCATTCTTCGCTGCGCCGTTTGCGGCGACGGATGGCGCAGCGCTGATTCGGGGGCCGAAATAATCGTGGGAGCTGGTTGCCCGGGCGTTGTCGGCTGCTGCTAAAGAAAGCGCCAAGAGGATTGCGGAAAATGATTTCATAATGATCGGGAGTGGTCGCGGTTAAGAGTGAGAGTCAACCGGCAGCCGAGATTGCCGATTTCTGCGGAAAAACTCAATTCGAATCGCCGGAACAGAGCGATTTATGCAGCAGGATGCGCACTAACTGACCTGCCAGCTTAGCGCTTTTCCGAAGGAGAACGTGAAGCACCGTCTAGAAGCTTCTCTGC